>NZ_CP177325.1:0-300000 GCF_046843095.1 Bartonella sp. DGB2
GTCTTGCGCCCTTCTTCAACAGCGCAAGTCGCTGCGATCATGCAGCTTGCAAGTCAAAGCCGCACGCCTATCGTCCCGCAAGGGGGCAATACAGGATTGGTAGGCGGGCAGATCCCTCATGAAAGCGGGGGCGCGGTGCTACTTTTGCTCGAACGTTTGAATGGTATCCGTGAAATTGATCCTGCTGGCCAGTGGATAATTGTTGAGGCGGGGGTTATTTTGCAAAATTTGCAAGAGGTAGCGGCAGAAAATGGCCGGCTTTTTCCCCTGTCTTTAGCGGCAGAAGGGCGTTGTCAGATTGGCGGAAACCTTTCTTCTAATGCTGGGGGCACCGCGGTACTTGCTTATGGTAATATGCGGGAATTATGCTTGGGTCTTGAAGTTGTGTTGCCCGATGGCCGAGTTCTTGATGATTTTTGCTTTGTCAAAAAAAATAATAGTGGCTATGACTTAAAAAACCTTTTTATCGGAGCGGAAGGTACTCTGGGCATTATCACCGCTGCGGCCTTAAAATTATTCCCCCGCCCCCAAGGGCGAGCAACGGCCTTTATAGGTCTAGGGAGCGTTCAAGATGCGGAGGGGCTTTTTGCTTTTGCTCAAGAGCGAGCGGCGTTTTCATTGACAGGCTTTGAGTTGATCTCAAATACAGCGTTAGAAATGGCATGCGCTTATGGAAGCGGCGTGCGTTCGCCGCTTAGTGGTCAGCATGCGTGGTATGTTTTGTTGGAGATTTCGTCTCATCAAAGCCAAATAGAAGCGCAAAATGCACTTGAAGATATTATATTTAAAGCCTTTACAAGCCAAACGGTTGAAGATGCAGTGCTTGCACAATCCTTGGCGCAATGCCAAGCCTTTTGGCGCTTGCGTGAGGTTATCTCACCCGCTCAAAAGCAGGCCGGCGCGTCCATTAAGCATGACATTTCTTTGCCTATTGCCTCTATACCAGTATTTATTAGCAAAGCAGCGCATGTAGTAGAGACGTTGGCTCCAGGGGCTAGAATTGTTTGCTTTGGTCATATGGGGGACGGCAACCTCCATTATAATGTCTCTCAGCCTGTGGGCAGTGATGCGGCTAGTTTTTTGGCGTTATGGAGCAAAATGACTCATGAAATTCATAATTTGGCTGTTGCCTATCGGGGGTCTTTTTCAGCGGAGCATGGGATAGGTCAATTAAAGCGCCAAGATTTATTGGCTTTCAAATCGCCGGTATACGTGGATATTATGCGGGCGTTGAAGCAGGTATTTGATCCTCTTGGGATTATGAACCCAGGGAAAATGTTATGAAGGTAGCGGGGCGAGCTCAATTTAGATTGGAAAGACAGCAAGCTGTAGCAGCAGTGACGCGCCATTATCGCGCTAAAATTCTTGCGCGTAAAGCATTATGGGGCAATGCTTTCGCGTGGTTTGGTGCGGTTGTGCTGTTTTCCACGGTCGTTATTGCAGTTGAGGGGGTTAATTGGCTGCATTATTGGAGTAGCTCTCTGCAGAAAGCTAGTTTTCTTTACGGAGCTATTATTATTTCTATTTGGCTGTTGAATTATTATCTTTATATTCCAAGCCGCGCTAGGCGCCAGCTTAACCGCGATAAGCGCTTGAGCGTTGAACAAATATGGCTATGGGATGACCATAATCTGGTCATTCGGACTCCTACGCTAAAAAGCGTTTATCCGTTTCGGCTTTTTTATGATTGGCGTGAATATCCCGATTGTCTTATACTTTATATTTCAAAAGATAAATTCAATATTTTACCAAAAAAGGCACTCACTGATGATCAGCTTGCTGATTTGCGTATTATTTTAGGGCGGGAAATTTCTGCACATTAGGAGTTAAAGGCTTTTTTCTCGCGCGCTACCGCCCGCCAGCCGATGTCTTGGCGACAGAAGCCTTGTGGCCAATCTATTACGGCTATGGCTTGGTAAGCGCGTCTTTGGGCTTCTGAAACTGTAGTGCCAGTGGCGGTTACATTTAAAACTCGCCCACTATTGGCAATGATAGCGCCTTCTTGAACCTTTGTACCTGCATGAAAGATCATCACATGCTCGAGGCGGCTAGCTTTTTCTAGGCCCCGGATAGTGCTCCCTTTCTGAGGTGTGTCAGGATAGCCTTTAGCTGCCATCACCACCGTGAGTGCGGCTTTATCATCCCATTTAAGGGGGCGGGGCGCCAAGCGTCCATAGGCGGCGTCGTATAACAAAGGTAAAAGGTCATCTTTAAGGCGCATCATCAAAACTTGGCATTCTGGGTCGCCAAAGCGCGCATTAAATTCAATCAGCTCGGGTCCTTTATTGGTGATCATAAGCCCCACAAACAAAACTCCACAAAAAGGAGCGCCTCTTTCTGCCATACCTTGAATTGCGGGTTTAACAATTTCTTCTAAGGTACGGCTCGTCATGGCTTCGTCCATAATTGGGGCAGGTGAATAGGCGCCCATTCCTCCTGTATTGGGTCCTGTATCGCCGTCGCCCACTTGTTTGTGGTCTTGAGCCGAGGTCAGGGGCAAGATGTTATGCCCATCACATAGGCAAAAAAAGCTTGCCTCTTCACCAGAAAGAAAAGCTTCCACAATAATTTCGCTGCCTGCTTCGCCAAAGGCACCACTAAAACACGCATCAATAGCACTATAGGCATCTTCAAGTTTATGGGCTACTACTACGCCCTTTCCAGCGGCCAAACCATCAGCTTTTACCACAATGGGCACGCCTTGCTGGCGTATATAGGCTTTAGCGGCTTGCGGGTCATTGAATCGCTGATATGCGCCGGTGGGGATATTATAATCACGGCATAGATCCTTGGTAAATCCCTTAGACCCTTCAAGGGCAGCCGCTTTTTGGCTGGGGCCAAAGCAGGCAATACCTGCTTTACGCAAAGCATCACATATCCCTGCTACTAAGGGCCCTTCTGGGCCTATCACAACAAGGTCAATAGCGTGTTTACGACAAAAATCTATAACTAATGCATGGTCACTAATGGTAAGGGTTACGCTCTCACCGTATCGGCTGGTACCAGGATTGCCTGGAGCGCAATAGAGTTTTTTTAAAAGCGGCGAGGTAGAGATCTTCCATGCTAAAGCGTGCTCGCGTCCGCCTGATCCGATAAGCAATACGTTCATGGCTTGCTCCCCTGGTAAAAGAAGGCTAAAGAGATAGACGTTTATAGGCAGAACTTGGTGTTTTTTCAAGGCTAAAGGTAGGTAGATGACTGAGCAGGAAAAACCTCTTTCCATGACTGCAGGCGCCCGTGTGCAGGATGCTCTTTCTAACCATTGGGTTTATACATGGTTGCCGCGCTGGTTTTGGCCATATGCGCAATTAGCGCGTTGGGATCGGCCAATTGGCTGGCATTTGCTCATGTGGCCATGTTTTTGGGGGCTAGGGTTGGCCGTAGCAATGCCTGCCTCGCCTTTTTCAGTCTTTTCCTTCGATTTTTGGCGCTATCTTTTGTTGTTTTGGATAGGTGCTGTGTCTATGCGGGGGGCGGGTTGTACCTGGAATGATTTGATTGATCATAAAATTGATCAAAAGGTAGAGCGTACCCGTTCTCGCCCCTTACCAGCGAGGCGTTTAAGCCGGTTTAATGCTAAAATATTCATGCTCTTGCAGGGGCTTTGCGGATTGGTTGTTCTTTTACAATTTAACGAATTCAGCATTATACTCGGCTTTGCTTCTTTGGGGCTGATTATTATTTATCCTTTCATGAAACGCATTACGTATTGGCCACAATTTTTTTTAGGCTTAGCTTTTAATTGGGGGGCGATGATGGGCTTTGCGGTTGCATATGGTGCTTTAGGGCCTGCCGCACTTTTGCTTTATGCAGCGGGTGTTTTGTGGACTATTGGCTATGATACAATTTATGCACATCAAGATAAAGAAGACGATGCTTTGATTGGCGTGCGCTCAACGGCGCGATTATTTGGAGTAAAAACTGCCCACGCTTTGGCTTGGTGCTATGGCGGTTTTGTGGTGCTTGCAGGGGGCGCTTTTTTTATAGCGCAGGTTTCAACCTGGGCATACTTTGGGCTTTTTTTCGTGGCTGTTCATTTTATCTTTCAGATTTGGCGGCTTGATATTAATGATAGTAGTCAATGTTTGCGTTTATTTTACGCAAATACTTGGGTGGGGGCTTTGCTTTTTTTTGGCCTGCTTTTGGCAGCAATTTCTTCAACTTATGGATAAAGCCTTTGCTTTTTCCATTGCCCGTCTTCGGTTGGGCGGGTGAAGTAAAAGCGATCATGTAACCGATAGGTGCGATCATGCCAGAATTCAATGCTGGAAGGAATAAGCCGAAAGCCAGACCAATAGGGTGGACGCGGGATCTCTCCTGTTGGATAGCGTAAGCTATATTCAGCGATTGCTTTTTCTAAGGCAAAACGGCTTTCTAAGGGACGCGATTGTTTGGAAGCCCAAGCGCCGATTTGGCTGCCCCGCGGGCGTGAATGGTAATAATGATCAGCTTGGGCATCGTTTATTTGTTCTATTTTGCCGCGTATTCGAATTTGTCGTCGCAGGCTTTTCCAATGAAAGCACAGAGCCGCTTTCATTGTATGGAGGATTTGTTGCCCCTTGGTGCTTTCATAATTGGTGTAAAAGACAAAGCCACGGGTATCAAATTCTTTGAGAAGTACCATACGTACATCGGGAAGACCCGTGCTATCCACTGTGGCAAGCGCCATGGCGTTGGCATCGTTTATCTCGTGCTTTTCGGCTTCTTTTAGCCATTGGCCAAAAAGTATAAAGGGATTATAAGAAGAGCTATCGCTTATTAAGGTTTTATCATTCATATGACACCTGATTTGTGAGCTATGCAAGGTAGTGTGATGGGTTTCGTGGGTGCAAGAGGCTATAAATATGGGTTACTTTTTTTCTATGCTGAAAAAGCCTTTAAGTCATGTAATTTTTATGATGCCTATTTTTATAGCTTTGCAAGCCTGTATTATTTCAGATGTTAAAAACCCTAGCGCTTTTGATAGTAGCGCACCACAGCAAGATGCTGGGTCACTAAGTGCTGCTCCTGATACTTTAGCAGACATACCAGGGCTTGGTTTTGATGATGTTACTCAAGATGACCGATCCTTTATACGCAACCGAATTGCAGCGCTGGTTGACCCTTTTACGGCTACCTCCCATATTGAGTGGGATAATCCTAATACGGGTAGCCAAGGCGTTATTAGTGATCTTAATCAATTAGTGATTGGCGGGCGTCTATGCCGCACTTTTCAAACAACGCGCGCATCCTATGATGGCATTGCTCTTTATCATGGGCGCATTTGCAAAATAGGAGCCGATAAGTGGGATATGGTGTTTTTCTCTCCTCAAATGTAGTAGTATTGGCTAGTTTTTTAAAGGAGTTTTATATATATGAGCGATAAAAAATATATGCCCACCTACCGTCCTTATGGCGGCAGCGGGTCATGAAGGGAAAGAGGATATTATGCGTGATCCCTATACGATTTTAGGCGTAGCGCGCCAAGCTAAGCCGCAAGATATTAAATCTGCATTTCGCAAATTGGCTAAACGTTATCATCCCGATCAAAATCAACAGGATCCGCGCGCCCAAGAAAAATTTGCTGAGCTTAATCAAGCCTATGAAATTTTGAGTGATTCGGAAAAGCGTAGCCAATTTGATCGTGGTGAAATTGATGCTGAAGGCAAACCTACCTATCAGGGCTTTGCTGGTGGTAGCAACCCTTTTGGTGGCGCGAACGGCGCGCGTAGTTTTGAATTTCGCACTCAAGGGGGCGGGTTTGATCCGAGCGATTTGTTTCGTGATTTTTTTGGCGGTCGTGCTGGTGGTGAGTTTGGGGGCAGGCGCGCTTATGAACAGCCACCTGGAGCTGATATTAAGGTAACTTTGCGCGTGAGTTTGGAGCAGCTTGTAGGAGCGGAGCGTGTAGAAGCTTTATTTCCTAATGGCAAAAAACTGAAAATTAAATTGCCTCTTTACGTGGAAGATGGGCAAGTAATCCGTTTGAAAGGGCAAGGCGGGGGAGACGGTCATCAAAAGGCAGGAGATGCCCTCATCACAATTAAAATCGAATCCCATAGACGGTTTCGGGTAGAAGGCCGCTCTTTGCATATGGATTTATTTATCCCGCTTAAAAATGCGGTATTGGGGGCAAAAGAAGAAGTAGAAACCTTGGAGGGGCGGGTGTCGGTTACTGTGCCCGCGTGGTCGAGTTCGGATCGAATTTTGCGCCTAAAGGGTAAAGGGTTGCCTCTTAAAAGCGGCGCGCGCGGTGATCTTTATGTCCATATTCGGTTGATGCTACCAGAAAAGGGGGATTTAGCTTTAGAACAGTTTTTTAAGTCGCAATCGACGTAAAAGATATGGCTTAAATTAGAGAAGAGGAAGAATTTCATGATTAGCGTAGGATGCTATGATTGCAATTTGAAGCTCTTAAATTATGTCTTTAAGTTTGTGATTTTACGCTATCGCTTGAAGGAGAGGGCAACTTATGCAATAGGATAATAATAAAGTTGCCGGAGCTTTTATAAGGGCGCGTGTATTTTTTTACGGAAAAGGCCTAGATATCAAAACTATGGTGCGAATTTAGTTTAATTTGAGGCTAATCATTCAAGAAATTGTTATATGAATGGGGCAAGGTAATGGTTAATAATAACGGTTTATTAAAGGGGAAGCGCGGGTTGATCCTTGGATTGGCTAATAATAGGTCAATGGCTTGGGGGATTGCAAAAGCCGCTCGCGCTGCGGGAGCTGAGCTCGCTTTTACTTATCAAGGGGATCCAATGAAGAAGCGTGTGGAGCCCTTGGCGAAAGAGTTAGGTGGTTTTGTGTGCGGCCATTGCGATGTTACCGACGGCGTCTCTATTGACGCTGTTTTTGCGACACTCTCACAAAAATGGGGGCATTTAGATTTCTTGGTTCATGCGGTTGCCTTTTCCGATAAAGATGAGTTGATGGGGCGCTACGTTGATACAAGTGAAGCTAATTTTCGTATGACTATGAATATCTCTGTTTATTCATTGGCCGCTTTGGTGCAGAGAGCAGAAAAATTTATGGTTAAAGGCGGGTCAATTCTTACCCTAAGTTATTATGGCGCAGAAAAAGTTATGCCTAATTATAATGTGATGGGTGTTGCTAAGGCTGCTTTAGAGGCTAGTGTGCGCTATTTGGCGGTTGATCTTGGTCCACAAAATATCCGCGTTAACGCGATTTCTGCAGGGCCTGTTAAAACGTTGGCTGCTTCGGGAATCGGCGATTTTCGTTATATCCTGAAGTGGAATGAATACAATGCCCCCTTGCGCCGTACTGTTACAATTGAAGAAGTAGGTGACGCAGCGCTTTATTTTTTATCAGATCTTTCAAGGGCTGTTACTGGCGAGGTTCATCATGTAGATTCCGGTTATCACACTATTGGTATGAAGGCGGTTGATGCCCCTGATATCTCTGTCGTCAAAGATTAGCGGGTATTGTTGCAGCGTCGGGGGGACATGGTGAAGATTCTTAGTATCACCTACCAATATTGGCGCACGAATGTATTGCGGCAGCGTTGTGGGTGGTATTTTAAAGGTGGGTGCAAAACAATTTTATCTTTTAATTGTCTTGCGGCTCGATATCATTGACATAACGTTGTTCATTTTGGACATCATAAAAGACAAGCACCCTCATTCCTGTATGGAGGACGCTATAATCAAATTCTCCGGGCAGAGTATAGGTTTGCTTTCCGTCAAGGACAAAAGTATTTGTGGCCTCGTTAATAGCAGTAATCGTGCCAGAAGCATCGTCAGCATAGGCACAGGGCGCTAGAAAAAGGGCTAGGCCTAAACTGAAAAGCGCATATTTCTTCATATCAAATCACCATATAAGGATGGGGCGGATAAACGATAAGCAATCCATTCTGTTTGAAAGCAAACTTTATGCTTTTGCGCAACCCTCAATGTTATGATTGATGGAAACCCCCTATGTAAGAGCTAATATAAAGCTTATTATGTCGAAAATATAGCAGAAATTTAAGAAAATGGATTATAATCGGTACTGGTATGCTGGAAGTGAGCGGCTTATTGGATTGGTGATTGTGGTTTGTATAAATAAAGTTTTCAAAAAGAGGCGGTGTTTGAGTGTCCTATAATACATTTGGTCATTTATTTCGTGTAACAACATGGGGAGAAAGTCACGGTCCCGCTTTGGGCTGTGTAGTAGATGGATGCCCGCCTGGTATTATATTTCGGCGCGAAGATATCCAAACCTATCTTGATAAGCGCCGCCCTGGCCAATCAAAATACACAACCCAGAGGCGTGAGTTGGATCAAGTAGAGATTTTATCGGGCTTTGTAGCAGATAAAAATGACGCATCCCTCTTGCGCACTACAGGCACCCCCATTTCGCTAATGATCAAAAATACTGATCAGCGTTCAAAAGATTATGGCTCAATCGCCCATACCTATCGGCCAGGCCATGCTGATTATACTTATGACGCTAAATATGGTTTGCGCGATTTTCGCGGCGGGGGCCGTTCTTCAGCGCGCGAGACAGCGGCGCGGGTGGCCGCAGGCGCTTTGGCACGTAAAATCATCCCTTCCGTAGTCATCCGCGGGGCTGTCGTGGCGATTGGTACAAAGACTATCAACCGCGATCGATGGGATTGGGCAGAAGTCGAAAATAATCCTTTTTTTACACCCGATGCTCAAGCTGTCGATTCATTTGCGGTTTACTTAGATGAGATTCGTAAGGCGGGTTCTTCGGTGGGTGCGGTTGTTGAGGTGGTGGCGGAAAATATTCCTGCTGGTTTAGGTGCGCCGCTTTACGGTAAGCTTGATCAGGATATTGCTGGGCTTTTGATGTCAATCAACGCCGTTAAAGGGGTGGAAATTGGTGATGGTTTTGCCAGTGCGCTTTTACGTGGTGAAGAGAATGCTGATGAAATGCGCCGTGGGGATGGTGGAGCCCCACGCTTTTTGTCAAACCATGCGGGGGGAATTTTAGGCGGGATTTCTACGGGACAACCTATTATTGCACGCCTTGCAGTAAAGCCCACTTCGTCTATCTTGATTAGTAAACGCTCCTTGAATAAACTAGGTGAAGAAGTAGATGTTGTTACTAAAGGACGGCATGATCCTTGCGTGGGTATAAGGGCTGTGCCTGTGGCAGAAGCGATGGTAGCTTGCGCTTTGGCCGATCATTATCTACGGCATCGAGGCCAGACTGGCCAAGGTGATGAGCCTTTATAAAGGCCTTATAAAATTAAGGATAGTGTACTAATCTTTGATAGACTATAGGTAATGCAGAAAGCTCTATTAGGTACATGTGACGCAAATTTAGCTGGACAGGCTTAATATATAGGGCAGGGTGAAGGATAAAGGGTAGTTAATGGCATATGAGCAAAAGCGTATTGTGGAGGCGATCCGGGCGTTTGAGCGCGGAGAGATAGTTATTGTAACCGATGATGATGGGCGCGAAAATGAAGGCGATCTCATCGTAGCCGCCGTCCATTGCACATCTGAAAAAATGGCTTTTATTGTCCGCTATACATCGGGGATTGTGTGTGCTCCCATGCCACGGCAGGAAGCTAAGCGCCTTAATTTAATGCAGATGGTGGCCGAAAATGATTCAGCCCACCAAACCGCTTTTACAGTGAGCGTTGATTATCGGCATGGAACGACCACAGGCATTTCCGCTGATGACCGTACTTTGACTGTGCGAAACCTTGCCAATCCTAATGCTGGGGCTAACGATTTTGTTCGTCCTGGCCATGTTTTCCCACTCATCGCTAAAGAGGGCGGTGTTTTGATGCGCTCGGGACATACGGAGGCAGCGGTCGATCTTTGCCGTTTGGCACATTTGCCTCCAATCGGGGTAATTGGTGAATTGGTTAATGATGACGGTAGTGTAAAAAATGGCATAGAGGTTAAAGAGTTTGCAACGATCCATAATTTGCAAATCATCACGGTAGCTGATCTTATCGCTTACCGTCAACGGCAAGAAAAATTAGTGGAACGGGTGGCGGTTTTGCCCATTCAAACTAAGCTTGGTGTTGCTACAGCTTATTGTTATCACTTGCCTTGGGAACCTATGCAGCATATGGCAGTAGTGTTAGGGGATATACGCGATGGAGAAAATATTCCCGTACGCCTACACCATGAAAATGTATTGCACGATGTATTTGGCCAAACAGATGCAATTGAGGTGGTGATGGCGCGTATGTTAGAAGAATGCGGACGTGGGGTTTTCGTTTATCTACGTGAAGGGTCAGTAGGGGTCGGACGAGCTACTGCCTTGTCGATGAGTGAATACCATGAGCAAGCGATTAAGCGTGAAGAAGAATGGCGGCAAATAGGCTTAGGTGCCCAAATTTTAAAAGATCTAGGAATTCATTCGGCTATTGTATATGCTTCGAAAGAGCGTCACTATGTTGGATTAGAAGGGTTTGGCATTTCAATTAGCAAAACCGATATTTTATGAGGCTAAAAATGGATGAAATTAACAATAACGCTGATGTAGATGGTCTAAGCTTTGAAGATGCTCTCAAAGAGCTAGAAGGGATTGTGGGTAATTTGGAACGCGGCAATATTTCGCTTGAAGATTCTATCCGTAGTTATGAGAGGGGCGAAGCGCTAAAAAAGCGTTGTGACACGCTGTTGAAGGCGGCAGAGGATAAAGTGCAAAAAATCCGTCTTTCGCAAGATGGTGAACCAGAGGGGCTAGAGCCGCTTGATTCAGAATAGGTCTAAAGCCTTATAATTTTGATAAGCGGGCGAGAGGTGCTTTGACTTAGAAAAATGTCTGATAGCGCCTTTATTGAAGGTTCATTGTGGCTGTATACTCTGATCGTGACTGGCCTTACCTCTAAAAGGCATGGTACAGCAGGCGCTAAAATAGAAATGTTTTCGTCCTACCCCCTTTACTCAAAGGAGCTATTAAGCGTGGTACAACCTTTCACCCCTTTGCTTGATACAATCTCTTGTCCTGCGGACTTACGCCGATTAGCCGAGGTTGATTTGCCGCAATTGGTTGATGAATTGCGGAAAGAGACAATTGATGCGGTCTCTAAAACAGGCGGCCACCTAGGAGCGGGGCTAGGGGTTGTTGAATTAACTGTGGCCTTGCATTATATTTTTAATACGCCCAATGATAAGATTATTTGGGATGTTGGCCATCAAGCTTACCCTCATAAGATTTTAACTGGTCGTCGTAGCCGCATTCGAACTCTACGGCAAGAGGGAGGGCTTTCGGGGTTTACTAAGAGAAGTGAAAGCGCTTATGATCCTTTTGGAGCGGGCCACTCTTCCACCTCTATTTCGGCTGGTTTAGGTATGGCAGTGGCCAGTGCCTTAAAGGGGGAAAGAAAGCGCAATATTATTTCAGTAATAGGTGATGGCGCTATGTCAGCGGGAATGGCTTATGAAGCCATGAATAATGCCGGCGCTTTAGATGCGCGCTTATTAGTAATTTTAAATGATAATGATATGTCCATTGCTCCACCCACGGGCGCAATGAGGGCTTACTTAGCGCGGTTAGTGTCAAGCTCCGCTTACCGTAATTTGCGTAAGCGCGCCAAAGTCTTAAGTATGAAATTACCCAATTTTTTTTCGGAAAAGGCTCGTCGATCTGAAGAGTTCGCTCGCGGTTTTTTGACGGGGGGTACTTTATTTGAAGAATTAGGCTTTTATTATGTCGGTCCAATTGACGGCCATAACCTTAGCCATTTATTGCCTGTTTTGCGGAACATCTGCGAGCACCCATCGGGTCCTGTTTTGCTTCATATCGTCACCCATAAGGGTAAAGGCTATCCGCCTGCTGAAGCTGCTTCTGATAAGTATCATGGGGTTGGTCGTTTTGATATTGCGACAGGCAAACAAGCGAAGGCGATTAGCAATGCGCCTTCTTATACAAAAGTGTTTTCTAAAGCTCTTTTGGAAGAGGCGCGTATTGATCATAAAATCGTTGGGATTACCGCCGCTATGCCAAGTGGCACAGGGCTTGATCTTTTTATGAAAGCTTATCCTGAACGTTGCTTCGATGTGGGCATTGCTGAACAACACGCTGTAACTTTTGCAGCGGGCATAGCGTGTGAAGGTTACAAGCCCTTTGTAGCGGTTTATTCCACCTTTTTACAGCGTGGTTATGATCAGATTGTGCATGATGTCTCGATTCAAAACTTGCCTGTTCGTTTTGCCATTGATCGGGCTGGTTTTGTGGGAGCTGATGGCGCCACCCATGCAGGTAGCTTTGATACGGGTTTTTTGGCTGCTCTTCCAAATTTTGTGGTTATGGCTGCAGGAGATGAGTTAGAACTTATGCACATGGTTCGCACAGCTGCGGCTTATGATGAAGGGCCGATCTCCTTTCGTTATCCACGTGCCGATGGGGTAGGGATGGATCTTCCTGAGCGCGGTGAAGTTTTGCCTCTTGGTAAAGGGCGTTTGTTGCAAGAGGGCGATAAGGTCGCTTTAATCAATTTCGGAGCACGGCTTAGTGAGGTTTTGAACGCTGCTGGGGTTTTGGATGCTTATGGCTTGTCAACTAGTGTGGTGGATGCCCGTTTTGCTAAGCCTTTGGATGAGGATCTTTTGCGTCGCATCGCTCAAAATCATGAAACTGTAGTAAGCATTGAAGAGGGGGCAATGTTAGGCTTTGGGGCGCACCTTTTGCAATTCTATGCTAAAGAGGGCTTATTAGAAAAGGGTTTAAAAATTCGTACGCTTCATTTGCCTGATTGTCACCTTAATCATGGGGAGCAAGAGAAAACCCTCGCGCAAGTGGGGTTGGATAGCTTAGGAATTGTACGAACCGTTTTGGCCGCTTTTGGTTACGAATCTTTTCCTTTAGCGGACGCGCAGGGTATGAAAGTCTAAAATGCTTGCTAAGGGCCGGCTTGATCACGTCCTTGTGGCGCGCGGTTTTTTCCCTACGCGTTCCAGAGCGAGGGACGCTATCTCCCGTCGTACGGTTTGGGTGGATCACGTGCTTGTAGCGAAGGCAGGGCAAAATGTGGCCTATGATGCTGTTATTAGTGTTGCTGATCCTGCGCAAAATTATGTCTCGCGCGCTGCCCTAAAACTGTTGGCAGCGCTTGAGGCGTTTCCTGTTAATGTCGTAGGGCGGTGTGCCCTCGATATTGGCGCATCTACTGGGGGCTTTACTCAAGTGTTATTGGAATACGGAGCAAAGCGTGTTTTAGCTTTAGATGTGGGGCATGGGCAATTATCGCCCCTTTTGCGTCAGAATCCAGCGATTTGCCTTTTAGAGGGCGTAAATGCTCGGAATTTAACAGTTGCGCATCTTGAGGGTTGGCCTGTGGAGTTAATTGTTTCGGACGTGAGTTTTATTTCGTTGACTAAAGCGCTTCCGCCAGCGCTTGCCTTAGCGCAAATGGGAGCGCAGGCAATTTTATTGGTAAAACCGCAATTTGAAGTAGGGCGCGCGGGTCTTGGCAAAGGGGGGCTACTGAAAGATCCCACGGAAGGGGTACGGGTTGCAAGGCGCATGTTCGCTTGGCTTAATGCTGAGCCCCATTGGCGGGCAAAGGGTCTTTTACCATCACCGATTCTTGGGGGTGATGGGAATAAAGAATATTTATTGTTTGGAGAGAAATATCTTGACTGAGGATGTTTGTATTCGTTACGTGGGCAATGACGGCGCAGGTGTTGCCTATTCTCCCGCAGGGGTCTTTAGCGTGCCATTTACTTTGCCTAGTGAGCGTGTATTAGTCGCACGGCAGAGAAAACAGGCTACACTTATTGCTTTGAAAGATGCATCGAAAGAGCGTGTCTCTCCCCGTTGCAGGCATTTTGGAGCCTGTGGTGGCTGTGTTTTGCAACATTGGGAAATTTCGTCTTATCAAGAATGGAAGCGGTCTTTATTAGTGGCGGCAATCAAAGCGCGGGGGATTAGTGCTGAAATTGCTCCGCTGATAAGCGGAAGGCCTTTTGCGCGCCGCCGTCTTACCTTGCATGCCTGTGCTACCCCACAAGGGCAGGTCTTAGGCTTTCATCGGTATCGTTCGGGTGAAGTGATTGATATTGAAGAATGTCCAATAGCTCATCCAGCTATTACTGAAAAATTACCCGATATAAGAGCTTTATGCGCTTTTTTATTACAGGATTGCAAAAATTTTGATGTTACCATTACCCTAGCGCAAAACGGTCTTGATGTAGCGTTTGGGGATTGTCTCTTTTTGAGCGAACGGGTGCGGCAAAAATTGGTACAGGGGGCTTTAGCATGCGGTTTTTTACGCTTATCAGTGGCTGGCGAGGTTATTCTTGAGCAGGAAAGGCCGCATCTTTCCTTTAATGGAGTGCGCGTGGATTTACCGCCCGCGAATTTTTTACAAGCTAGTCATGATGCTGAGAAGGCAATGGTTGCTTTGGTTGTAGCGGCTTTGTCTAAATCGAAAAATGCGGTTGACTTATTTTCTGGTTTAGGTACCTTTAGCTTTTCTATGGCTAAAACAATGCAGGTATACGCTATAGAGAGCGATGGCGCAGCGGTACAAGCATTTGCAAGGGCTGCACGTGAAGCGCGGGGGCTAAAGCCTATTCGCTATAGCCAGCGCGATCTCTTTCGCCGCCCGCTTTTGGCAAAAGAACTGTCAGAATTTGATGCTATTGTTTTTGATCCGCCGCGGGCAGGGGCAGAAAAACAAACCCAAGAAATTGCTAAAACAAAAGTACCAAAAGTTGTTGCTGTTTCTTGTAATCCTTTGAGCCTTGCCCGCGATTTAGAAATTCTGGTTAAAGGCGGCTATCAGATAGAAAAGATTGTACCTATTGATCAATTTTTATGGTCGCCTCATCTGGAAATAGTGGCCGTCCTCCATAAACGTTCTGAAAAGCGCGGCTGGAAATTTTAGTTGTTGTGCTGAGTGCTAGACGGCAAGAATCTTGGGGTATCCATTGGTTTTTTTCAAGGCAAAACATACCATTATCATTGCAACGTTTGCTACTGAAAAAGTATGGGGTAAGCCTTGGCTAAGGCTATGGTTCTTATAGCTAAAAATAGAGTTGTACTATCATCTTAGTAGTGCCTATTCTTAATGTAATTGAACGCGCCATATCAAAAAAAAGCAAAAATTGTTAAGGAGCGATTGCTGTACCTCCAATGGTAAGGCCGTTAATGCGTACATGCGGCTGTCCAACTCCTACAGGTAAGGATTGTCCATCTTTAGAGCAGGTACCTAAACCAGGATCCAATTTAGCATCGTTGCCTACCATGGTGATGCGTTTCATAGCTTCAGGCCCGTTTCCGATTAGCATCGCGCCCTTTATAGGGGCTTTAATTTTACCATTTTCTATTCGATAGGCTTCAGTACATTCAAAAACAAACTTGCCCGAAGTAATGTCCACTTGCCCACCACCAAAGGAAACGGCATAAATGCCATTTTTTACAGAAGCAATGATCTCTTCAGAGCTATAGCCTCCGTTTAACATGAATGTATTGGTCATGCGTGGCAAAGGGGTATGAGCGTAGGATTGCCGGCGGCCGTTGCCTGTTGAATGGCCGCCCATAAGCCGCCCATTCAGGCGGTCCTGCATATAGCCCACCAATTTGCCATCTTCGATTAAAGTATGGCAACCTGTGGGGGTGCCCTCGTCGTCAATGTTGAGTGAGCCTCTGCAATTGGGAAGAGATCCATCATCAACAATCGTTACTCCTTTAGCCGCCACTTGTTCGCCTATGAGGTTAGAAAAGGCGGAGGTTCCTTGGCGATTAAAATCACCTTCCAAGCCATGACCTACGGCTTCGTGTAGCATGACTCCTGTTACACCGTTGCCCAGAACAATATCAAAATTGCCGGCGGGGGGGGCTTCAGCTTCAAGGTTTACAAGAGCGGCGCGTAAAGCCTCATCAGCAGATGCACGCCAATTTGTTGCATTGATGAATTGATCAAAATTTTGTCTGCCGCCACAGCCGTAGAAGCCAGTTTCTTGTTTTTCGCCCTTGGCTACTACTACATTAATAACTAACTGGCATAGCGGGCGGATGTCGTGACTCTTTGCGCCATCGGCGTGGATTAATTCTATATGTTGATAGCTTGCCCTTAACATAACGGTTACTTGGCGGACTTGGGGGGTTTTATTGCGTAAATATTGGTCAATTTGCTGTAAAATTCGTACTTTTTCTTCGAATGAGGGGGATTCCAGCGGGTTGATTTCCGGGTAAAGCTTGTGGTTGGTTCTATGAATGCCGCGTGGTGCTACATTCTGAATACCCTTATGGCCATGAAACACGGCTTTTACAGCTTCGCTTGCGCGGGTGAGCGCGGCTTTACTAAATTCGCCTGAATGAGCGTAGCCTGTTCCTTCTCCTGCGACTGCACGTAAGCCAAAGCCGCTTTCTTTTTGGAAAGAACCGCTTTTGAGCCGACCATTGTCAAAAACAAGGCTTTCTAGTTCATAATATTCTATGAACAATTCACCATCATCAGCTTTAGAGAGCGTATGTTGCACAAGGGATTCTACATTTTGTGCAGAAATATCAAAACGATCAATAAGGGCTGACATACTTTTATCCTCTTTTCGGGTGGGGTAGGATGCTTTTTGCCTCATGGCGTGGCGATCGCAGGTTTTGAAGTGGGTGGAGCCTTTATTGTTGGGGGCGATGTTGAAGGCTCTACTATTTGTTTTGGAGCTGTTAGTGTTTTATAGCCAGCGGTTATACCATTTAAGCTTACTATAATTTCTGCGGGCATTTGTGGGGCTGGGAAGACGGTATAAATAGCCTGTCTGCCATGTAAAAAATTGGCAAAGGTAGTTTTATCTAAAATGGCTTCTGCTACACATGTATTGCCGAAGCAGCGCCGATATTCCATTCGTCCTATTTCATGGCCATCAATCTTTACAGGTATACCTAAACGCAATTCTACACGCGCTGGTGTGTAAAGTCGCATTAAAAGGCTATCATCTTTAGGTAGTTTCAAAAAACTTATGCGGAAAAACATATCGGGGCGATTTTGCGCGCGTATATTTTGGATTAACAAACATTCAACATTTGGTGTGCCAATCGGTAAACTACATTGCTTCGTCCAAGCGCCATAGGTTTGTGGGGGCGGTATGTCTTGTATGGATGACGTTTGCGCTTCTACACCCCCTAAGAAATCTATAGTAATAAAAAAGACGACGGTAGCAGAGAAGAGCTTAGGCAGGATATTTTGTATATAATGCATAAAAAGTCCTTTGAATCATACAAAAATCCTTCCTTTAAAGGGATCCTTTGCAAGGTAGCCTACTATACCTTATATCGTGTCTTGTTTATGTTGAAAAGCCTTTGCATAGGCCTAGTTGTATTTTCTGTGTTGATTTAGGTAAGGAAAAAGGCGTAGTTAAGGCAGGGGTTGCGCTGTATTTAAAAAATATGCCCGCTATACATCAACGGCCGTTGGGTTTTGCTAAGGCGTCGGTTAAAGATGATCAAAATAGATGCTTTGTTTTTGTTGTTTTATGTCTGCGAAAGCGGCTTTTCTTTGGCGCTATGTCATGGAGTTGATGCATATAAGCACTACGTGTACGGCGCTAAGTGGCTATGGTAATTTCATCTTTTAGGTGGATAGCTCGTTTATATCTTTGCGGGTTCATTATATTATGGGTTATTTTATATGTATGTACAATGTATGAAACAGGGTATAGCTGACATAAAAGCGTTTTATAAAGCAAAGTTTGGCAAGGTTTATTAGGCATTATGAAACAGGTTGAAGACTATAAATCCAGAGCTTCTTTTGAGGAAGGCGGCGCCTCTAACCAACAATGCACTCCCGCCACAAGCAGGGATTATTTTGTTTTGCTAAAGCCGCGGGTAATGTCACTTGTGGTATTTACAGCCTTTGTTGGGCTTTTTGTAGCGCCCGCGCCGATGAATCCTATTTTAGCAGTAATAGCTATTTTATGCATTGCGGCGGGCGCAGGTGCTTCTGGTGCTTTAAACATGTGGTATGATGCTGATATTGATGCTTTGATGAAACGCACTAAAACCCGCCCTATTCCAGCCGGTAAAATCAGCGCCAAGCAAGCTTTGGTATTCGGTCTTGTTTTATCGGTCTTTTCGGTTTTCATAATGGGCTTGTTTATTAATTGGTTTAGTGCATTTTTTCTTGCTTTTACGATTTTTTTCTATGTGGTGATCTATACAATTTGGCTTAAGCGCTCAACTCCGCAAAATATTGTAATCGGCGGCGCCGCGGGGGCTTTCCCCCCGATGATCGGCTGGGCTGCAGTAACAGGCAGCGTAAGTTTTGAAAGTGTAGGGTTATTTTTGATCATCTTTCTGTGGACGCCCCCCCATTTTTGGGCTCTATCTTTATTTTCTACGAACGATTACAGCGCCGCAGGTATTCCCATGATGCCGAATATCTATGGTGAACGCGTCACTAAAAATCAGATTTTTATCTATGCCATTCTTACGGCTTTTGCTGGCTTTATTCCTATGATTCTACACCTAGCAAGTTATGGTTATGGTTTGTGTGCCGGCGTGTTGGGGGCTATTTTTATTTATCGTTCTTATTTTGTTTGGCGGGCTTCTGATTCGGAGATAACCTTCACAATGGCGCGGCGTTTGTTTTTCTTTTCGCTCATCTATTTAGCAGCAATCTTTAGCATTTTGTTGGTTGATGTTGCGCTTATACGTTTCATTGAAGGGTGAGATAAAACTGTGAAACAAAACGCTCTCCATGTTATCAGCGCAGGGTGATTTGTACTCATCTTGGCCTTGAAGGAGGAAATCATGAAAAATAAACCGCTCTTAACCATTCGATTATGTGCACCGCGCGGTTTTTGTGCTGGTGTTGATCGCGCTATCCAAATTGTTGTATTGGCTTTAAAAAAATACGGCGCTCCAGTTTATGTGCGCCATGAAATTGTACATAACCGCTACGTAGTGGAGGGTTTACAGGCGCGCGGCGCCATTTTTGTCGAAGAACTATCTGAAATTCCGCCAGAACATCGACAAAAGCCAGTGATTTTTTCTGCGCATGGCGTACCAAAATCGGTGCCTGAAGAGGCGCAATGCTATAATTTTTTTTATCTTGATGCAACCTGCCCCTTGGTATCTAAGGTGCATAAACAAGCTATACGTCATCAACGGCAGGGGCGCCATGTTTTGCTGATCGGTCATTCGGGGCATCCTGAAGTGATTGGAACTATGGGGCAGTTAGAAGAAGGTCAGGTGACTCTTATTGAAACTGAAGAAGATGCCCTCTTGTACCAACCCAAAGACCCCAATAATCTGGGTTTTGTTAGCCAGACCACGCTTTCCGTAGAAGATACAGCGGGGGTTTTAGGTATTTTGCAAATGCGTTTTCCTAATTTGGCAGGGCCGATGGCAGAATCCATTTGTTATGCTACAACCAATCGACAAGATGCTGTTAAAGCGGCCGCTGCGGGATGTGATTTATTTTTGGTTGTGGGGGCACCTAATTCTTCTAATTCTCGACGATTGGTAGAAGTGGCCGAACGGGCGGGGGCCAAGATAGCACTTTTAGTACAAAACGCCGCTGATATTGATTTTAACGCCTTTGCATCGCTTTCTTGTGTAGGGCTTTCAGCTGGAGCATCGGCGCCAGAAATTTTAGTTCATGAGATCATTACTAGTTTTGCAAAATATTATCAATTAAAGATTGATTTGGCACAAACAGCAGTGGAGCAGGAAAATTTTTTGGTAAACCGTGAGTTGCGCGATACGGTTTTAACCGATAGAGATATGGCTTTCGTTAAAGGACTCTCAAGCGAATAGGGGAAGCACATTGCCCGCATCTATTGAGAGCGCTTATATAGACTGTAAAGGCGAAGAAAATGGCGGTTTTCACCAATGTGGCGGAAGGGGATCTGAGACGGTTTCTGCAAGATTATGCAATTGGTTCTTTGTGTTCTTACCGCGGCATTGTTGAAGGGGTGCAGAATTCTAATTTTTTGCTTCATACGCAAGCTGGGCGCTTTATCCTTACTCTTTATGAAAATGGCGTAGAGAAGCATGACCTACCATTTTTTCTGGGTTTGACCCAACACCTTAATGAGCGCGGTGTTGTATGCCCTTGGCCGATTAGCCGCAAAGATGGAAGTATTGTAGGAGAGTTAGCGGGTCGACCCGCAGCAATAATTTCTTTTCTGGAAGGTTCATGGACGCCTAAGCCTTTACTTAACCATTGTGCGCAAGTGGGAGCCATGTTGGCGCGTTTGCATTTGGCAGCACGTGATTTTCCGCTTACGCGTGAAAATGCTTTATCTTTGACCAATTGGCAAGAGCTTTGGGATAATTGCAGAGCGCGAGCCGATGAGGTACAATCTGGCTGGCAAAAGGACATAGGAGCTGAACTCGTTTTTTTAAAAGCGCATTGGCCACAAGGTTTGCCTAGTGGCGTGATTCATGCTGATCTTTTTATTGATAATGTTTTTTTTCAAGCTGATCATATTGTTGGAGTTATTGATTTTTATTTTGCGTGTAATGACGCGTGGGCTTATGATATTGCCGTGTGCTTAAATGCATGGTGTTTTGAAGCCGATGGTGTTTACAATCGCCAAAAGGCTCGTGCTTTGATAGAAAATTATTGTAAAGTCCGGAGCCTAGAGGCAGAAGAGAAGGCTTTTTTGCCAGTGCTCGTGCGCGGTGCATCTATGCGGTTTCTTCTCACGCGCCTTTATGATTGGTTCCATACGCCCCATGGCCGTTTAGTAGTCAAAAAAGATCCGCGCGAATATTGGCAAAAATTAAGCTTTTTTCGGAAAGCTTGCCAAGACGATTTGGGTTTATGGCCATGAAGAAGGTTGAAATTTATACTGATGGCGCTTGTTCTGGTAATCCAGGTATGGGCGGTTGGGGTGCTTTGCTACGTTATGGGATGAGAGAGCGGGAAATTTATGGTGGCGAACGCGCAACTACTAATAACCGCATGGAGTTGCGGGCGGCAATTGAAGCGCTGAACGCTTTGAAAGAGCCATGTTTGGTTGATCTTTATACCGATTCTACCTATGTAAAAAATGGGATAACGAAATGGATTTTTTTGTGGAAAAAAAACAATTGGAGATTAAGCAACGGAGCGCCGGTTAAAAATCAAGAGCTTTGGCAAGCGCTGGATGTCGCCGTAGAGCGTAATAAGGTAAGTTGGCATTGGGTAAAGGGGCATGCGGGGCATGAAGAAAATGAACGAGCCGATGCTTTAGCCCGTAAAGGCGTGGAAGAAGCACGCGGCAAAAGTGTTTAGGGGTTCTTACCCTAAGGTACGGCGGTTTTTTGCGGGGTAAAGTGGCCAGAAAAGGCCGTATTGCCTATTAGAAGGGTGAAAAAGATTGGGTTAGTTTTTTGCTCAGGGTTAAAATATACGGGCGCCTGATAGGTAAATTTTGTATTCGCCACATGCTTTGCTGGCCCAATTTCTAGGGCGCCTCCATCTAAAAATAAATCTGGGACTCGGCCTCTATAGCTTTTGGGGGTCGTAATATGAACGTAAAGATTGGTTGCTTTAAGCGCAGCTTTCAGGTGTAAATCAGGGGGTATGGGCTGTGGTAGGCTTTTCCAAGCGCTTTCTAGAAGGGCTGAGGGAACTTTTATACCAGCTTGCGGGTTAGAGACATCAAAGGGGAAATGAAAAGGGATGCAGATATCTTTGCACATTCCAATGATGAACTCACCTTTCAAATCTTTTGTGGGGGGCTCTACCACAAAAGGTAAGCGAAGTTCTCCTTGATAGCCAATTGCCCATTCCCCCGCCTTGAAGAAATAGCGCGGCGCGGGGTAGAGCACTTTATGAGCTCGTTGCGGGGAAAAATCAAATGCCGGGGGCATACCAGAATCGCCTGGATTACGCCAATAGGTTTTCCAACCATCTTTAAGGTGGATTTCGATCATAGCGTGCAGGCCGTCAGATTTGACGTTTGGGTCGATGATAAGCCGTACCGCGCCACCTGTCTCTTCGCGCCAGGGTGTTGCAAACGGTGTATCCGAATTGGTTGAAGGAGGCACTAAAGATGAAGCGTGTAGCAGGGTTGCTTGGTAGCAAACTATTGCTAAGACTATTCCCAAAGCGCGCAAGAATAGCGTTATGCAGGCTACTGCCCCTATGCTTGTAGCGCGCGGTAGCCGTAGTCTAAGCTTTCTGTGAGCGCGCTCAAGTTGATCAAGCAAGGTTTGAGAGAAAAATGCGGCTGGTTGGGAGAAATATGGTCTAGAATTTTTTTTCAATGTCTCTATCATAATCGTGAGGTGTTTTTGTTGTGGGCCATTTTTTACCTATGTTTTTTTGTATTTAACCAAGATGGGCTTAATATTTTGTTATGGATAAGATCAGATCAATGAAATCGCGGGATGGTTTTTTGAATGGACAATTATTGATTGCCATGCCTCACATGCAAGACGAGCGCTTTCAGCGCGTGGTGATTTATATTTGCGCTCATTCTGATGAAGGGGCAATGGGTATTATTTTAAATCAGCGCCAAGAAATCAAATTTCCAGAGCTTCTATTGCAATTAGGGGTTATTAACAAAGAACAGTCCATTTGTTTGCCTGAACAAACCAAACAATTCCCTGTTCGGCGTGGGGGGCCAGTGGAGCCTTCGCGCGGTTTTGTTCTCCATTCTGATGATTATGCTTGCGAAACCACTATATCGGTTACTAGAGATATTTGCTTAACAGCTACCGTGGATATTTTAAAGGCAATGAGCCGCGCTCGTGGCCCCGAACGCGCCCTTTTCGCCTTGGGCTATGCGGGCTGGGCTGCTGGGCAGCTTGAGGAGGAAATTTTCGCTAATGGTTGGTTAACTAGCGATGCTAATTCAGCGGTTCTTTTTGATAACCATATAGAAAACCAATACGAACGTTGCCTCGCGTTTTTGGGGGTAGTTCCTGGGTTTTTGGCTTCAGAAGCGGGTCACGCTTAAGGAACGGCTGATAAATTGTAAATTATCTACTAGAGCAACCCCACCATATTTTAAAGCGTGATTTCTATGCATTCATTTCTGTCATGGGTTTTTTTTAGTCATAGATAAGCACATTAGAACGAGCGACTCTTACCGTCAAAAAGCAAGAGGCGCTGTAGAGTGTGGCGCGGGGTTTATTGTCAGTGAAATCCTGCCGTAGGCGGCTGCATTAGGGAATCGGAGTTTTGTGGGGTGTCTACTGATTCGGAGCCATCTGGGGCAAAGGGTGTTGCTTCTGGCGCTACATCTGTTGATTCCTGATCATCCTGTTGGAGAACAACCACTTTAGTGCCATCAGGAACGCGGCCGTAAAGGTCGATAACATCTTGGTTAAGTAAACGTATACAACCACTGGAAATAGCGCGCCCAATTGACCAATCTTCATGCGAACCGTGGATACGGAAATAGGTATCTTGATTATCCTTAAAGAGATAAAGCGCACGCGCTCCTAGAGGGTTATCGGGTCCTGGTGGTAAGCCTTTTCCCAAATGGCCATAGCGCTCAGGCTCACGCTCCATCATAGCACGGGTGGGAGCCCAGCTCGGCCAAATGCGTTTATATTGGATCACAGCTTCGCCTTCAAAAGCAAGCCCAGCTTTGCCTACCCCGATTCCATAGCGCAAGGCCTTACCATTTTCACGTATGAGGTATAAAAAACGCGCTGGCGTATCAACGATTAGCGTGCCGGGAGGGTAAGACGTGGGATAGGCAACCTCTTGCCGCCAATATTTGGGGTTGATTTTTGATAAATCGACAGCGGGTATGGAGAAGTTTTTTTCTTCAACTGGACCATAAAGCGCAGCCATTTCTGGTGGCACTGGCCAACTACTAGGCTCTGCTACATCAACCTGAGACTGTGGCGGCGATATAGCACAACCAGCAAGTATTAAGGGGACGCTAATTAAGAAATTCCGACGAGACAACTGTCCCATATTTTCTCCTGATTATTTAGTTTGCATTAATTCTGTTAAAGGTTATTTTTTGATAAATTGCAAATGACAATTTTTTAAATAGTATATACTCGTTTTTGTCAAATTTTTGATTTCTATCATTATCTATTTAATTATACAATTGCCCACCGTAAGGATGGCGGATATTTCAATGAAGGCGAGCTACAAGCTTCCTTTAACCGCCCATGGTAATATGGAGCATTGTCAAGATTTTTCTACCTCTTTAGCTAAAATATGGTATAGAGCGGAAAATTTATGCGGATTAAATGAGAGAGAACCTGATGGGCTTTAAATGTGGTATTGTAGGGTTGCCTAATGTAGGAAAATCCACACTTTTTAACGCTTTGACTAAAACTGCGGTAGCACAAGCGGCAAATTATCCCTTTTGTACCATTGAACCCAATACGGGGGAGGTCGCAGTGCCCGATCCGCGTATGCGTAAAATTGCTGCAATCGCAGGCTCTAAGGAGATCATCCCTACACGTATTAGTTTTGTTGATATCGCTGGTCTGGTACGTGGCGCCTCAAAAGGGGAGGGGTTGGGCAATCAATTTTTAGCCAATATTCGTGAGGTAGAGGCGATTGTTCACGTTTTGCGTTGTTTTGAAGATGAAGATATTACCCATGTAGAGGGGCGTATTGACCCGGTGGGGGATGCTGTTACTGTTGAAACAGAGCTTATGCTGGCTGATCTTGAAAGTCTGGAACGGCGTATCACGCAAATACGTAAACGCGCTGGTAGCAAAGATAAAGAAGCCTTAACCCTTTTACCTATAATGGAAGAAGCCCTCAAGCTTTTGCAAGAGGGTAAGGCTGTGCGGCTTTTATTGCCCACAATTGGCCAAGAAGAGGAAGTTATTTTGAATGGGCTCAACCTTCTTACGTCAAAGCCTGTGCTTTATGTTTGTAACGTGGGCGAAGATGATGCAGCTACGGGGAATGGTTTTAGCCAAGCCGTAGGAGCCATGGCGGCTGCACAAGGAGCGGCTCATGTAGTGATTTCAGCAGCTATTGAGGCTGAAATCGCGCAATTACCCGCTGAAGAGTCGGGGGATTATTTGGCTGCAATGGGGCTTGAAGAGCCTGGGCTTAACCGCCTCATTCATGAGGGCTACGCCCTTTTGGATTTGATAACCTATTTCACTTGCGGGCCTAAGGAAACACGCGCTTGGACTATCAAACGCGGCACAAAGGCGCCACAAGCGGCAGGGGTTATTCATTCGGATTTTGAACGCGGTTTTATTCGCGCTCAAACTATTGCCTATGAGGATTATATAACTCTAGGCGGTGAGGTTGCTGCTAAGGAAGCTGGCAAAGCGCGTGATGAAGGGCGGGATTACGTGGTACAAGACGGCGATATTATACTATTTAAGCATAACACTTAGTGTTTTAGACTGTCACAGATAAAACAAACCCAAGCTAGGGGGGGGGGTAAGGTTCCAGCTTGGGTTTATTTTATTTAAAATAGTTTACAAGATTTTGCGTCAACTTTTTGTCTTAGCGGATCCAGCGACCTACATATTTAAATTCAGGAGCAGCTTTTAGACTATCTTTGGTAGCATTAGCGACCAACTTCCATTTTCCGTCCGCATGGCTCATCTGGATTGTGTCGGGCGAAACAACAACATAACGTTCACCAATGCCTAAGAAGCCGCCCACGCCAATAACGATGCCTTCAAGGTTATTTTGTCTTAAAACGATGTCTTTGACCTCGCCAATGGTTTCATCTTGAAGGTTTTGCACATTGGTGCCGATCAAGCTTGAGGCTACAAAGTCAGTATCAGAAGGAGAAACGTAATTGGCTTCGCGTGTATTCATGGATGTGGCTACCTTGTTTTGAATGGTGACGGGCACTGTGTCATCGGTTGTGGCGACAGTCTGCGCATAAGCGCTCCCGGCTAGAAGGGCGATGGTAAAGGTGGTGAAAGCAAGTCTCTTCATTATAAACCTCCGTTGGTGGTATCTAAACGAAGCCCCTTACCTTTTGTTCCATGTTTTTTGTGTATTTAATTAATGAATGTCATTATGCAAGTTATTTTTCCATATATCGCGCTTAATCAAATAGGCTAAAAGGCTCAACACTATAAGAAAGAGCAAAACACGAAATCCAGTTTTTTTGCGCTTTTCTAAATATGGGTCAGCTGTCCACATTAAAAATGCTGCTACATCGCGGGCATAATTTTGGACTGTTTCTGAGGTACCGTCATTATAGGTAATATCACCATCATTTAAAGGCGGCGGCATGGCAAAAGCTGGTCCATTGGAGTAATAGGGGTTATACCACGTATTTTCAGGGAGCTTGAGCCCAGCGGGTGGAATTTGGTTATACCCCGTTAATAAACTGGCAATATAATCAGCTCCTTCTGTGGTATAATTTGTGAAAATGTCGCTGATTAAAGCTGGAAAAGGCCGCGGGATAGCTCGTGCTCGAGCGATGAGTGATAAATCCGGCGGAATGATGCCATTATTGGCTTCTTTGGCCACATCTTGGTTAAGAAAAGGGGTTGGAAGGCGTTTGTTGGGTTCGTCTTGATTATAGTTTAAAGCCGAGAGATCTTGGTATGTGATATAGTTCAAACTATGACAAGCGCTACAGTTTTCTTGATAGACTTGCAATCCGCGTCGCAATTGGGTTTTATCATACAGCCCGAATGGGCCGTTAAAGCTCCATTTCTGTTTTTCGGGTATAGCTAGGAGGCTTGGCTTGGCATATAAAAACAGAGGTGAAAGTGTGAATATGCTAATCAAGCATAAGAGGCGAGCGTAGCATTTCAAAATAAAGATCCCCGCTTTTCACGCGTTTTATGATATTGATCTTGGTCGGCGATAGAGGCGTGTAGTGGATGCACGTTTTTTTCAAAATACGGTAAAAATGGTAAAATGACTAGAAAAAAGAAGAAATAATAAAACACACATCCTTGGGCAAGGCCGATAGGCCAGTTCTCTACCGGTTGAGCGCCAAGCCAACCGAGCAAGATAAGATCGGCAATAAAAAGCCAGAAAAATAAGCGGTAAATTGGTCGATGGCGCGCGCAATAGAGGCGAGAACGGTCAAGCCAAGGCAAAAACAGCCAAATAAGTAGAGAGGCGATGAGCACCGCCCCCCCTGTTGTTGTTGATAGCAGGGAGCCTATATTGAAATCAATGGCTCTTAAAATTGCATAAAAGGGCAAAAAATACCATTCGGGCACGATATGCGGTGCTGTTTGTAACGGATCACCAGCAATAAAATTAGCTGGCTGGCCCATATAGTCAGGCATAAAAAATAAAAACCAAGAAAAAATCAGCATAAAGAGTGCGGCGGCAAAAAAATCTTTTACAACCCCGTAAGGGTGAAAGGGAATGGTATCTTTGCCTTTTTTGGCTGGGATACCGCTTGGGTTGCTTTGCCCTACATGGTGGAGAGCCCAAATATGTAGGATAAGGAAAAACAATAAGAGCATTGGTAGAAAATAGTGAAATATCATCAAACGATTGAGGGTAGGCTGGCCTAGAGTATAGCCGCCAAGCAGAGTTTCATAAAGCCAATTGCCAACAAAGGGCAGGGTTTTAAAAAGATTGCTAATGACTGTCATTGCCGATACGGACATTTGACCCCATACAAGCACATAACCAGAAAAGGCGATAGCCATCATGATGAAATACAGGATTACACCAACAACCCATACAACTTCACGAGGGGCTTTATAAGAACCATAATATAGACTACGGGCGATATGAATATACATGGCAAGGAAGAAAAATGAAGCCCCTGTTGCGTGCCATGGTACTAACAGCCAGCCAAAGGCGATGTGGCGCATGAAATGGTCACGAGCCATAAAGACTTGCTCTATATCAGGGATATAGTGCATGGCAATGCTGATGCCAGTAAGGAGCTGTGAGAGAAAGAGGAGGCATAAAATTCCACCAAAGCTGTAAAGATAATTTAGATTGCGTGGGATTTGAAATTCAATAAAAAATATATAAAAAAAACGCCAAAACGGTAAACGAGCATCAAGCCAACGGGCGAAAGCTCCTTGAGGTCTATAGCGTTTCGGCCTATTCATGAATCCCAATCCTTAATAAATTATGGGCAATAAATTGATAAGGCGGAATGGGTAAATTATGATTGGCAGGGCCCTGAATTACTCGCCCCGATGCATCAAAACGCGAACCATGGCAAGGGCATAACCATTCTCCACCCCTATCATTATTGGGACGGGTGATGCATCCTAAATGGGTGCAGACATTAATAAAGATCATCCAATTTTCATAACCATTACCTCCAGAACGTGCAAGGTCAGTGGCAAGCTGTTCACCTTGCAGGTTGGGGTTGCGCGCGTCTTGGTCTTTAAAGGCGGTAAGCGTCACATTTTGCATCGCAGCGATTTCTTCAGCGGTGCGGTTACGAATGATAATAGGCTTCCCTTGCCAATAGACAGTGATAGCCATGCCTTTTTGGATGGGAGAGAGATCAACGTCAATAGTGTTGTTCTGTACTGAATCCTCAGGGCGTAAGTGGCCGATGAGCGGCCAAGATACCCCCGCTAGGGCGGTCGCTCCAGCGATGGCGGTAGTAATATAGAGAAAATCGCGTCGCGTTTGTTTAGACATAGAATCTCTAACAGGTTATCTTATACTTTTAGAAGATTTATGGCGTATTTGAAACAAAAATCTATCACCTATTTTGCGCTTCGTGACCGCTACAATTTGAAAACTTTTTACCATGAGATTATAGAGTAATTTGTGGGCAGCTCTAACCCAAGGGTTTGAATCTTGTTGGTAGAGCTACCTTAAGCCTATTAGGCGCTTTTTTTGAAGGGAAAGGTTTTTCCCACTTGTTTTTGCCAAAGCTGGGCATAGAGCCCGCCTTTGGTTAAGAGTTCCTCATGCGTGCCCATTTCGGCAATTGCGCCTTTATCCATTACGATTAAACGATCCATAGCCGCAATGGTGGAAAGTCGGTGGGCAATGGCTAGCACGGTTTTTCCTTCCATTAATTGGTCAAGATTTTGTTGAATTACGCTTTCAGCTTCAGAATCAAGCGCTGAGGTTGCTTCATCCAAGATTAAAATAGGTGCATTTTTCAATATAACCCGAGAAATAGCAATCCTTTGGCGTTGACCACCAGAAAGACGCGCGCCGCGTTCACCTACATAAGCGTCAAATCCACGCCGTCCATAATGGTCTTGTAAACTGGGGATAAATCCATCGGCTTGGGCATTTTTGACTGCCCGTACAAGTTCTTCTTCGGTAGCATTAGGTCGCCCATAGAGGATATTATCTCGAATGGAACGGTGCAAAAGGGAGGTATCTTGCGTGACCATGCCAATAACATGGCGCAAGCTTTCTTGTGTGACATCAGCAATATTTTGACCATCGATCAAGATACGACCCTTTTCCACATCATAAAAACGCAACAATAGATTGACTAACGTAGACTTTCCTGCTCCGGAACGCCCGATGATTCCCACTTTTTCCCCTGGCTTAATTTCAAGGTTAAAGTGTTCGATAACACCAGTGCCCTTACCGTAGTGGAATCCAACATCTTCAAATCGGATAGCGCCTTTTTTCACGGTTAAAGCGGGCGCGTGAGGTTTGTCTTCAATGGCGCGTTCTTTAGTAAAGGATTGTATTCCATCAGCAACCGTGCCGATATTTTCAAATAAGGCAGATATCTCCCATATAACCCATTGAGCCATACTTTTAAGACGTAAAGCAAGGCCTAAAGTAATAGCGATGCTTCCCACTGCGATCAGACTGTTTTGCCATAATATAACCCCTAGCGCGCCCACCGCAAAGATTAAAAGGCAATTGCTTGTGTAAATGCAAATCGATACCCAGCTGGCTAAACGCAACTGATGGTAAGAATGGCTTTGAAAGCTTTCTAGCCCCTCCCGCGCAAAGTTTTCTTCTCCCCCATTATAGGAAAAGAGCTTGACGGTGTTGATGTTTGCATAGGCGTCTACAATCCGCCCTGTCATGGAAGATCGTGCATCTGCTAAGGATTCTGCTGATTTACGCAAACGCGGCACGAAATAATACAAAATGGCCCCATAAGATGCGATCCAAGCAGCAAAAGGGATGATGAAGCGCCAATCAGCCGCAGTTACCAAAATTAAAGTGCCTATGGCATAAACTAGTACATAATTGGTTATTTCAAAGAGTTTAATCAGCGTTTCCCGTACTGCCATAGATGTTTGCATCAGCTTGGTAGAGATACGCCCAGCAAAATCGCTCTCAAAATATTGCATCGATTGCCCTAATAAGTAACGGTGCAAATTCCAACGGATGCGCATGGGAAAATTGGTAGTGATGGTTTGATGCAAGAGCAGTATACTGATTGTGTTGGCGAAGGGCAAAGCTAGTAGGACAAGAAAAGAAAGCCCTGCTAAAAGCGGCCATTCACGAGCAAAAAAACCTTCCTTTTGGCTAGTGTTGAGCCAATCGACCATATCTCCTAATACGCCAAACATGGCTACTTCTATGCCAGCTACAGCTGCGGTGGCGATAGCCATGAGGATAAACCAAGGCCATAGGCCTGCGCAGTGGTGGGAACAAAATGCTACAATGCCGCGCGGTGGGACTTGGGGCTGTTTTTTTGGGAAGGCGTCAATGCGATTTTCAAACCATCGAAACACAGTTTGTCTCCTAATACTGATGCACCACTAATGCGTCTGACGTAGCGATTAAAAGCGTTGAGCTGCATTTATACATGCTCATTGTTTTTGGTTGTTTTATTGGGATGTAAAAGTTACATTAGCAAGAGGTATTTTGGATACTTAAGCAACGTAAATTTTGTTAGCAAAACCCATGTTATGGATTTTTAATCCGTATCAATTGGATAGGGCTTTTGCTTGTGCTAATCATATCGGAGCTTCTAGCTTTTATCAATGTTCAAGAAATGCATGTAACTACGATATATTTTCTTGATAAAATCTTACTAAACTAGGTTTAGATAAAAATCTAGTGTTTAAGCATTATTTTTTTTCGTTATAGGCTCAATTTAGCATCTAAGCAGGCATGAACGCCGTTAATGCGGTTTTATTATGGTCGTGTTTATAAAAATGACACGCCCTTCAGGCTTCGCGCAAAATTTGGTTGGCGCAGGGGCAAAAATGTTTTATTCCCACTTTATGACCTTACATATTGCTCTTTTCCAGCCCGATATTGCTGGTAATACAGGAACTATCCTGCGCTTGGCTGCTTGTCTTGATGTGCACGTGCATATTATTGAGCCAGCGGGTTTTGATCTTTCTGATCGCAATCTCCGAAGGGCGGGAATGGACTATATCGCCCTTGCTCACTTGACCCGCCATGCAGATTGGGCCCATTTTTTAGAAGATCAGTGCAATCAACGCCGCCGCTTATGGCTGTTTACAACTAAGGCTACAAAACCTTATACAGAAGTGACCTATGTAGCTGAGGATGTTTTGCTCTTTGGGCGGGAATCAGCGGGTGCTCCTGCTTATATTCACGAGGCAGTGGATGGAGAGGTATGCATTCCTATGCGAGGCGGGGGGCGATCGCTTAATTTGGCTGTAAGCGTGGCGATGGCTTGCGGGGAAGCGTTGCGGCAAGTGCGATCGCTAAGGGCTCCGTCTGAGATGCGCTAGATTTAAACTTTACTCTCATGAAGACGAGTAATTTAAAGAAAATCTTACGCTTGGCATTGAAATGGTGCGCGTTGTAAACCACATGGGGCAGATAGGCATGTAAGGGATGTTATTTTTTATCTATGGCTTTTATAAATTTGTATAAAATTGAGGAGATATGTGGGTGAAAACCATGGGCATGCACCGCGTTCCGAAAGGCTTGCCAGAGCGGTTAGAAGAAAAAAAACAGCGAGTGGAAAGCTGGTTTCATCTGATGCGCGAGCGACTTTGTGCTACTTTTGAAAAGTTAGAAGAAGAACTAACAGGAGTTTTTAATCATTACCCTGCTGGACAATTTGCTAAAATTCCTTGGCAAAAAGGCAAGGGCGGACGCAACGGCGGCGGTGTTATGTCAATTATGCACGGGCGCGTTTTTGAAAAAGTAGGCATCCATACCGCAACGATTTATGGTGAATTCGCTCCTGAGTTTCAAAGTGAAATCCCTGGTGCTGAAGAAGATCCACGCTATTGGGTGAGTGATATTTCACTAATTGCTCATCCACAAAGCCCTCATGTGCCGAGCGTTCATATGAGCACGCGTATGATTGTGACCACACGCCAGTGGTTTGGTGGTAGCGCTGATCTTACGCCTATGCTTTCTAATCGTCGCACCCAGCGTGATGTTGATAGCCAGACATTTCATCAAGCTTTACAGTTGATTTGTAATAAACATCAAAGAGTGGTAGATTATGCGCGACTTAAGTCTTGGTGTGACGATTATTTTTTTCTTCCTCATCGTCGAGAGCCGCGCGGCATTGGTGGAATATTTTATGATTGGCTCCATAGCGCACCAGAAGAGGGTGGATTCGATGCAGATTTTGCTTTTACACAAGATGTAGCTCGTTGTTTTAATATTATCTATCCTCACATCGTTCGGCAAAATTTTAACAAGCCATGGACAGAGCAAGAGCGTGAAGAGCAATTGGCTCAACGCGGCCGCTACGCGGAGTTTACCCTTCTTTACGACCGTAGCACGCTTTTTGGATTAAAAACCGACGGGAATGTTGAAGCGATTATGTCATCTATGCCGCCTGCCGTAAAATGGGTTTAGCATACCGGTTTGCGGGGGCATTATTTTTGCTTAGCAGAACATAAATTAACCGTTGGTTTTTGTGTTATTTTGATGCCAAAGTGCTAATTTTTGGATAAGATCTTGGGCGATGGCGCTATAATCGGCATTGTCTAGGTGAAAGTTAGAGTTATCTTTCGCTTTAGTGATAGCTTGATGACCGCCTACGCGGTAGAGCCTTTGTCCATTTTTATTCAGTAGGTCAAAAACATAATAAACAGAAATGCCATTGTCATCTTCATCCACTTCATGGGCAATGTAGCCTCGTAAGATAGCAAATTCAGCTTTATTGCTAAAGGAAATGTTATAGACTTTTGCTGCCTTCATAATCGCTATATTTAGGTTATTTTGCTCTTTTTCATTTAATCCATCAATGTTGCCAAAGGCTAAGGGCAGGGCTTGGGTTGTTACAGGAGAAAAAGCTAAAGTGGAGCCGTTTTCTTTAAGTGATGGCGTGCAGGCACTAGTGCCAAGCATAAGCAGAAGGGCGCTAACCGGTAGGAATTTCATCGCAAACCTATGACTAAATAACAAGGTAAAGAGGATAAGGAGAGAGGTGGTAATGTTTGGCCTTTTGGAAGAATTCTTCTCGTTCGAATGACTAGGGTTATGAAAGCGTAAAGGGATGAGAGGGCGTGTCCAAGGATAGTCGTAGTAATTTTAAAAATTTTGTAAACAGGCACTTGGTGACGGCTATAGTTCCCTGACCATTGATAGGTATTATTATTCAGGAGAAAGATATGATATATGATAAGAAGATATAGTAAGAAAAAATATATATTACATACCATCAGCTGGTAATGGTTTGCTGATAAGGATAGAAAATGCATTAACGCCCCCGTAGCATAATTGCTGAAACCTGCCGCCCATAATCCTCCTCTTGGTGGTGGATCATGCGTCGATAAGAAAAAAATCGTGTTTCATCCTCATAGGTGCATTGTTTAATGCACTGGGCTTTGACCTTAGCCCGCTCAAGACGAGCCATAATGAATGACCATAGGTCAAAATGGTATCGTCCTTTGTTCGTATCTTTGTTAAAAAAACGGACGTAATCAGAACTTTGATTAAGAAATTTTTGTAGGAACTCTTCACCTACTTGGTAATGAGAAGGGCTAAGGGATGGTCCAAGCACGGCGATGATATGCTCAGGATGCGCGCCTAAGCATATCATTTGTGTGATTGTATTTTCAATAATGCCAGAAAGTGCACCCCGCCAACCAACATGTGCTGCAGCTACAATTTTTTCTTTCGGATCAGCAAAAAGTAATGGACCACAATCAGCGCTTAAAACACCTAAAATTAGTTTTGGTACGCAGGTGACAAGGGCGTCACTTTTGGGCGCCATGGATGGCGGTGTGTCAATAACTTCGACAATATTGCTATGGGTTTGATTGGGAATGATGAGCGGAAAACCACCAAAATAAGCCGAGACGCGCGCGTGGTTTATCATTATATTTTTTGGCTTATCCGCAGAGTTTTGACCTAGGTTTAAGCTACGATAAAGACCCGTAGAGACTCCGCCTTCGCGCGTAAAAAATCCGTGGCTTATGGTGTTTTTTGGTAGGTCTGTAAAAACACTAGCGTGAAGTGGGTTCATTGAGTCTCTTTAAGGTTTTGGAGCAAGGCCATTAGTTAAGACAATCTCTATATTCGCGTTTAGGTTGTTTTACAAGTGTTTACATTAGGCATATTATTTTTTTGTAAGCAAAGCTATGCTGACCTAGCTCAGTATCAATATAAACGCTTTGTGGCATTAGTTTATGCCATTTCTATAATGATAGATCGTTTTTCCTTAATGTTTATAAGAGAATAAATAATATTTTATAGATGTTTAAAAGCTTTTTTAAAAATTTATACATGTTGGGACCATATTAATATGATTCATTTTATTCTTTCCTTTTTTGTCCAATAAGCACAAAAGACCATATTATGGTGGTTATTATTATTATGTTTGCCTGTTTTGATAGTCTATGGGTTATTCACGATATTATTTTAAAGATAGCCCCTTTAGTGAGTGGTTTTAGAGGCTAGCGAGGAGGGTGGCTTTTTTTGTGTTTTACTGGTTTTGTAGCTGCAGGCATCAGCGGGACTTCAGTACGTCCTATGGTCATTTCATCAAGAGAATTTTTGCGAAAATAGCTCTTTTCTGCTTTGGCTGGCTTTATACTTTCGCTAGCACTTTTTAGTTTATTTGTGCTGCTTTTACTTTTTCCTTTGCCACCTGCGGTAGGCGCGTTATTTACGCTTTGCAGGCCGCGGGCTTTACGGCTCTTTTTTGTAGCTAATTGGTGTTCGGATTGGTGGGTGAGCGGGTCGTCGGCAATGGCAAGCTCAATTTTTTGTAAGCGCTGAACCTCGTCACGTAGGCGAGCGGCTTCCTCAAATTTTAAATCAGCAGCGGCGGCTAACATCTGCTTTTCTAAAGCTGTAATGTGGCTAGCCATATTATTGCCTATCATAGCGCCTTGTTCAGTGAATTCAGAAATATCAGCGCGCACATGGTCACGTTCGTAGACAGAATCAAGTATATCACTAATATTTTTCTGTATACTAGCGGGGGTGATATTATGAGCCTTATTATAGGCTAATTGCTTTTCGCGCCGGCGGTTGGTTTCATTGAGGGCGCGCTCAATGGAACCAGTTTTTTTGTCGGCATAAAGAATAACACGCCCTTCCACATTACGAGCAGCTCGACCAATTGTTTGGATGAGCGAGGTTTGGGAGCGCAAAAACCCTTCCTTGTCAGCATCAAGAATAGCAACCAAACCGCATTCAGGGATGTCTAAGCCTTCACGCAATAGGTTAATGCCGATAAGAACGTCAAAAGTCCCAAGCCGTAAATCGCGGATAATCTCAATTCTTTCAAGTGTATCAATATCTGAATGCATATAGCGCACCCGCACCCCGTGCTCGTGTAGATACTCCGTTAAGTCTTCCGCCATGCGTTTGGTTAAGACGGTAACAAGGATACGATACCCCTTTTTAGTAGTGGCTTGAATTTCTCCTAATAGGTGATCCACTTGAGTTTTAGCGGGATGGATGTCTACCGGCGGGTCGATAAGTCCAGTGGGGCGGATAATCTGCTCGGCAAAGACACCTCCAGTTTGCTCCAACTCCCATCGGCCAGGAGTAGCAGAAACATTGATGGTTTGTGGGCGCATGGCGTCCCATTCTTCAAAGCGTAAAGGCCGATTATCCATACAAGAAGGCAGGCGGAATCCATATTCAGCCAAGGTGGCTTTGCGACGAAAGTCGCCACGATACATGCCACCAATTTGTGGAATGGTCACATGGCTTTCATCTATAAAAATTAAAGCATTTTCAGGTATATATTCAAAGAGAGTAGGCGGTGGTTCGCCGGGTTTTCGACCCGTTAGGTAGCGAGAATAGTTTTCAATACCCGCGCAACTTCCTGTAGCTTCGATCATTTCAAGGTCAAAGGTGGTGCGCTGTTCAAGTCGCTGTGCTTCTAATAGACGGCCGGCTTGGGTAAGCTCGGCAAGCCGTTCCCGCAATTCCACTCGTATGGCTTTAACCATTTGATTAAGGGTAGGTTTCGGCGTGACATAGTGCGAATTTGCATAGATTTTTACAGATTGTAAATCCCCAGTTTTTTGGCCGGTGAGGGGATCAAACTCGGTAATGCCATCAACTTCATCGCCAAACAACGAAATGCGCCAAGCGCGGTTTTCCAAGTGGGCTGGAAAGAGTTCAATAATATCGCCCCGTACCCGAAAGCTGCCACGCACAAAATTCATGTCTTGGCGCTTGTAATGCTGAGCTACCAGATCTGCGAGTAATTGGCGCTGGTTGATCCTATCGCCTAGAGCGATTTGTGAAGTCATTGCTGTGTAGGTTTCGACTGAACCAATCCCATAAATGCATGAGACAGAGGCTACGATAATTACATCGTCACGTTCTAGTACCGCGCGGGTGGCGGCGTGGCGCATGCGATCAATTTGCTCGTTAATGGTGGATTCTTTTTCAATATAGGTATCAGAACGTGCTACATAAGCCTCTGGCTGATAATAGTCGTAAAAAGATACAAAGTATTCCACAGCGTTATGAGGAAAAAAGTTTTTAAATTCAGAATATAGTTGAGCGGCAAGCGTTTTATTAGGGGCAAGGATTAAAGCAGGTCGTTGGGTTTCTTCAATCACTTTAGCCATGGTGAAGGTTTTTCCTGAACCCGTCACGCCTAAAAGCACTTGACTACGTTCTTGATTACGTAAACCTTCTACAAGGTCGCGGATGGCTTGTGGTTGATCCCCTGCTGGCGAGAAGGGTGTTTCTATTTTAAAGGTCAGACCACCTTCAGATTTTGGCGGTCGTATCGGCCGATGTGGTGTCCATAATTCCCCATCCTTTAATAAGGGGTTGCCAGAGGTTATAAGCGCCGCTAAGGCCTCAACTGTCGCCGTAGTGCCACTAGGAAGGTCGCTGGTTTTTTCCAAAGGGATATCTAGCCCCGAAATAGGGCTAAGTCCCGCTTGTGCACGTTGTTTGGCTGGAAAGGGTGCGCGCGGCATTTTTTTTGTTTTTTCTTTTGGTTTGCTTGGTGGGAGAGTTTTCGCGTGCGCTTGGGCAATGCCAGCCTTTTTGGCACGGTCTTGTGTTTCAGCCTTTGTGTCTGTTAGAGTAGCATCCGTATTTGCGTTATGTGGGCTTTGCGCTGTAATTTCATTTATCCAAGCTTTCAATGGGCTTGCAGTAGCCTCTTGCGGTACTTTGCTTCCGGTTCTGCTTTCGTTGCGATTGTTCGGTTCTAGGTGCAGCGTGGTTTTTTTATTTTTAGTCATTTATTAGGTCTTAATATTGTTAATGGGAAATGGGGCGCGTCAAGCGCGGGGCTATTTTAGCTTTATCTGAAGTAAAGAGGCGCGGGTGGTAAGTAGCTTCGGAGGGAGAGGTTGGATCTGAAGATTTTAGGTGGTAGGTCTGATAAATACTGTTGCTATCATTAAAAGCGAGGTAACGCACCGCAACCCAGCCTTTATGTTTCCCGTAAATAACGTGGCACCATTTATTTTGACAGTAGCGGACGTTTAAGAGTTGTCCCGCAGGGATCATGCTTAAAATATGATGACGTATGCTTGGGCCCATACGCAAATTAAGGCCTACTGTGCTAAATGCTTCGGTCCCCCACGCGGAAGCGTCGCTACAAAAGGCTGTAGCAAGGAAAAGAGCGCTTAGGAATTTAACCATCTTGCCTCGCAGCTTTACCGATGAGCCATTTTGTTCATTATAGGATCACTCCATGTCCTTGCCTAGATCATAGGCTTAATTATTTCGTTGTTTCGTAAGCCTTATATTCCACTATTTTAAGGGAGATTATGGTAAACTAAAATCTTAGCCTTAATTTTCTATGGAAAATGGCTCAATAATAATGTATATTTTAAACAAGGTTTGGTTTGTCCGTATACGTCATTTTACCCATTTGCTCCAATTGAAAAGAGGGGCAAAATTATTGGCGTGTTTAACAACATCTACGGATCGGGTTCGCAAAGGCTACAAAGCTTTTGGGAATGAATGTGTATTGTAGAAAGGCACAGAAATGGAAAAGGTTCCGATGACAACTGGCGGTTTTGCAGCGCTTAAAGAAGAGTTGCGCTGGCGCCAGCAGGAAGAGCGCCCGCGAATTATTGAAGCTATCGCGGAAGCTCGGGCTCATGGAGATCTTTCAGAAAATGCTGAATATCATGCAGCTAAGGAAGCCCAAAGCCATAACGAGGGGCGCGTGAATGAACTTGAAGATTATATCGCTCGAGCTGAAGTTATTGATGTGACAAAGCTCTCAGGTGATAAAATTAAATTCGGCGCTACCGTGCAATTATTGGACGAGGAAAGCGAAGAAGAAAAGACGTATCAAATTGTTGGCGATCAAGAGGCTGATGTAAAAAAAGGAAAAATTTCTATATCTTCACCCATTGCCCGCGCCCTTATCGGCAAGCAAGAGGGTGATGTTGTTGAAGTCTACGCTCCTAGTGGTGTACGTTGCTATGAAATTATAAAAATTTATTATATATCAAAAAGAAACCCTGAATTTTAAGGATTTTGTGTCCTAATTTTGATACCATTTAAAAACAATATGGTCACAAGTAAGGACACAAAATTTACCACTTTAGTTCTCAATAATGCCTACGGAAAGGTACTTACTCCTTTCTGTTATGCTACCTCTAAAAGATGTACAATATCTTTCAGAGCACTAGGCTTAAGTTGCATATAGCGCATAGTCGTATTTATACTGGTGTGCCCCATCCATTCCATAACACGACGTATATCTGCACCTCGCTTTACTAAGCGTGTACAACACGTATGCCGTAAGGTATGGAAAGTAACATCCAATAGCTGGAGGTTATCACACATCCTGCGCCATTCTATACGCGCTTGTTTTTCTGTCAAGTCTTCAAAAGGTCGTGAACGTTTTCCTTTACTGCTTGAAAGCCTCTCAAGAATAGCGCGGCTACGGCTAGTAAGGGGTATGGTACGCGGCCTATTGGTTTTCGTGTGCCAAAAGGTTACGCTTTCAAAACCCTCGCCAAAATCCTTCCACTTCACGCGTAACATCTCAGAAACACACCGCGCTCCAGTGTCTAGCAAAAGTGCCGTAAAGTCATGCATGAGTGGTAGGTTATTGTTTTGGAAATATTCCAATATTTTTGCATCTTCGTGATCCTCTAAATAGCGGAAACGTGTCTTAACAATTGGGTTCCATGTAAAGCGTGGTAGTTTGCTTATCACCTCATGATCAAGAGCAACCTTTAGCATTTTAGAAAGTGCCGAAAGTTTTGTGTTAATCGTCGACGCGCTTGACTTTTGGCTTGCAAACTTCATTTTCATTGCTGTTATATCACTTGCGCTTATTTCCGCTATGTCCTTTTGGTAGCCAAAGTGTTCGCATATATGCCGTCCATGTAGGATTAGCATAACTGCCGAACGCTTAGTCGACCATTCGGTACGACACACGAACTCAAAAAGGTTACCCAAAACCCGCAAACTATTAGGCGCAAGATAACTTTTTCTTGTCTTTTTGAGAGCTGGTGCAGTTGGAAGTGCTAGCCCTAAAGAGACAGCTAGACGTGCGTTATGTTCCCATGTAGTAGCCTCCAATTCTGTTTTAAAAGTTGGCCTATGTCTCTTACCGCTTTTATCGCGTACATCAGCTAGCCAAGACTTACCTCTTTTTTTAACCATGTATTTAGTCCTCCATTTCCTATTGATAAACCAAAATTAGACCCCCCTTATTCTTTAGGTCGACTCAAGGCCGCTAGTTTGTCCGGCCTGAAACCTGCCCAATGGTTATCTTTATCAAGAAATACAACGGGTACTTGACGATAACCTAAGTTTTCCACAAGTGTTTGTGCATCTCTATTTTCTGATATATCAACGACTATATAAGGTATATTATGCTTATCCAAAGCACGATAAGTTGCTGTACATTGGACACAATTTGGCTTGCTATAGATTGTAATCATGCCGCTTTTCCGGTAAGGGCGCCGGTGATTACCGTGTCACCGGAAACTTGCATGTTTCCATTGATTATTGCGTCGCCTGAGATTAGCGCGTTACCAAAAACTTTAGCGTTATTTGAAACACGGGCATTGCCGAAAATACACGCGTTGTTAGAAACACTCGCCGTACCTGAAACGCTAGCTTCGCCTGAAATATGGGCATTGCCTGTGATACATGCATTACTGAAACCCGCGCGTTACCTGTGATACGTGCATTATCAGAAACACTGGCCGCCCCTAAAACGTGTGCATTGGAAGAGATCCACGCATTACCACAAATCCACGCGTCATCTAAAATACATGCATTGCCTGAAACACGCGCTTTCTCAGTAAGGTATGCATTTTCCCCTACATGGGCATACCCTCCTACCACTACATCACCTGAAATCCACGTATTGCCTGAAACACGCGCACTGCCTGAGATACTAGCATAGTCCGCAATACACGCGTTTTGCGTGGCTCTTGCCTCGTCATAAACACATGCATTATCAAGTACCCAACAATTACCTTCGTGACTTAGGTTGGCTTCGGTCTCTATAAAGCCGCCCTTATCACCCGCTTTGACATCGCCAAAGGCGCGTAAGGCTTGGATACGGTAGAGGGTACGGTCGTCTACCTCTCTTGTTTCGTCGGTAAGTTCATATTTCCTTTCCATGCCTATTCCTCCTTGATGACTGTGTCTTTATAAATATCTGCGTAGCTAGAAACCTGTGCATCACCTGAAACCTGCGCATAGCCTGTAACATGTGCGTTGCCTGTAACTAGCGCATCACCTGAAACCTGCGCATTGCCTGTAACATGTGCACCACCTTTAACTAGCGCATCACCTGAAACCTGCGCATAGCCTGTAACTTGTGCGTTGCTTGCAACACACGCATAGCCTGAAACCTGCGCATCACCTGAAACAACCGCTTCGCCTGCAACTAGCGCATAGCCTGTAATGACTGCATCACCACAAACACGTGCTTTGCCAAAAACACACGCTTTATCTGCTACCCAACAATCGTCTTCATGGCTTAGGTTATCCTCGCTTTCTATAAAGCCGCCCTTATCACCTGCTTTGACATCGCTAAAGTCGCGTAAGGCTTGAATACGGTAGAGTGCATGGCCGTCTACCTCTCTTGTTTCGTCGGTAAGTTGGTATTTCTTGTCCATTGTTTTAGACCTTTCGTTAGACACAAAGAGAGCCCTTAGCCATGCTTTAGGCATAAGCTCTTTGTGTACTGATTAAGTTTTTGATTAGGAGGCTTTGTCTAAATGTCGTGGGCGATTACTATGTTACCGCCTATTTGTGACTTTCCACTTATGTTTGCGTTACCTGTGATTAGCACATTGTTAAAAACTTTAACGTCACCTGAAACTTGCGCATGGCCTGTAATATGTGCATGATCCTTAACAAAAGCGTCACCTGAAACTTGCGCATGGCCTGAAACGCGTCCAGCTCCAATAACAAACGCGTTTTCTTGCACTTGAGCGTGATTTGTTATTAACGCATAATCACGAACTTTTGCCCTACCTGAAACTTGGGCTCTACCTGAAACGTTAGCATAGTCACTAATAAACGCGTTTTGGGTGACCCTTGCCTCGCCATAAACACATGCATCACCTCCTACCCAACAATTCCCCTCATGACTTAGGTTATCCTCGCTCTCTACAAAGCCGCCTAAATCACCTGTATTGATATAACCGAAGTAACGTAAGGCTCTGATACGGTAGAGTATATGGCCGTCGGTTTCTCTTGTTTCGTCGGTAAGTTCATATTTCTTGTCCATTGTTTTAGACCTTTCGTTAGACACAAAGAGCCCTTAGCCATGCTAAAAGCATAAGCCCGTTGTGTGCTGATTAAGTTGTGTGGTTAGGTGTGTTAAGGCGCTATAAGGACGCCTTAATAAAGACAATCGCTCGCTTTGCCTTTATCTTGCTGGATAGCGTCTTCAATGGTTGTTGGGGCTTTGTGTGCTGTGGTTGGCCAATTAATTTCAAGACCAAAAGCGGTGCAAATGATTAACTTTAGTACAACTACCGTAGGATAGACTACAAGCACTAGAGCAAAGGGCGTTGCTATAAACCCTATCAGTATAGACCAAAAATGATCCTTTTCATAAAATGGTTGCATGACAAATCCTTTCGACTGGTTAGAGGTATGAATATTGATTAAGCTTTTCACCAATAATCTTAACGAAGCCTTTCGTGACGTCTTGCGTCGTTTGGTCGTCTATTCGTGCCGGTACGACCTTTATTGGTGCCTGTGGAATTAACTGTTTAGCGGCCTTTAGCGCGGCCTTGCGCGAATTGAATAAGAGTGGTTGTGGATACACCATTGATTGATTGCAACGACTTAGTGCACCGTAGAGAGCTCGGTAGCTAACTTTGCAAGGCCTTTAGCGGTGATACGTACTGATGTTACTGTTTTATAGTTTCCATAAATACACAGTGACGTAACTTTGGTCTCTAAGAGGTCGCTTTCGATTTTGTCTTGGTAAGGGATGAGTGGTGCGCCTTTCTTCTGCCGATACGCCCATTTTGTGTGCTCAAGATAGCTAGTAAGGAATGTAGGTCTTACTTTTAAATTTTTGGCCGCCTCATAGAGCGTGAAGAGCCCATTAGAGTTCGCTAGCTTGTCCAAGGCTTCTGCCTTTGGCTCTAAGGTTTCTATGATTTCCTGTTTGTGAATATTATCCAAATTTAAGTTGTTGGTTCTCGTCTCGTAGATGTGTGAAGACACCAAGAAGGACGCGTGGACTGGAATAGTCTATTTGGTCGTAGTTTGGTTGTAAGGCCTTTAGGCGGCGTTCACATTCTATGAAATATTGGCGGGCTTGCTTTCCGCGTTCGTTTTTCTCAACCATGGACAGCTCTTTCGCTACGTCAAGGGTTAGGTGATACTCCTTTAAAACCACATTTTGACGTTTCCCAATTTTGGGAAGCGTTAAAAAATAGTCGCTATTTTCCTTGAAACCGTACTGTTGAATACGATCAACTATCCAAGTAGCAAAGCGCTTACCAATTTTCAAAAAGGCGTGGAGGTCACGTGCATTGACCGTTTGCACAGAAGCGTTGTTGAAGGTCGTTGATTGAATGGCGATAAGTTGTTTCATTTTTCATTTCCTTTTGGTTAGGGATTGTTGAACTTGTGCTCTAGAGGTGGCTTAAGGCTAGCTTAGGCCGTTGATGAGAAGACTACAGAACACACCAAAGGCGTTCAAAGGAACACCTTAGGTGCGCCCTGCGTGTGCAGGACGGCTACATTTTGGACTGCGCGTCATGTAGCTAACGCCCCTCTTTTGCTGGAAAAGTTAAAACAATCCATGCATAAGAAGAATATTCAATTGTCAAAGAACAAATCGAATTAACGATTGCTCTAATGGCTATCATTGATATTTTTATCTTGTCAACAGGAAAAATGAAGATTATGAAATTATTTTCAAACAGCAATAAGTTAAAAACAAAAGAGGAACAAAGAAAAACATAAGACTACGAAAAAAATAGAGAAACCAACCTAAAAAAGGCCTGATTTCTCTATTTGATATTATTGCATTTTATTTTTTACAAGGAAATCCAATGAGTTATCGTACGCGTGTGACCTGTGATGTGACCACGGCTCACAAATTGAGTCTCATAGCCCAACCATACGGGGGGATACGCGCGCTCTATTTGATTGATTGGGTATTTCAAATTTTTTGGTAATTTTTAAACCACCCTAATCCCCGTTCAGCATCTTAGGGTCGAGATGAAGTCCAACACATGCTAGCCGATAAAGCACGAGACTAACATGTGTTGGAGGACGGGTAGTCGACAGTCTCTGCGCCTACCACGGGTTAGATAAACCCCTTACAAACCTAGGGCTGGATATGGTTTTAGCAAGTTTGTAAGGGGTGGTTTAGCTTATCAAGGAAAGGAACTTGTAAGCTAAATTTTGATAGATATTTTTTAAGTGAGTCGGGAGTAGGTATGAGTTTACTCACGCCTTTATCAGCCTTTATAACCATAGTAATTATTTACAATTGAACTTATGTTTAACTAAAGGTAGCTAAAGATAAACTAATAGATAGCCTATAGAAACTTAAGGTATCTAATAATAACCTATATGTAATCTATAATTTAACTTATATTATAACTTAAGTTAGCTATAGGTTATCTATTAGTTCATTGTTTAGTTCATTGTTTTGTTTAGTTCATTGTTTTTCATTGTTTAGTTCATTGTTTAGTTTCGTTTGGTTCATTTTTGGTTTGGTTCTTCCTTAAGGGTAGGGTAATTCTAACCAATTGATTTTACACAATAATTCAACGGTTGATTTTGCCTGATTTTTTGTCTAATTTTGTCTACGGGAAGTCGTCCGGAAGGTTTAACCTCCAAAACCTTCTAGGACGCCCTACAAGAGGCGTTTAGTCTCTTTTGATGGTTTGTACCAAAAGACCACTAAACGCCGCTGTATGAGCCTCTATGAGCCAAATAGAGCTATTCTAAGAGGGGAAGGTGGAATAGGATATCTGTCTCGCTTGACCTAAGCCCTGTCTCGCTTGACTCAAGCCGTGATCAGATCAAATTATACGGGCATGGAGGTAGATTAGAAGGCATGACCTCCAAAACCTTCTAGGACGCCATACAAGAGGCGTTTAGTCTCTTTGGATAGTTTGTACCAAAAGACCACTAAACGCCGCTGTACGATCCTCTATGAGCCAAATAGAGCTATTCTAATCTGTTATCTCTAAGCCAAGGGGTCATACACCAATGTAGGACGCTTGGTTTTGCCAAACGGGGTGAAGGCTCTCATCTTGCGAATGTGCTCTTCTATGATCTTCTGTCTTGACTGTTCGGCGGCCTTTTGGGTGTCTCTGCCCATGGCATCTGTCCAGTAATGGACGGCAATAGCCAAGGCATCTAGCCTATCATCTTTCATCAAAGAGCCTCTATCACGGGTGATACGGGTCATTTGGTAGAAAAGCTGGTAACGGTTGCGTTGCTCTATGGCGTATATTCTCGTCGACTTGAAGTCTCGTTCAATTAGACTACGGTCAACCACCAGCCTATGGCCGTTCATCACGGGTTCTAAAGTGTCGACGATACGCCGCTCCTTTTGACCATGGGAGCGAACACTATCCCTAATCCTACATGGATAGATCCTTTGCATAACCGGTGTAAGCAATTTGTTAAACATACCGTCACCAAAGTTAGGTTCTATGATGATTTCTTTTACGCTATATTGCTTAGCTTTATGGGCTAGTCTTTCTAAGACGTCTTCTTCATAGCCCCGTCTATCGCCTCCTGCATCCAGCAAGAAGAGTCGTCCATTAAGCATAGAGACAATGGCATAGGTGGTTTCGTCTTCACCGCGTCCTGATGGGTCAATCGCCATGATAGAGCCCGTATAGGGTTGCCAATGCTCTTTAGACACCATAAACGGCCTATAGAGCCTATCGCCGTCAAAGCCTACTGTTGGTACCTCTGAGAGGCAAAGAGAGGGGTCATTGCCCCAAGCAAGCTCTACGGGGGCTAATTTGGGGTCGGTATCCATGACGATAAGATCACGCAACTTAAGGGGATATTTGTCGGCATCTGCAAGACTTGTGTCTAACATGAATTGCAAGGCAAAGCCCGCGCGGCCGTATTCGGCTTCTTTCTCAAGGAGTATGTGAGAGCCAAAGCGTTTACAAACCGGTTGGTTTACTAATTTGGGGTTCTTTACTAAGTCTTGGACAAGGTGTTCAGCAAGCTTTGCACCGTAACGCCTCTGTTGTTTTTCTGTAGGGTATCTTGCGGGAAGGATACGTATCTCATAGCCGCGTTCGGGTAGGGCGTTGTAGATTGATTGTTCTGTTTGGGGTGTGCCTAGATAGATGATTTTAGAGGTTTCTAGCGGCTTAAGGACGGCGGCAAATTCTTTGACAAGTTCTTTGAGTTTATCACGCATCATCTGTGTTGCAGAATTACCTGTTACCTCTATATCATCAGCAATAATCAGATCAGCACGAGAGCCGGTTAATTGGCCTGTCATACCTACAGATTTAACCGAAGATGACTGATCAGCCGTTGCAGGGGCAACATCAAAGGATATTTTGGAAGACCTTTGACCGTCTCTTGGCCGCAAATGGCGCAAGAGGGGCATCTGATTAATTAATTTTAAAACAAAGCTTGAGAAGTCATCAGAGCGGCTTTTAGAGGCTGATACGACCATGATTTTAATTTGGGGGTCGTTGAGCAGTCTCCAGCAAACATAGGCGGCGGCTACGAAAGACTTACCAACACCGCGGAACGCTTGAATAACAAGACGATTAGAGCCATTGGCTAGCCATTCTGCTAAGATATACTGTGACCGTGTGGGCGGTGGTAGGTTTAGATGCTTCCAAACGAAGAATAGAAACACTCTAAAATCTTCTTTTGGGTTGCTTATTTTGTGCATATTCTGTAATCCTCCTTGGGTTAAAGGTTAGGGGAAGTGGACTAATGAGTGATTTTGGGGTGAGAATAGGGAAAGTTTTAGCCGCGCTTGGGCTGTGCATGGCTTTATTCTGTGTGCCAGCGGGGGCTGGTGTGAAGGAAGACTTAAGCGCTATTGATAAGGCTATTAATTCCATAAAAGAGCAATTGAGACAATTTGAAAAAAAAAAATATAAAGTGTCAATAGATGAAAAAAAACTACTCTCAGAGGTTTATAATATGCAGGGCGCATTATCGCGTATTGAATATAATCTAAATTATATATGGTATAATAACAAAGACCGTAAGATCGATAATGATATTTATACAATTCGTTTAAACCTTTCATCAAGACAGCTTGATTTGAGAATTACTAGAACTAACTTAGAAATACTTATACGTATTGGATTGTCGCATATTTACTTTGAAAAAAATTGGATGCCTTACCAAGTTCCTGCAATCTTAGATGGACTTTTTCTAGATGGTATAACGTTTGATAATAATGATAGAATATTTTATAGCAAATGGTACCCTGATGAATATAACCAAGATATAGGTATAGCGCATTGGAATAAACGTGTTCCTGAGCTTAAGGCTTATGCCAATAAAAGGGGGGAAGATTGGCAAAATTTAAAGACTCAATTAGACTTTTTCCAACAAGAATTAGAAACAATCGCTCCTAAGGAGATAGCACGCTTAAGAAATTCAAAGACTCAAGAGGAGGCTATTAAAGCCTTTGATGATTTTATGAAATTCTATGAACTATTAAATAAATCCTCCCCCCGTCCTCCTCTAGTTCACTAACATACTCCTTAAGCTTCTTTCGGCTTCTTCCATAGTTCTTGTTAAGTTCTCTTTGGCATCTTGGCTTTGATCAAAGGCCATATCAATACCGTTATCCTTTAGGAACTTGACAATAACCGCCCAATCCTTGGCTTCACATTCGCCGCTTTCTAGTCTTGCTAGCATGTCTTTTGCTATGAGATTATGGAGGCGCTCTAGAAGTTCAAGACTAGCTTTTTGTGTGTTTTCAGTCATCATTACTCCTATGTTCATTATCTTTGCGTTTTTCATCTTTGATGATTGCCCAAGTACGTACAATTATCCAAATGATACTAAACAACGGAAATAAAAGCGCCGTGGTTTGTGAGACTGTCATCAGCCATGGCAACCAAAACGGGCTGGAGAGTGCGCTTCCAACTATGGTTATATCTACACTGTCTTTAAAAGGCGTGTCTGTTATTGGAGGGATTATGTTCATGATATGATATCCTTATTTTGTTTTTACATATAAACGGCCATAGAGAGGCGTTTTGCTTTTGGTGGTGTTAACTACCAAAATACATTAAAAGCGCTTCTATGACCGTTTTAGGTGGGTTTAAATTGATTTTAGAGGAACACGTTAGGACACTTGGTCTACTTTGGGTTCTTCTGTTGGTTCTTTAGGTTCAACTAAGAGTTCTTCTTTGAGATCTTCTTTAGGTTCCTTTGCTAGTTCTTCTGTTGGTGTTGGCGGGGTGAATTGGCCGTCTTTATACGTCCAACCAATACCCGCTTCCTCAGAGGGAATAGCTTCCCCGTCATCAAATGGATAGGTGTAGTTCTCGGGCGCAACGATTGTGTTAATCACCACGCCCTCTTTTACAACTGCGTAATACATGCTGTGTTTCCTTTAAATTATGTTGATTTAGTACCAAATTTTGACGAGGAGCATACCATTAGCGCCGTCGCCTCCATAATATCCGTTACCGCCGCCTCCGCCACCTCCAGCAGCAGGAAAGGCGCCAGCGTACCCCGTTCTGTAGGGGCGATCCCCAAAATCAGGATGATACCCATGATCTCCCTCACCTCCATCACCCCCTTTGCCAGCATAGACAGAGATACCTCCTACGCCTCTAAAAGAAGAAGCACTGCCACCACCTCCACCACCTCCGCCACCATAAATAGAGTTACCCCCATTATAGCCATCACTGATTGGTTGGTCATCGCCTTTGCGGCCGCCGCCGCCGTCACCACCGCCATAGGTAGCATTATCTCCAGGTCTGTTTCGTTCGAAACCCTTACACTCAACCCCGCCTCCTGAGCCTCCTGCGTCAGCTGTACCGCCGCCGCCGCCACGCGCAAAAAACAAAAGTAGATCCGTCGCCTAAGAGCGTATCGCCTCCACGATAGCCACGCAACGCGCTGTATGCCCCGCCATCTCCCCCTTTGCCTATAGTAAAGTCTTCAAAGCCTTCTAGCTCTTTCTTTAAAAACCTTTTGATGACACATTCGCCTCCACCACCTCCTCCGCCATGGTGATCACCGCCTCCCCCGCCACCGCCCCAAGCCCATATTTCAACAAGGCTGTCATCTTTGATGTCTTTAGGCCATTCAATATGGCCGCTCTCAGTATATTTGAGTTCTATATCGGGGGCTGTAGAAGACTGTCTTAGTCTTTTATTAATATCAGTTAGCGCCTTTTGAAACCTTGTTTCCTGCTCCGCTATAATACGTTTTATGTCTTGTTCTATAAGATTTTGAACATCAACTTTACTTACAATACCTTGTTCGCCTTTGTCGCCTTTGACGCCTTGTAAACCGCGGTCGCCCTTGTCGCCTTTGACGCCTTGTAAACCGCGGTCGCCCTTGTCACCTTTCACGCCTTGGATACCCTGTAAACCACGGTCGCCTTTGTCTCCTTTGGCACCTTGTAAACCACGGTCACCTTTGTCTCCTTTCACGCCTTGTAAACCACGGTCGCCTTTATCTCCCTTTATACCTTGTAAGCCGCGGTCGCCTTTGTCGCCTTTTACGCCTTGGATACCCTGTATACCACGGTCGCCCTTGTCTCCCTTATCGCCTTTTACGCCTTGGATACCCTGTATACCACGGTCGCCCTTATCTCCTTTATCGCCCTTATCGCCTTTTATGCCTTGGATACCCTGTATACCGCGGTCGCCTTTATCCCCCTTATCACCTTTTACACCCTGTTCGCCGCGGTTTTCCTCAGCAACATAAATCGCCTGTTGGGTTAATTCATTGATATAGAAGGCGGGGATTGGGCGGTTGTTTTCAACTATGTAAAGAGGTTCGGTTGGTGTTTGCCGAATGATAGTAACAAAAGCCCCCGAAACGGGGGCGGTTGCTAATTCTATTTTTGTGTCATTAAGCCAACGATAGGGCTTTTGTACCCCGTTCACTTCAACAATGATATGTTTTTGCCGCAAGTACGGCATGGAAACGGTAAAAGCCTTGGTAGTACCGTCTGCTTTATAAGTTACTTTTGATTTATTCATGGTGTCCTTTACTTTGCATTAATGGTGTGGATGGTCTTCAATAAGACCGTTTATACCCGCTATGAGCGGTAGGGAATTGCCCCATGGAAGGAGCCGAAATATTGCTTTGATTTGACTTTGCGTGAAGCCTTTATCGCTTGTAGCCCCATCAGCGGTCATCTTAAAAATGGTTGATGCACTGTTCATAAGGTCGACCGTTGGACTACCCCAAAGTGCCGACATGGACGACCCCGAACTACGTACGTTACTAAATTGGGGCTTTAGATGTGCAAAGGGGATAATAGGGGCTATTGTGTCATAAAGTGTTGGTAAGATAGAGGCCAATGAAGCCCGTCCAAAGCCTGATCTCAATAGGTAAGCGGGGTCTTTTAGGTTAGCCATAAACCGCTCTCTGCCTTCTTCTGTGGTTAAGTTAGAAGCGTCATGAAGGAGCTGTGCTATTATACCAAAGAACGTCTCTGCCATTACACCAACAAAAAGCGAAGGATTGGTCATGATAAGGTGTGGATACCTAGCATAAAGCCTCATATGGTTAAATTGCCATAAGAGGGCATGTGACCACGCCCCTAGCGTAAAGGTACGAAACTGTAGAAACATTTGTGCAAGGGGATTATGCATCCACTTAGACAAGGCGCCTATGTCGTTCTCTTGTATAATCTTATTGGTAGCACGATTGAGAAAGAGCTTATATTTAGAGACAAGTTGTGGTTCCCATTTCGAAAATTGAAGATCTGTAAGCTTATTTCCGTCATATAAGGCGAAAGCGTCCATATGCTGGAGAAGAGGCTTTAGATCTTTCTCACCCATACCTAGGGTTGCCCAACGCGCCTTATCTAAAGCGTCCATTTTTGAGAGATCAAATACCCCTTCGCTGGTTTTGAGTTTCTGAGCCATTTTTGCTAGCTTAGAATTGAACTGCGTTATGACCATTTTTTGTTGGGCATTGGTAATGGCGTCCATAAACGATAGGTGAGAGGTAGTTAATGCCCCTAAAACCCAAAGCGTGATCAAGCTTTTGCCCAAGGGTCGCGGCTACATCCTTAGAAGTTTGCAAGGCGGCGCCTAAAGCGTGTGGGCTATGGCGTAAATGCATCAAGCCTAGCCCTGTCATTTCTGAGATCTCATCAGTGAGTGCATTTGCAAACACTCTATTGCCTGAGACAAGGTTAACAAGGCTTTTGACCATGTGAGCGGGGTGTAGAATGGACGTTGCCCCTAAAACGGTGATTGTTTTAGCTACTTCGGGAAGTTGGTTGAGCCCCATATTTGACATAAGGCGAATAAAATTATAGGTACGCGCCCTTTGCAGTGCCTTTGCAAGCCATGTGTCGTGCCCTTCTAACGGAATGTCAAGGAGGCGTTTATAGAGGAAATCTATATTGGCTAAGGCGTTGTTTAGCTTGTCGGTATAGTCGAAACTCTCCTTTCTATAATAGTCTTTATAAGCATCTGAGAGCCAATGTTTAACCCGCTCTAAGTCTGCATCATTGCGAATACCATTAAGGGCAATCTCTCCCGTTTGTGGGTTTTTGATGAGTGTTCTTGCCAAGGCTAAGCGCCCTGCGGCTGATGAAGTGTATTGCTCCATGACCGCTACGGCGTCTTGATTAAAGAAGTCATACACTTTTAAAGGCATGGTTTGCCCATTTTTTAAGCGAATGGTTCCTTCGTGATTATAGTCCAGTAGTGAGCGTCTTTTTGCGTGACGATAGTTTCCTTTCTCTTTGGTTGTCTTGCCTATGACACGTTCCATAGTTTCGTAGAGTTGTTCGGCTTGTTCACGGGTGACACCACCATTATAGGCGCTATCAGCTTGAACGGCCTTGATAAAGTCCTCCTTATTGGCCTCCATAAACTGCATACCCATATCTCTTTTTAGGTTGTAAGAGGCGGGGTGTAGGTTAGTAAAATAGGCCTTACCCCCTTTTAGGGCTAAATCCCTTGGTAGTTCGGGGTTACGCTTTTGGAAAGCATCAGCCAAGAGTTCGACCACTGATTGTTCTTCAACGTTGGCATGAAACCAACGAACGCGCCTCTTATCGGGGATAAGCGGGGCATAACCTCCTTGAATAAGGTCACCAATGATCCCTTCTTCGTGCAGTTGAGCGCCCAAGTCTTCAAGAATGGGGCGTATGGCTCCTGCGGCGGCCTTTACGTGCGGGTTAGGGGAACTATTGGGGTTATGGAGTTCTGCCATGACGTTTCTTGAGAACTCATAAGCGGCCTCAGCTTTAGTTTGTATGTTCCAGCCCTTGAAACCAAAACTATTTAGGTATCCTTCTAAAGATTTATCATAGGAAAGCCTCCACTTTGGCCTTGTTTCGCGAATGAGAGCGCTCTTGCGGGTAGCGGCGCTATCGGGTGTGGCATCAAAATTGGTAAACCCCGCGGTTTCATCAGCTAAATTAGCCATAATCATACGCTCTTGGGGTACTTTTGATGTTGTTCCTTGCCCTGTGATATCTTGACGTAAGACACCACCAAAGCTTGCCTACATCTTCATCGTTTATATTCATGAAGGCGCTACGACTATGGGGAAACTCTGTTGGGCTTTCTGCTGTGCTTAGTGGGGCTGTAGGGTTCCCCTCAGATTGCACCGCGCTAAGCATATGTTCAGCAGTAGGGGCGGTCTTTGAGTTTCGTCCTAGCGTCTTTATGAGTCCGAAAGTACCAGCGTGTACTCCCATGAAAGCGGCTGTACCAACCCCTGCGCCCATAGCGTCCTCTAAAGGGTGCGCGTTAGGTTCATTAAACATTTTTTTAGCGCCGTAACTCAGTAGGCCTTCGGCTCCTGCATTAAGTGCGGCTTCTCCTGCAACACGGGTTAGGAAGGACGCCCCTTGAAGACCACGCCCCGCCCAACCAAAGGGAAGAAGCATAAGAGCCTCGGGGATAGCTTCCCCTATGAAATAACCCGCCGTTGCATCCCTACCGCTAGCCTCATAGCGCCTTTTTCTGTAAAGATCTGCGTCTATGCTATCTAAGGTATAGTCTAACCACTTTTGGGAAGTAGCGGAAGCAATAAGAGGGTGATAATCTTCGGGATAGCGGCTTTTTAACTCTTCTAGCTCGCCTTCTTTAAATTTGAAATGTGGGTCGTTCCAATCATAGGATAGCACAGTGCGCCAAGCGCCATGCACATAATGTGCTAGGGTATTGTCATATAGGAGTCCGTTCTTAACACTCTCAAAAAAACCCATAGAAGGGGGGATAGCGTAGGGGTTAAAAGGCTCGGGTGCACCAGTAGGGGCGTCGGGTGAGCGTACAGCACGAGGCCGTAGTGCGCCAAAGGGTGCGGGAAAGAGCTCCTCTGCTGGTGGTAAGTATTCCTTAGTCGGTAGAACGCCGCCGAAGTCTTGGTAGATATGTTCAGAATAACCAAGCCTTTTGTCATAATGCATAGCGTATTCTGCACCTTTATTAGAACCTTGCGGCCTTAGAAAGCCAATGACAGCATCGTTAGCTTCTTGCACAGTTTGCGCTTGTTGGAGTTTTACTCCTGCTTTGTGCTCTGTGGTTTCTAGTTCATGTTGGGCAAATTCTAATTGAAGATCAAAATCGCGCCAATCCTTGCCCTTCTCGTTGGCATAGGCCAAAAGCGCTGGAGCGCGGTTGTTCCATTGCGAAATCCCAATAGCCTTGCCTTGGTCACCTATGACATTTGGGACAAGGCCGCTTTCAGCTATGAAATTACCTACAATGGCGGCGGCTTGGTGGGGTGCCCAACCTTTTCCTATGAAAAAGTCGCGCGCGTGTTTAACTCTGTCGTCCATTATTATAGTCCTGTTTGATAGGGGGATTAAAAAAGGCGCAAGAGGGGGTAGAACCCTCCTGCGCTTATGGCATAGTACCTATTTTTGAAGTTTTTTCAGCTCTTCTCTAGCTTGTTTTAACTTTTGGTGTGTTTGTTCGTGCTGTTCTTTGAAATTGTTCTTTGAGAAATAAGGGGATAATAGTAATTCGCCTATATCTTTTTGTTGTAAGTCTTCTTGCACTTGTTCAACACGATTTCCAATAGCTACCGCCTTTTCTTTCCTTGCTGTTTCTTCCTCTGTGACTTGCTGTGATGCCTTGCGTAGATCACTCTCTGTAATAGGAGTGACATTAATTTGTGTGCCCGTATATTTATCATAGATATAGAAAAGAGGCTGTAGTGGATCTCTCTTAACATAAAGATTATCTAATGATACTTGCGGTTTATCTTTTACATTTACACGCTCTTCTTTTGTAGCTTTATCTAATTCTGTCTCAACTACACTATTTATTCCTTTGAAAAGACTTAGATCAGAGCCGTGATTCTCAATAACCACACCATTATATTTGGGTGAAGAATTAATATAGTGGGTAGCGTTTTCCTCTACAATGTTAGGCTGATATCCGTTTTTTCGTTCATTCATAACACGCCCCTCAATAATAGCGCTATTTATGCTGTTTGCTTCTACAGATGTATTTTTTAAGACGTGTTTAGTGATTGGCTTTACCTCTGAAATGTCAAACATACTTGCTTGGCGTTGTTCTTTAGGTAAGTTCATCCAATGAATAGCATTCATCATCGCTTCTTCGGGCGAACGATTATAATGTGTACGCTCTGTGATGTATCTATCTAATAGATCAGAAGTAGGCTGATCGTGTATGAGCTTAGGCAAATAGGAGGGGTTAAGACTCGCTATATTGTAGGCTAACTCAAAGGTGGGTTCATAAGCCTTAAGCGCTTGTGGGTTTGCATCACCGTTTGCGTTGGTTACGCGGGTAAGAAGGTTATCAAATTGCCCCTGCCAATCTTTATTAGGACGCCCTATACGGGTGTAAAAATCTAAGCGCTTTGCAAAGGCTTCTTTCTCTATATCAACGTCGCTCATCCCCAATTGTGCGGCTTGTGTACGCCATTCTTTTATACTCTCTTCTAATTTTTCACCGGCTCCGTCAATAAGCGCGGAGGGTGTGAGCATTGTAAAACCCGTACCTTTCTCATTAGGGATTGGAGTCGGGTGTATGTCCTCAATCCCTGCGTGATTTTGTAAGGTTTGGAATGCCTTTTGAAACGCCTCATCCTTTGCTTTTTGGTGCGTATCTAAAGCTTCCTTAGCGTAGATTGCGCCATAGAGCGGGTCGGTATAGTGTTTATATTGTACATTCTGTCCAAGAGGTACACTGAGCTTACCTTCATCATCTGTAAGGGGGTGATCAAGGATGGCCTTAGCCTCTGCTATATGTCCTTCCTTGATCAAGTCTTGTACCTGCTTAAGAAGTGAACTGTCTCGCTCGGGTGAAGTCATGTGATAGGAATTAGCATATTTTGAAGTGTTTTCTATCATAAGCTGGGCAATGCCTATAGGAGATAGGTTTTGTTTCCTAGCATCTTGCACGTCTTGACCTATTCTATCATGAATGACCGAAAGCATTTGTCCTTTGGCATATTCGTTCTTTCGTTGGTTATATTCAAGGATTGTTCTTGTTCTGTGCTCGTGTAATTGGCTATAGAACATGTTCTGTGCCATAGAGTTGGGAAGGCCGTCTGCAAAGTGTTTTGCCATAGTATCATAAGTGGCCTCTATACCCCCTTGCTTGGGGTCGAAGCTTTGTGACTCTAACGGGGCAAAGCTTTTACGGAACTCATTAAGGGCATTATCTGCTAGTAACCTATTGTTCAGTTGCTCGCGTACCCAAATACCACTGGTGCTATTTTCAAGAGAGGCGGCTTTGAGCTCTTGTGGGCTCATGCTTTGTAATTTAGCTAAAGCCTTCATATTCTCTTCGGAATAGGGATTTTGCCTTTCATCTTCGTATCTATCTATATAAGCATTCAAGTTGTGATTAAGGGTCGATAAGGCTTGAAAGAATTGTTTTTCTCTGCCGCCTACCTCGCGCCTAAGGGGTTGGATAGTGGGGCGGTTTGGAACACCTGCGGGCTGTAAAGGAATGGTTGGAAGACGCAAAGCATCAACATTCGTACCAAAAAGTTGTGTACTCATGGAATATCCTATTGAAATTGTTTGGGAATAAGGCGGGGGTATAGGACGTATTAGCGCCTATACCTTGCTTTTCTGTCTAGATAATCGTTATAATTATTAAGACCTACACTTGCCCCGTCAATAAACGCGCCTAAAAGGCTTGGCTTTTCGGGGATAGCTAAAGAGTTAATTTGATTTTGACCGCTATATTGGGCGGCTTTCATCTCTCCTTGTAAATAGTCGTGCATCATCCTTTGGTTGCTATCAAGGGTTGTTTGATTGTTTCCTGCTTGGCGATAGATATCATTCAAAACATGACCAACACTATTGCCTCTCACACCACCTTCTGATGCCGCAACCTCGCCTTGCGAAATCGCTCTCGCCTCGGCAAGTTTGTTTGCAGATTGCTGTTGCGCAATACTCATATCCTCTTGAATGGCTTTGGTGCCTAGATTGGAATATTGATCTTCTGTTGCCTGAGATGCATTGATTGCGTTTTGTTTAAACGCTTCCATTTTCTCTTCATAGGCGCGCTTTTGACCCTCGTAACGTTGTTGCACGCCCAAAAGGCCTACGGCGGCAGATGCAATGCTAGCAACCGCGCTCGCTCCTGCAAACTCACACATTAATAACACCTCTTGTAGAAATAATGGACGGGGATTTGGCGCGCGCCATGGGGAAAGTGCGTCTCACCTACGCTAAACCCAAGCCATTTTAGCCATTTGATATGCAAGCTATTGCGGGCGTCACACACATTATGCAGAAAGTCATAGTCTTTTTCTAAAGTCTTGAGATAGGCTTGACTGCCTCTTAACACGGCGGTTCTATGGCGGGGCAAGGCTTTTGTGCCAACCATAGCGATACGCCCAAAACGCCCATAGATCTCATGGTTAAGCTTTGAGTCGGGTACAATCCCTATTATGGCAAGGAGTTGCCCGTCCAAGGTGCGCGCGCTAATACATGGTTGTGCATTTAGGTACCCGTATTCTAGATTATCTATAAGCGGGCGGCCTGTTATCTCTTCAACCTCGCGCTTATCTTCAAAACGTGCCAATGTGTTAAGTTCGTCAAGGTCGGTTTGGATTGTTGGTTTTATATCTAAATGCTTGATCATTGGAGTTCCTAATTAATGATTGAAAATACCTTTCCTGTCCAACGATAGGAAAGAAGGCTATAGGGATAGGGGCTTTTATGGCCAAATTTGATTGTGACATCTTCGCTTTGCGCCATGATAGAGATTGGCTTTTGGATCTCTCCAAGCACCACATGGCCAAAGGTGCTGGTTTTGGTGCCGCTTAGTTGAGCAGAAAAGCAATAGGTGTAAGGCTTGCGATAGGCGCGCAAAAGTTCAACATCTAACCCCGCGCTTGCGCTCGTCTCAAAGGTCAAAGCACCAAGGGTAACACTCGTACCCGCAATAGCATTGCCATAGCCGCCTTGATTGTTGGTAGAGCGGTAATGCAATTTTGATAAAACACCATAGCTCTCATAGGGAAAGCCAATGTAAACGGGCTTACCCGAAAGGTTCCCGTCAAGGTATAAGCGGTTGTCTTGCGCTTTGACTTTAGCAAGCGGGTAGCCGTAATTGTCTTGCCAAGCGGCAAAGGCTACGGCCTCTTCTGCTTGATAGGGCAATTCAAAACACGTAAAATCCCCTTGGCTATCATAGGTGCCGTTTTGCTCTACCCTGCGATCAAGACGCAAAACAAATGGCCTCTTATCAGTCCATGTCTCATGGCAATTGATTTTGAGAAGTTCTATACCATTGCCTTGTTTGGTGACTAAGACTAAGTCTTCATCAAAGAATTTTAAGGCAATGATAGGCGCGTTGATCGTCCACTTCTGCCAAGCAGATTGCACCTTTTCTTGGCCAATCCACAACCATTTATAGATATAAATTGCGTTTGGCTCTGCTTGAGAGACAAGGGCTAGGAGTTTTAAATCCTCGTGTCCTTCTAAAAGAAAAACATTGCGTGGAATATAGCCTTGCACATGATCTGTGATAGAGGAGGCAAGCCCTGCGCCGCTTTCTAAATCATAAGCAAACTCATAGACAAAACTTCCCGAAGGTAGATCATTGACAAAATAAAGCTTGGTACCAAGGCAAAGCGGTGTGACGAGTGCTGAACTTTGATTGGCAAAGAGCGGCTGTATCCGCGCTGTACTTGGGGTGAGTGGTTCTGTTCCTGAGCCAAGCATGAAGGGAATAGACGAGGTGAAGAGTAAGCACCCGTTAGCAAAGGGTACTGCTTGTTGGATATCAGCAATCCCTGCATAGGCAATGGATACATCTATTGGGTCGGTATCAAGAGAGGTTCGCGCGCTCTCATTGAAGAAGTCAAAATAGGACTCATGGCGTGAGAGGGTGACGGCTTCCTTTGAGAAGAACCCAAGACGGTTTTTTAGAAAGACAAGGCCGCCTATTGTATTGTCAACAAAGGACGGCCAAGGATTGGTTTTGAGATCACCTGCGCGCCTTGGTTCCCAATCAGCGGGCTTGAATGTGAAGCTCCCGTTCGCTTCGCGTACCAAAAGGTGGGGCATGGTGCTTGGGTCAAGCTTATAGGGAATGTCACCACCTACGGTTTCTTTCCACCGTCCAAGCGCCGCGCCTTCGGGGTGATCAAAGATCACATAGTAGTCGTCATAATCACTATCCTTTGACCCCGCAACCTTAATGGAAAAGCCATTAGGTGCGCGTCTTGGTAGCTCTTCGTATTTCTGCGTAACGCCCTTATGAGCACGAAACTTAGTTTCTGTTGCGCCTTGTGTGCTTACGGTAAAATCTTCGCCGTCTCTGCGCCAAAACGCAAATACATTATCTGATATCCAAGCCTTGAAAAAAGGTTGGATTTTTACAAAGGTAAATTGGTCATACAATCTAGACGCTACAGCGTTAGCCCTTGAGGCCCTCTCTTCCCTTTCTGCGTCTTTTACAGTTTCATATGGACCGCCTCCATTTGAAGTAGATACGCTAAACTTTCCGTCAAAATAAACTATATACTCCGTATGATACTCCCCCTGTACCACATGGATTAAGGCCGTTTTGGAGAGGGGCGGGGTTTTTTCGCTCAAAGTGCGTACCACACGGGTTTTATTGAGTATAAAGGTGTGATCAAGAACCGTAAGTGCCTCTAAATCAGTGGGCGATTGGCTATCAAGGTAAGCATAACCTTTGGGTGCATTGACTTTATAAGAGCGCCCTTCAAGATCATAAACCTTGATACCTTCTTTACTAATGAACGCCGTATAGCGCTCCCGCTTATCACGATTGATAAGGTGGATATGGCTATTATCAACGCGAACATTAGTGACCTTACTCATAAAAAGCGCTGGATTGCGTGGTGTAAGGCCGCGGCTAGCTGTTGGAAACTGATTGACACTTTCTTCTAATTGGGCTGGAAAGCGAATTTCGCTTGGTTGACGCGAAACGCCCCCAAGCATATTTGGGCTTGAGCCTTCAACATTCATGCTTACCTCGTGATTTGTTGACTGATATAGGCGTTATTAAGAAGGTTGATGCCGCTCGCTTTGATCTGTGCGTTTGTGAAGGCTGTCTTTGCCCTTTGGAGGGAACGCGCGCGCGCTGTAGCTGTAGCCGCCCCGCTTGGAAAGCCTTCGACAAATTGTTCAACACTCAAAGCGATAATGTAACGACGCGCCTCGGGGGGTAAATCATCCCATGAAAGGCGTAAAACCACAGTGCATTGCACCGGTTGGCTGAACAAAAAGGATTGGCGCGAAAGGTCATAGAGCTTGCCTTCACGACGTGCATAAAGGCCGCCATTCTCTTTAATATTGATAATTGTATCAGATAAAAGGATTTCTCCGTCCGTGTTGGGTTCAAGCCTATAATTTGGATAGAGATTAAACCAATAGCCTTGCTCTTGGAGTTCCTCTGTTATTCTGTCTAAGGTGTTGAGCGCTGTATTACCCGCGGGCGGTAGGTTTTCTAATGTTTCGATAGGGTCTTGGCCAATGGTCGCTAAAAGTTCGTTGATCGCTTGGCGCTTTAGGTCGCTATAGGTGTCTTGCATTGTGCCTCATCTAAAATAAAAGACGTCCACGGGTTGAGCGTGGACGCCTTTCGCGTTTTGTCTATGGAAAGAGAGTGGATTAAGCGGCCTCTTCTGTGGTGACTTCAATTGCACATTCGGGGCGCAAAATACCGTGACCAGCCATATATTTCGCGGTCAAAAGTGTAGATTGATTGGTTGGTACCCAGTCTATAGAGGTGGTCATTTCCTTAAGCATAACCGTACCTACGGCATCTCTATGCATAAGGTGGAACGCTGTCTTAGAGAAATCACCGCGATAGCGTGGAAGTACATCACTATCTGCTCTCTGATCTCCTTGTGGTAGATTAATGGTACTGATAATGGTAATACCAGCAACCGTACCCAACTTACCTTGCGCAAGAGAGCCCTCGCCGCCCCAATTCTTATTAATAAGGTCGGTAGTAGCGGCGGCGGCCGCGTAGGTGGTAGGAGAGACAAAGCAAAAGCGCTCTGTTTGTGGAACTTTTTTGTAGTTAAAAAGCTCCATAGCCTTAAATAGGGTGTTCTTAATTAGTTCACCGTCCGTAGCAACATCTTTACCACCTTTGATAATAGAGCCGCCGTCACCTCCTACAAAGTAGGACTTTTCGCGTGCGGCTTGAACGGCTACACGTGCTACGTTTTGATCAAACATTGTAGCAAGGGCGGTTCCCATTTCCTGCGAATAGTGAGCACGAAAATCTACTGGACTCATGTCTTCTTCAAAATCAGCAAGATAAACGTTTGCAGCTGTTGGATTGTCTAAAAGAATGGTTACATCGCTATGCTGGAACTTTTGTCCTTCAATAAACGCGCCCGCTTCAAGATACGTTGCTTTTGTGCCCCCAATTAAAGGAAAGGTTGCGGATTTACTCCTTTCAATACGCCGAACTTGATGTCGTTCGCGATATAGGCAAAGAGCATGGTACTGCGCCATAACATCCGTAATAAACTCAGTGCGAAAGAGTGCCCATTCGTCTCCTTGGGCATTGCGTTGCCCTGGGTGAGAAATCATGTCTTTTATAGAAAAGTTTTGTGTCATTTTTTACCTTTTTCTAGGATTGTGTAAAACGAGATAAGACGCTGTCCGCAAGCGCTTTTGGCAAGCTCAGAGCGTCTTAATTGAATAATAAGATTGATAATTTGTTGTTGATCCATACTGCCTTTAGGCGGCGCTTTGGTGGTTTTTGTAAAACACGTCAAAACGTCCGCGGGAAGCGGGGGTAGACTATTCGTCCCATAAGCCGCGCAACCGGTCAACAAGAGTGGTATTAAGGCAAAGATTATGCTTTGCCGTGGATTGATTGAGTTCATTTTCTAAGGCCTTTACCCGTTGTTCAAAGGCGCTTTTCTTCTCCTCATCTTCTAAAAATTGTTTTTGTTGTTGTTCCATGGCCGCTACCCATGCCTTTTTTTGTTCTTGATACTGGGCAAGTTGTGCGCGCATAGTGAGATAATGGCCAACACCATACCCCAACAAAGGACAAAGAATAATGAGTACCAGTGTTTGGAAACGACAAAGCAAGCTAGAGAGCATTATTCACCCCCCTTATCTATTTGACGATAATCAAGGTGACCAACGCCCATATAGCCGCCATAAATCGCGCCAATAAAGCTTAAGGTCGTCGCAACAATGCTAACCCCTTCACCATGATACACACTATAAAAGCATAGCATCCACGCTAGAAGACAATTGCCAATGAGCACCAGTTTAGAGGTGCGCCTTTTGCTAAGTTTTTTCATGAATTAAGCCTCCTAAAGGGTCTTTTTGCACATCAAAGCTAGGACAAGCTTTTTGTGCATATTCATTGTGACCTGCTATTTTTGTAATGGAGGGATAGGCTTTTAGAAGGCGTCTCACACAGTCTATCAGTGCTTCTTTCTGCGCCTTTGTTCTTGTGTCTTTGGGCTGCCCCTTTGCATCAAGGCCGCCAATATAACAAATACCAATGGAATTGGCGTTATGACCCCTTGTGTGAGCGCCTATGTCCTCAACGGGGCGGCCTAGCTCTATGCTAGCGTCAAGACGAATGACAAAATGATAGCCAATCATCCTAAAGCCTCTTTGCCTATGCCAAAGATCAATGTCTTTTGCGCTAAAATCCTGCCCCTCTCTTGTCGCCGAACAATGAATGATCAGTTCGTTAAGGGTGCGCATTAGCCAAAATGTTCAACCGAACGCTTAATAGCATCTGTTATTTTACGCCTATAGGCGGGGTCACTCTTATAGCGGGGGTCAGTTTTGGCCGCTACAATCTCTTCCGTACTTTGAAAGATCATACCGCCCTTGGTTTGTTGATTGGCAACGTTTAAAAGCTTGGGCGCGCGCTTATTGAGCTTTTCATAATCAGCCTTCAAAGCCTTAATTGCAAAGGCAACTTGCCCTTTATCCCCGCTATTGACCGCTTTATTATAGGCGTCAAGTTGGGTTTCATCCCAATTCTTGGCCGCCCAATCCTTCATCTTTGTAAACGTTTTTCTTGACCGCCTACATCCTCAATAACGCCGTTAAAACCTTCTCTCGCTTTCTCATAACGGTATTGCACGAACTCTTGCACCATGTCCTGTGTGATGCCTATTTGTTCTAGCTTCTTGAGTTCTGTTTGCGGGATTGTACCGTCTTCTAACCACTGGGTTTCAATCGCGCTAACATCAACCCCCGCTTGCTCTGCAATATCCTCTGCCTGTTCTGATACTTGATCAGATGAGACTTCCTCAGTAGGGGATTGCTCGCTAACGCCTTCTACATCTGCGGGTTGATCTTGTACGTCTTCTTCATACTCTATTTGGGTGTCCATGGTTTATCCTATACGTGTTATGACGGCTAAACCGTCCTTATGTCCGTCATCACGCCATATGCCTTCACGGTTTGGCGCGTCTTTGGCCTTTACCTCGCCTAGAGAGACTTTGACCTTTGGTTGAGTGTCTTTGGATTTGTCACTCCCCGTGGGGGCTTTTTCCGGTTTTAGTTCTACTTGTTCTGTTGTCATTGTTCAGATTGTCCTGTTTCCATTTGTTGTTGGGCTAATTGCCCCATTTGATTAACGGCCGCGCCGCCCATAGTTTGCATGGCTTGTTTCATCATCTCTTGTTGGTGTTTTTGTTGGAGCTCTTGTTCACTCATGATTAAGCCGTCGGTTTCAATGTTAAGGCCATTGGCAACACGCAACGAGATTTGATCCCATTTCAAGCTTTCCACCGCTGGACTTTGGCCAATGATAGAGAGAAACTGCATGAGATTTGATAGGTCATTACCCCGCCCTAAAGCGTCCATACCGGTAACAATTTTGGGCGTAGCTATGTTTTTGGGTAGTTCGGGTAACGCGCCTGTGGACTCAAGTTGAGCGATTTGTACCTTGGCTAAGGGCAATTGTAGATCAAGCGCCAAGAGCGAATACACACCCCCTAGCGTGTCTTCAAGTTCACGCGCCATATAACGAATTTCCTCAGCCGTTACCCGCTCGCCCTGCCTTTGTATGGCGGTGTTCATCAAAAAGGCGAAAGCTAAGCGTTGTTGAAGCTCATTCATCATCACCCGTCCAGCTTGGAAGTCGTGATCACGCTCTAGCTGGAGGTAGCTTACATCATCGCGTGACCCTACTACCGGCTCGCCATTTTGTGCATCTGTGAGATCCTTTGGCTCTAGTGAAGCATTAGGATTGATAAGCGGAATGATCCTAGAGGCTATCGCTACATATTCGCGCATGGATTTTGATAAAGTCTCAAGATGACGAAGATCGCCTAAATATTCCTCTACCAAACCACGCCCAAAACTCTCACCGTCAATTTTATTATAGCGCAAAACAAGAAACGGAAGGGCGTCGGGTTCATATTCGCCTACCGTATCTTCAACCACCACACCGTTTGCCTCTTGATACACCGTATAGGTGCCCTCTTGATTGAGTATCACGTGCGTATAAAGATCTACGGTTTTATCAATAGGCTTGGTTGGTAGCGCCCCTTTACTATCTGTCGTATCTTCATGGGATAGGGGTATGGTTTTTTGCACGTCTTCGGGTAAGGCGGCATAGGCTACGGTTTCTTTGCCTACCCATTCTAATAAGCTACCTGCAGGGTCTCTTTGACACACATATTTATCAAGGCGAAACACCCGTCCGCGCCCTTCTGCTGGAAGATAAAAGGCGGCATTACCGCTTATGACAAGGTGACGAAACACCTCGTAAAAATCTGAACGCAAAGCGCGGCTTTCAAAATCGGTCATAATACGGCGTACATATTGGGCAAAGGCCTTGTCTATCTCATCCTTTGACCCTGTTTGTTCGGTGAGTTTAAACGCCTCCATGGCGTCCACTTCCATTTTTAGGTAGGGTGCAGAAGGTGGGAACAACGCCATAAGAAGTTTAGCGGCAATGTTATTGACGCCGCGTGCTCCTACTGATTGTTCGGGTGTTGTAAAGTTTTGAGAGCCGTCTTGGCTACCTTCGGGGGGTAAAAGGGCGGGAAGGGTGAGTTTAGCACATTTGCGCCCCCTATCTAAATAGGGTTGGCGTGCCTTTTCTAAGGCTTCATAACGCGTTTTGGCGTGACCTTCCATTAGATGTTCACCCCTGTTTTAGACGGCTGGATAGGTGCGCCTACATCAATACGCAAAGGATTGCGCTTGCGCCTTGATTTTAAACCTTGATCTTTCTTGATCTCTAAAGCGTCGGGTGGGGCGTCGGGGGGCTTTGGTGCTTGGGGGATAATGGTTGGTGGTGGTGCTTGGGGTTCGGGTTTATCGTTTGATGAGCCAAAAATACACATCTTAATTTCCTTTTTATATAGAGCCGTTCTTTTGTAGGCGGTGAATAAGTTTGTTGATTAATTGGTGTTGACCAGTGTGTGCCCAAAACTCACGCTCGCTCCAATTTATGTCGGGGGTGTCGTGTGGACAGATCTCCATTAAATAGACAACCGTCATAAGGTCGGGGGTGAAGTTTGCGATATCAACGCGCTTGATTGCCTCGTCAAGCGTATTGACTGAGCTACTCTTTTTTAGGCGGTGAATAAGTTTGTCGATCAATTGGTTTTGACCAACTTTTAGCCAAATTTCACGATCACTCCATTTTATGTCGGCGGTGCGTTGTGGATAGACCTTCATCAAATAAGCAACCGTCATAAGGTCGGGGGTGAAGTTTGCGATATCAACGCGCTTGACTGCGTCTTCAAGCGTATTGACTGAGCCGCTCGCTTGCTCGGGCGCAAAGGACTTCTGTTCCTTCGTCGTTTTGAATAGTTTCATTAAATTTGTAAGCATCTAATAGACCTTCACTTTTGTGATCATTGGGGCGATGTGCGTCTTTTCGAACAATTTTCCAAAACACGGCGCCTCTTTCTTTCAACGCTTCAAATTCATTGGGAAAGCGTAGATCATCAATAATAAGAAAACCGGAAGACAGCTCTTTAGAATGGAGCAGGTTATATTTATGGAGGAAAAGGTTAAGCCAAAAATCCTCACCCATGACGTTACGCCCCCAATCAACCCCTAAGGATTGCATAAGAACACGTGGGCTTTTGCCGCTTAATTCGGGAATGGCTTTCTCTTTAGTATACGTCTCTAGATTTTTAAATGACTCTCTATGATAGCCCGTAGTTAAAATATCGTTGATAAATTTCTTAAGAGGCGCGGCTATAGAGGCGGGGTGGTAGTCGTGACACCTTGCTATATGTTGGGCTATAGTCGTCTTACCTGATTGGGGCGCGGAAGAATAAAGCGCTATGATCCTTGGTTTGGTTTCCATAAAATAGGTTCCTTTGTGTTGAAGTTATATTCTCCATGGCGCAAAATTCGTGCCATACGGGCGTTAAGGAGGGCGTCTTCTTCCTTAAGGCCTTGGTGTTCATAGTGGGCAACAATGGCGCGCCAAATATTGTCACATGGAACTTTCGTCCATGTTTGTTTGACCTTGCCTTTGTTTTTCCCTGATTGGATAAGAGACGTCTCACACGCCCATAGAAACGGGTTTTCTACGATTTGTGCGGCTTTTATGGCGCCAATCGTTGGACAGCCCTTATAGCCGTCGCTACTATCACCACTTAAAATTTGGCTATAGAAGAAGGCGTCGGCCTCTTCCTTGCTAATCTCTCTTGGCGCTTTGTCTTTCTTTGGGTTCCAATAGCAACACGCAACCCCCGTTAAGTCCTTATCTTGTGTGACCACTATGTAAGGACTATTTGGCTGTGTACTGAGTAAGCCCATAACGTCGTCGGCTTCTAAGCGCGGCAAACGGCTATGAGCATAATTTTGCTCTATATGTTGAATAAGCGGGGCTAGAAGAAGGGGGCGTGCCTTAGGGTCACGATTGGCTTTGTAAGACGGGTTGAGATTTTTACGAAAATTCTCATAATCTGAAAGAGCAATCAAAACATCTTTGACACCTAAGGTTTGACAAAACTCGTCGATAAGCGTGTCAAAATGGCGTCGTGCCTCGTCTAACTCCACCGCTACGGCGGTGCTTTCACCAAAATTATAAGTTTCTTGATGAACGCAAGCAATTTGATAGGCGAATAAATCGCCGTCAATAAGCAATTGTGTACGAATGGGTCTCTCCTTAAGCTAAGTGTTCCTCCTTGACTCTATCAATCAAAAGGCAAGCGTCGTCGGGGTGAAGGGCTAACCATTCGCCGCGGCGTTCACATTGCTTGAATGTTTGGAAAAAATGGCGTTCTGCCGCCCAAATATTCTGAAAGTAGCGATAATAATAAAGGAGGAAATCGCGGTATGGGCTTGCCGTTTGGTAAGAGCGGTAGCGCGATAAAAGATCGGTCGTGCGTCCTACTTTACTATAATACGGCCATGCTGGATTGGTCATGACATAAAGAAACCCGCCGCCCTTATTGCGCCGTAGATCTTTTTGTCTTAGTGCGTGTGCGCCCATGTCTCACCTGAAACGGCGTTACCCGCTAAGGGGCAAGCAAAGTTAAACGCTTCACCCGCCAAGCGTATAGAGTCGGGCGCCGCCTTCATAACAAAGGCAACGTGGGGTGGACGTACATCAATTTGCCATTCATCATGGATATTGGCGCAAAACTCATAATCTTTACGTGGGATAAGTCCTGCTTGTTTGAGATTTTGATCTAAAATGACAAGGGCTTGTTTCATGAACAAAGCCCCTGCTGATTGGAGGAGTGTGTTCAAAGCGCCATGTTGAGAGCGTACCAAAAGGCGCCCGCCGTCAATGGCTTTTAAAAAGCCGCGTTTTTGTACACGCTCTTTGACTGCATTAACCAATTGACCTAAAGCGGGAAGTGCTACCAAAAAGGCGTTACGTGAGCTTTTACCGCTTTGGGCAATCTTCTTATCAGAACCGTTCGCCCCCATAATAAGGCCTAGTTTTAAATCCCCCGCTCCATAGATGAAAGCATAAAACCACGTTTTAGCAATATCGCGCCCTGATGCCTCTCTACTCTCAACCTTATAGAGGGCTTTTGGGTCAAGCCCTAAAGCGCGGGCATTGACCGAATGCATATCTGTGCCTTGAGCTTTATCGCCTGATAGCACCGTTTGGATATACGCGCCCTCATCATAGCGCGCCATATAGCCCGCTAAACACCTTAACTCTAAGGCATCAGCATCACAACCAACCAGCACAAAGCCTTCTGTTGCTCTAAAGAGCGCGCGGCATTCCTTGCCAAACGCTGAGGCGCTATTTGGAACTTGCGCCATATTAGGGTTTTGGTGGGTCATACGCCGTGTTACTGCGCCTAATGTATTGACGCGTCCATGAATACGCCCCTTTTGTTCAAGTTTTAACCATGCTTGGTTTCCTTCGTATAATTGACCAATACGTTTGGATAACATCATATAACGCGCTAATTGCTTGACTTGCGGCCAAGGCAATTTAGCCAAGATCGTTTCGTCCAATTGTGGTTTACCCGAAGGGGTAAAGGCTTTTGGTTTCCAGCCAAACAATTTCTGTAGACGATTGGCAATATGATGTGTGGAGTTTGGATTGAAGTGTAAGTATTTTATCTTTTGATATGTGACTCCTTCTGCAATGAGTTGTCCTTTAAAACGGTGGGTTTGTTTGGCAACTTTGGGTACGCCGTCGGGCTCTATCCACATGCCAAAAGTTTTCTGCAAGTCTTCGTTAAGTGCCTCGCGCTCACTTATAAGTTCAAGATAGAATTGTTGGGCGCGCGCCTTATCAAAGGCAAACCCCCATTGAGTTTGACGCGCTAAGATTTTGGCTACTTGTATTTCTAAGCTTATGGCCTTCTCACACCCCTTACTCTTTTCTAACAAGTGCTTATAAAGAACGTGGGTGAGTGCAACATCTTGTTCACAATAAAGGCGCATGTCTTCGCTATAGGCCGCCCAAGGGTCAAGGCCTTTGGCTTGCATAAGTTGTGCATAATCGCCCTTATAGTTACCAAAACGATAGCCGAAAGCCTCTAGACTATAGCGGCCAAGAAGGGTGGAAGGCAAACGCCCCTTTTTGATGAGATTATGATCTATATCGCTAATTTGCGGCCAAATAAGACGCGCAAAGACTAAGGTGTCAATAAGCGCGCCCTTTGCTTCAAACTTTGGATAGAGCTTTTGAATGACGGGAAGGTCAAAGCCAATAATATTATGGCCAATAAGGCGTTCTGCTTGGCTTAAGAGCGCTATACCTTGCTCCATAGTCTCTTGTGTAAAAGAAGATATTTGCCCTGTTTTAAGATCCTTAATAACAAGGCAATGTATTTTACTCACCTTAGGCAAAAGGCCGTCGGTTTCGATATCAAAGATAAGTTCCATATAAGCTCCTAAAAAGGAGATAAGGCCTCCTCTTGTTCTAATGTTGGTGAGAAAATGTTTGGTGCATCCTGTAAGCGCCCCGTTTGTGGCGTATAAACCAAGTGACCCGCAAAGCCTGTGTCACCGGTGTGGCGGCTTTTGAGAACACGTAACGTTGTGCAGTTTTTATCTTCGGATTGCGTATTGCGTTCTAGGCCAATGACATAATCTGAATAATTGGCAATGGTTGCTGAGCCGCGTAAATGAGATAAAGAGATTTCGGCGCCGTTTTCATGGCCTTTATCGCCGCCAATACGTTTTAAATGAGAAACCAAAAGAAGACCTATTTTAAGTTCTTGCGTTAGTTTTTCTAACGTAGCCATGATGTGATCTATAAGACGACGCTCGTCATTTTCCATTGAGCCGGAAACCAAAAATGATAAGTGATCAAGGATAATAAATTGACACTCACAACCTACCGCCATATAGCGAATTTTGTCGACAATCGTATCAAGATCAGTAACGCCGAAATGTTCATAAAAACAAAGGCGTCTCGTATCTAGTGCCGCTTCTATACCTCTATTGCGTTCGTCTTCGCTAAGGTCATTCCATACAAGGTGAGTGGGCTTATCAATAGCTAAGCCAACCATGGCAAGTGCTGTACGTTGCATACTCTCTTCAAGCATGAGCATACCTACGCTGTGACCTGATTTTAGGAAATGATAAGCACATTCACGTACCAAAGTGGATTTGCCAATCCCCGTACCAGCGGCGAATGTCCACAATTCCCCAAGTCGTATACCTTGGGTCTTTTCCATTAAGCCTTCATAAGGAAGTGTAAAGCCTTGCTTAGTGTCATATTGTTTCACAAGTTCTTTTACTTCATTAGCATAAGAAATCCCTTTAGGACGATAGGGTTTTGCCCCGAAAATGGCGTCGACCACTTCGCTATGGCGTTTGGCTTTGAGCATCTCGTTTGCATCTTTGAGTGGCAAGAGCGCAACGCGTAACTTACCTGTCGGAAACTGGAGTGTAGAACATTGACTAACCGCCCGTAGTCCTGCCTCGTCATTATCAAACATCAATACGACTTCTTCAAAGCGATTAAGCCATTCAAAGGATTTTTGTAGAGCCCGTTTAGCCCCTGCCGCCCCCGTTGGAAGAGAGACAACCGGCCATTTATGATTTTGGATTTGCGAAACCGAAAGCGCGTCAAGTTCACCTTCCGTGATCACCACCCGCTTACCACCGTCACGCCATAAATGTTGCCCATAAAGGCCAACGGCTTTGGTATCGCCTAAGAATTTAAAGCTCTTGTCGTCAAAGCGTAGCTTTTGGGCAATAGGGCGCCCCATATCATCGCAATAATGAGCAATATGTACTTTCCTATCTTGATAGGTTGATATGGTGTAGCGCCATTTCTCGCAAGTCTCTTTTGTTAAACACCTTGAAGAAATACTCTTAGCCTCACCCATAGCGCAAAGGCCTATATAAGGACTGGGGGCGCTTACGCCTTTGGCTTTCTCGTAATATTGACAACCAAAGCAATAGCCGTGACCGTCCGTATAACGCGCTAGATTATCCTTAGAGCCACAGTTTGGGCATGGTTCGTGGGTGACAAATTCTGCATCTAAAGACTCCATACATAGCTCCAAAATAAGGTGGACTCATATAAGAAGATCAGTCCAGTAATGATAATAAGGGTGGTGAAAGCGGTTAGCTTTGGGTCAAACATTGGCTTTGACCTGTTCTAATTGAACGACTCATGAATACCTCACAAAGTAAGCGTGGATGATTTGATGCTGGAAAGGGCGTTGAGACGATGTGGACAAGGGGGCTCTAAGAGCCAATCTTTGGGAATACAACGAACGCTATAGAGAAAGCCGTGTTGTTCACACCACTTGCCATAAGTGGTAGGGGAACTTTTGGACAATTTTGTTTTAGCGTTTGAGAAGACAAACCGAATATCAAGAGCGCTATGTTCACTTTTAATGTATTTATGCTTTTGGCGATCAGCGGTGATAAAGCGCCCCTTTGTCTCTATGATAATCCCATTGGGCAAGATAAAGTCGGGCGTATAGTGACGCAATTTGCTTGGCGGTGTATAGGGAATTTTTAGGCTCTCATAAGCCCCGTCAATTCCTAAACGCTTCAATTGTTGCGCTACAAGTTCTTCAAGCCCCGAACGATATCCTGCCCTTATGCCCCTTGCTCTAGAAGTCGGCGTCTTCGTCGCAAGCATCATCAGCTCGACTACTTTCGCTCTGATCAAAGGACGTCGTGTCTTCGTTCTCGCCCGCAAAGCAATACCCTTCGTCATTGCCACTAAAGCCGTAAGATTGAGCATTTTGACCGCCCTCGCGATTGACAAGCTCTATAATTTGTACAGCGTTCAAGCGCGCGGTTAACCCATATGTTCCAGAAGAGGCAACCAAATAAGGAAGATAATCAGCGTTAATAATCGCTTGACTTCCGCTCCAGATTTCTAGTTTCTTATCAATCCTTTTAGGGGGTGTAGAGGCGTCAAAGAGCGGCGGGGGTGACGATTGCCAAGTTTTGCTGTCTTTACCTACGCCGCTTGCTTTCTTCTTGAAACGGAATTCAATCTCACCTAGGGGCTCTTCTGTTGTATCATCGTAGAGCTCTGAATAAGGGGCTTGTGCCTTAAGGCCGCCGCCTCGCTCAATATCTTTGCGGGTTTTTACCGGTAACTGCTCTAATTGCTCTTCTGCCCATTGTTTGGCTTGCTCCATGAAGGCATCTAGCTTTTCTATAAAGGCTTGGGTCGTTGGGGCTTGTGCCTTTAAAATAAGCCGTGTGTTGTAAGAGCCTTCTTTATTGGGAAAGGCTTGTGTGCCATAGTCCACCTCGCTAAGGTGGGGGTATTTTAAAAGGCCTTTTGGTGTGTTGAGTCTAAGCCGTGGTCTATCTTGTGTGGTGTTTGCCATGAGTAAAGTTCCTAAAATTCGAATTGCATGTAATTGTGAAGAGCGCGCAAAGCCGGTGCCTGTTCAGCTTCTTTGGAATAAAGAATGTTATTAGCTACGGTGAACACATCGCCAACCTCTATTCTCTTCTTGCGGCAATAGCTTAGAAGGGTAATTGCAAAGGCGGTTGCTTGGATTTCTTTTGGAGATGTATCAGTTTCTTTGAGTTGCTTAAGGCTTGCTTGTCCGACAGTTTGGGGTGATAGAGAATGTAAAAGGTCACGGTTCATTTTGACTTCTTTCCAATAAGCTTTTGTGAAAGCGCAATGTTGATGAGAATTTTACGAAGACGTGAGAATTGTTTGTGGGTTAAGTCTCTGCGAACAAAGGTTCCACCCTCGACGATAATGTCGTCATGCAGGGCGCCAAAGTGGAGCGTAAATAAATGTTTTGATTGCATCAGAATATCTTTCTTTCTTCCTTAAGGGTAGGGTAATTAAAATTAAGCAAAAAAGTAGGGGCTTTGAGCGATCGCCTTAAGCTCTAGACCGCCTATAAAGGGGGGCTCTGCTACCTCGTCTTGACGCTCTATAGGAATGACTTCCTGTTTGAAGTTGGTTAAGACGTCTTGGCCTTGATAAAGTTTGATAAAGGCTTGGCGCAAAAGGCGTGCCAATTGCGGGGCATGTGCGGCGTGAGTGCCATAACTATCATGCACCATAGCGAAAGCCTCTATCCCCGCCTTGACAGCCTCATCAACCGTGAAGAAAAGCGCGCTAGCGTCTAAGGAATGAACAAAGTTAGGGGCTACGCCGTTGACATGACGCGTTTTGTTAAGTTCCTTATCTTGTTCTATATAAATTCTCGGGTGATAGGCGGTACCAAAGAGCGCGGTTTCTATACGTTTTACCTTTAATGCAGGGTAATATTGATAGACGGGAAAGCCCGTAGGCGTTGTCCAATGTACCGCTTGCCCGTCCTTGGCAACCATAGCGGCGATTGAGCGCAACCACGCCATAGCCAATCTAGCCGAAATAACAACATCATCTATCGCCTCCCAGATATGCTTAGCTATCCATTTACTATCCTTGGCTAAAACATTACCGCTCTTTGCAAGCTGGTTATCGCGTTGAGAAACCTCTTCATAAACGTACTTTTGACAAGCATCAAATGTGCCGCCATAGGGTAAGATCATAACGGGGCGTTTCGTTAGACTCCGGTCAATACCAAACTTTAACCATTGTTGCGCTAAAGCTTGCTCCTCATCAGTACCGTTCTCTATAAGTTCCTTTAGACGTTCACGAGTCGATAAAGCTACACGTTCGTAAATGTCTTGCGGCTTTTGAGAGGGAACAAGGTTGACCGCTTCACCCGCTACGGGGTCACCTAACATCGCGGCGTAATGCTGTAAACCATTGCATGAGCCGTCCATGGCAATAGGAAGACTACTATAGAATACCTCGCCCTTAGCTTTCGCCTCTACGCCCTTTGCCCATTCAAAACACCATGCCAAAAAGCAAAAGGGGTTTTTAGCCTTTGTCCACCATAGGTCGTCTAACGGCTCCTTTGCTATTGCACATATACGCGCGCTATGCTCTTGCGCAAAGGTCAACCTCTGTTCAAAATTGCTATCACCTGCGCCGTAGCAATTAGCACCATGAATGGCTAACCAATCCCAAGCCTCTTGCTCTACAATAGCTTCACCCTTAGCAAAGGTGAGAAGGCCTTTAGCAAGATCTGTGCCTTGGGGTGATAGACCTGTTACAACTGAATAGACACGACCACGAAAGTCTAAATGATAGGGAAAGTAAATGGCTTCATAGGAGGTGAAGTCGCGCGCCGTTGTTAAGGTTTTAATGGTTAGAATACGACGACTCGCTAATACACAATTGTAATCATAGACACGCGCCGCATCTTGTCGCCAAGCCTTTCGACTCACTTCGTTAGTGTCAATGTCATAAGGCTTTGGTGGTAAGGAAAGATCTTCACTTGGAAGACCAGCCAAGCCGCTTCCTTGTTCATAGAGGTAAAGGGCGGCCTCTAGCACACGAGAATTAACTTTCCATGGTGTTTGCTGTAGAGCATTGACCACACGATAGGTGAGCGAAAGATCAGCCTTTTTGAGTAAACGCTTATGAGCACGACTGCGGGTGCGTACAAGGGATAAAGGATAGGCTAAAGCCTCTGTATGATAACCACCACCTTTGAGAGACGTCCAGTCTTTGGGTGGAATGACACAAGGCAAATAATGGGGGTGCATAATCTCGCATTGGGTATTGAGACTCGCTATCCATGTTAAAAAACGCTCAGTCGCTATAACAACACGATAGGTTTTTTTGTGCCGCCGAACTTGATTAACCTCTAGAAAGCCCGTGGACAAGCATAAAAGCTCTATGAGTTTAATCCCTACAAGACACTTTTCGGATTGTGTCCAGCGTATAGCGTTCTGTTCTTCTTCCGTTTGATTACTACGCATAAGCCGGTTGAGTGCATTACGCCTATAAGCACCGTCCAAGCTTTCTTTGTTAAGATTTTTGAGTGCTAAATGAGCAATAGAGCTATGGTTTTTGGAAAAATGATAAAAACGTTCCTCAGCCTCTAGATACTCACCAATACGAATGGCAAGCTTAGGTAGCTCGCGCTCTTGGACAAAGCCATCAAGCGTCGCCTTTAGCGTTATATAAGCTAATTTGCTTGGTTCAAATTGTTTTAATTTAGGTGCCGTGGAATGTTTACGCCCTACCTTTTTGCGTTCAGTCTCTTTGAGAAAATTAGTAATGGCTTTTGCTAAAGGTTCAACCGCTGATAGCAAAGCTGTACGAACACTTTTGCTCTCTGAGTCACGACCTTGGTCACACCATTTTTGATAAGTTGCTTGGAACTGTTCAGCCCCTAAGTCCCGCATTTTGGCTTCTATCTTGACTTGTTCCGCCACAAGATCAATCATTAAAAAATCCCTTTTTGGTCACAACATAGGACACAACCAAAAAATCAATGACGACAAAGGAGTGCTTTATCGTCGTTAGGTTTTTTGACGTGACCAACGAATTTGAATAAGGAATTGCGGGGGCTAGAGCCCCGCTTTCCGGTTCAAGACCGAAGGCATTTTTAAGAAATTAAAGGGGAAATTTAGGGGAAGGTCGAATATAAAAATTTATTATAATACTCAAAGCTAATATTATTATAAATAAACATTTTTGCGATCTATGCTTGCGATTGTAAATGATATATTGCAAAATATTTAGGCGTAGCTGAGTTTGTGTACTCAATCACAGCGCTTAGGCAGAGAGCGCCGGCGGTACCCGCGTTTGCGCAACCAATGGCTCAGAGTAGCAGAACAAACAGAAAGGCCATGCCTGCGCGCCAATTGTATCACTATTTCCTGTAAAGTGAGGGATGGCATTTGGCGATAAAGCCCTAAAAGGAAATCCTGATAAGGGTCTAAACAAGACCCATTACGTTGATTAGCTTTTGCAGCTAATTCGCCTCTTTTACCGCGGGCAACCCAACGTACCGCGGTGGCTGGTGCTACGCCACAACGCCTGCCAGCTTCCCGCGCTGTGCACCCTTCTTGATAAGCTTGATAAACAGCCTTTCTCAAATCATAACTCAAAGGACGGCCCATAATCTTCCCCATACTACAATTTAATATAGGATCGCCGCTTTTTATGTCGATATGGTCTTGTTTTTAATGCGCTTCAAATGCGCTTCGCGACCAACAATAAACATACCTGAGGCTACCACCAACACAACACCAAATACCATATGCAGGGTTGGAGTTTCATGAAAGATAAAATAACCACCCAAAAGCGCCCAAATGATGGACGTGTAGTCAAAGGGGGCGACGATAGAAGCTTCTGCATGACGATAGGCTTGAGTCATAAAAATCTGTGCTACACCGCCTAAGATACCTGCCACAACTAAAAGTATAACAAGATAAAGATCTGGTTTCACCCAGCCAAAGGGTACCGTCAAAAGCGAAAGGACACTTGATGAAATCATAAAATAAATAATAATAGTAGGCGTCTTTTCAGTAAATACCAGCTTACGCACTAAAATCATCGCAATCGCTGTTAAAATAGTAGATAGTAAAACTGCTACCACACCCAAGCGCACGCCATTATCAAGGTTATCACTACCTAAAAGAGTTAAGCGTGGCCAAGCGATAATCAGAACTCCTGCAAGGCCAATAAAAACTGCACTCCAGCGATAAAAGCGTACCTTTTCACGCAAAATAATCGCCGACAACGCTAATAAAATCAAAGGTTCGCCATAACCAATAGCGACTACCTCTGGCAGAGGCAAAAAGGTTAAGGCAAAAAAGTATAAAAACATAGCTATTGTACCAAACAGACCGCGTGACACATGACCGACAATGTTACGCGTATAGAAAGCTCCCAAAAAATTGCCTTGGAATACAGTCCAAACAAATACAGGGATAAGCCCAAAAAACGAACGGAAAAAGCTTAACTCCCCAGCGGGTACACCGTCAGCTGCCTTCAAAAATATAAACATCAGTGAAAAACAACCCACTGACAAAAGCTTCATCATAATGCCCAAAAAAGCATTACCTGAAGGCTGAGCGTGGATTAGCTTCTTTTTGCTAGCCATAATCTTTTATCCATAGAGAAAAATAAGTGAGAAGGCTTAACAGGAAACTATTTAAATGACAATGCTACGCTCAAGTGTAACGCAATAATACTACAATTAACGCTTATATGTAAAAGTCTAAGACACCAATTATCGCCCGTTTAAATCTTTTCCAATAGACTCTAAGCCATGCATATGCGCTTACGCTTGTAATCTTGTAAAAACTGGTATAACGTTAAGTATCATTCCCATTCATGCTATCAAAATAATGTAACACATTCCACCGTGTAGAAAGAAAAGTCACGCGCTCATCCTGTTGATAATGTTATCTAAAGGTAGCCGCTTTGTGGTTTCTTCATGCATTGTATGGTCTATTATATACTAGCATTGACAATTAATAAGCACATAACCACTCAGAGAGGATCATAAATGCAGCCCAATACCCTGCCTTATCGATTAGAAAATTACCAGCCAACCCCTTATGCCCTCCCTAAAACCGAACTCTGCTTCCGCCTCTCCCCTAATGAAACGATTGTTGACGCAAAACTAACTTTTTCGCCCCGTCATAGTACAAAGCCCCATACACCGCTTATTCTTGATGGCGATGACCTCAATCTTCTGGCTATCACTCTTAATGGCATGCCACTTGATAAAAGCGCCTATCACGCCAATGACAAAAAACTCGAAATTTTTATGCCACCAAGCGGTGATTTTACTCTTGAGCTTACCACTACGATTAATCCAGAAAAAAACCTAGAGCTCATGGGGCTCTATCTAACTAATGGAATTTATTGCACCCAATGTGAAGCCGAAGGTTTCCGTCGTATTACCTATTTTTACGATAGACCGGATGTCCTGTCCACCTATTACGTGCGCCTTGAAGCCGACCAAAAAACAGCGCCAATCTTGCTTTCCAATGGTAATCTCATCGAAAAAGGCGTCTTAAAAGATGGACGCCATTTTACTATATGGCATGATCCTTTCCCAAAGCCTTCTTACCTTTTCGCCCTTGTTGGAGGAGTGCTGGACCAATTAGAAGATAGTTTTACTACCCAATCAGGCCGCGAGGTCAAATTAAATATTTATGTTGAACAAGGCAATCGCCACCGCAGCCTTTTTGCAATGGATGCCCTGAAACGGGCGATGGCATGGGATGAAACACGTTTCGGCCGCGAATATGACCTTGATATTTTTAATATTGTTGCTGTATCAGCCTTTAATATGGGAGCTATGGAAAATAAGGGATTGAATATTTACAACGATCAATACATCCTCGCCGACCCCCAGACTGCTACTGACAACGACTATATGTTGATTGAAGCAGTGATTGCTCATGAATATTTTCACAATTGGACAGGCAACCGCATTACCTGCCGCGATTGGTTTCAGCTATGCCTCAAAGAAGGGTTAACTGTTTTCCGCGACCATTCTTTTTCAAGCGATGTTCGGGGAGCGGGCGTAACCCGCATCAAGGAGATCAACGATCTAAAACTTCATCAATTCTCAGAAGATGCCGGGCCTCTCGCGCATCCTGTCCGTCCACGCGAATATAATGAGATTAATAATTTCTATACCATGACAGTTTATGAAAAAGGCGCAGAAGTGGTGCGCATGCTTCATACAATTTTGGGCGAAACCCTTTTCCGTAAAGGAATGGATCTTTATTTCAACCGCTATGATGGGCAAGCTGCTACGGTTGAAGATTTTATATCTTGTTTTGCAGAAGTATCGGGGCGTGATTTTAGCCAATTTTTCCTTTGGTATGAGCAAGCAGGCACGCCTCAAGTAAAGGTGGAAAGCCAATATGAGGGAGGTGCTCTCACCCTGACCCTCACCCAAACCATACCTCCTACGCCCCAACAAGAAGAAAAGCAGCCCATGCTTATTCCCATCGCCTTTGGCCTTTTGGGGCGTAATGGACAAGATATGACCTATACGTCTGACTTAAATGCGCAAAATGGTTTGTTACTTTTAAGTAAAAAGCAACAAACCTTCCGTTTTAGCGGTTTGAAGGAAGCGCCCATTCTTTCACTTTTGCGTGGATTTTCCGCCCCTATCATCTTAAAAAGCGAACAAAGTGATGACGAACGCGTTTTCCTTGCACGCCATGATAAAGATCAGGTTAACCGCTGGCTCGCCTTACAAGAGCTTTATACCAAAGCGATGAGCGCAATGGTAAAGGGAGAAGAAGCGCATCTGCCCGCCTCTTTAAGTGCCCTGACCGCGACGCTTATCCAAGATGAAGGCCTTGATTTTGCCTTCCGTGCTCTGTGTCTTAGGTTTCCAACTCCGAGAGACCTCGCCCAAACAATCAGTAAAAATATTGATCCAGATCATATTCAGTCTGTTTATCAACAGGCGCGCACTGATTTTGCCAAAGCTCACCACAGCGTAATCGCCATGCTTTATGAAGCCTTGCCTTTACAAAAACCCTACCAGCTTGATAATGATCAAGTGGGCAAAAGAACCTTGAAGAACGCGCTATTAAGTTATCTTGCGCTTTCAGAAAACGATCCGACCCGCGCTTATACTCATTTTGAAACCGCTGATAATATGACTGATAGGCTCAGTTCTCTAAGCGTCTTATGCTACGAATTCTTTAATAGCTCTGAAGCTAAGGCTGCCCGCGATGCTTACGAAGCGCGTTATAACAAGACTCCTCTCGCACTTGATAAATTCTTTGCTGTTCAAGCGCGAACAGTGAGTGAAGATAGCTTAGAACGTGTCCAAGAATTGATGCAGCATCAAGCCTTTTCACTTGATAATCCTAACCGTGTCCGCGCACTTATTGGAAGTTTTATCTCTGGCAATGAACCAGGATTCCACCGTGTAGACGGCGCAAGTTATGAATTTTTGGTTGAGATTGTCTTGAAGCTTGATAAAATTAACCCACAGGTCGCTGCTTCGTTACTCACAAAAATGGCAACGTGGAAACGTTTAGAGCCCAACCGCAGCGCTAAAGCTAAAGCGGCACTTGAAAAGGTGAAAAATAGCGCCTCTCTTTCGGCTGATGTCACCGATATTGTCAATCGGAGCTTAGCTTAATCTTGCGTATAAATACCGCGGGGACGCCCCCCGCGGATATAAACACAAAATGGTCCTTATACCCTTCTCATAGCCCCACCAGCTTTTTTCTAAACTAGAAATAATCTTTTTTGTAAAAAGTACTAGACATGGCGAATCAGTTTTGATTCATTGGACCCATTCATCGCTTAATTAAAGCGAATCAATTTTAAAAGTGCAGGGGGCCAACAATGGCGCAAATGGACGCGTATGACGCGCCCGCAAACGGGTATATACAAACAAAGCCCAGCGCTAAGCAACGGCGTATGTGGTCAGCACACATGGATCTTTTATCTGATTCCACGTATCAACGCCTTTTGCGGGTAGAACCTTGGTTGCGCCGCGCTGTTCCCTTTTTGGTGATTATTTTTATCCTCTTGCTTTCTTGTGTCCGCGTCTTTTCACTTTATCAGAATTATCAAACCTTCTATCCAGAAGTACATGATAAATTAGCGCTAACAAGTCAGGCTCTTAGCCAATCCATTGATTATACTCTTCGCCAGCAAAACGCGGTAGGCGAAGAACAAAACTTAGAGAACCAAGATCTCCAAAACATACTGAACACCTTTCAAAAAAGATATTTTGGCAAGTCATCGCCCCAAATTGCTGTGCTTGATCGTCATGGTATTGTAGTTGCTGTTTCCAACATAAAAGGACTTTTAGGTCGTCCTCTGCAGGAGGTTTTATCAGGCGCTGCGGCTCCTACTGAACCTATACAGCGATCCCTTATTTTTCCTGCATACCTCTCTGGTAAGGCAGTTATCGCAGCCCTTCACCCTTTAGAGAGTGGACAATATAGCGTTTTTATCAGCCAAAGCGAAAACGAGATCTACGCTCCATGGCGCAAAAAATTATCATTTGATATAAGTCTATTTCTAGCAGGTATAGGGGTAATCTTGGCCTTACTCTATGCCTATTATGCTCAAATTATACGCGCTCGCGATACCGATCTTATCACCGAAAAAATCCAAAACCGTATTGATATGGCCATGGCTCGCGGGCGGTGTGGTTTATGGGATTGGAATATAGCAAGCGGCCGTGTCTATTGGTCGCGCTCTATGTATGAAATGCTGGGATATGTACCACAAGATGCCTTGCTTTCAATAGCCCAAGTAGCAGAGATTATAAACCCCAATGATGCCGATCTTTACGAATTGGGGCGTGAATTAATGAATGGCGAAAAAGATTATATTGATATAAATATCCCCATGCGCCATGCTGGTGGCCACTATGTATGGATGCGTATCCGCGCAGAAATGGCTGAAGGCGAAGAGCCGCACCTTGTAGGCATTTCCTTTGACATTAGTGAACAACACCAATTTGCTGAACAAACAGCACGCGCTGACTTGCGCATTCGCGATGCTATAGAAAATATTTCTGAATCCTTTGTTTTATGGGACCCAGAGGGCTGTTTAGTTATGTCAAACAGTAAGTTTGCGGAATATGCTGCCCTGCCAAATCATATTCTCCAACCTGGCGTTCAACGAACCGCTATCGAAGCAATGGCTCGCCCAGCCCGTAGCGAATATTCAGTTGAAAGCGATGCGCAGGGCAATTTCACCAGTATCCGTCAAATGGCGGATGGAAGCTGGTTAAAGATCAATGAGCGCCGTACCCAAGATGGCGGTCTTGTTTGCATCGGCACCGATATTTCCGAATTAAAGCAACAACAAAAAAGTCTTGAAGACAGCGAAACGCGGCTTTTTGCCTTTATCCAAGATTTAAGACGAGCGCGGCAAAACGCCCAAAAGAGAGCGACAGAAGTAGAAAAACTTAATGAAAGCTTGCAAGCTGAAAAAGAACGAGCAGAAAGTGCCAACAAAGCAAAGTCAAAATTTTTGGCCAATATGTCGCATGAATTACGCACACCGCTTAATGCCATTATCGGATTTTCTGAGATTATGTTACAATCAACATTTGGCCCACTAGGTTCTGAGCGCTATCATGAGTATATGAGAGATATCCATGAATCTGGCACCCACCTTTTGACCCTAATTAATGATATGCTTGATATGTCAAAAATTGAAGCTGGCCGTTTTACTCTTGATTGTGAGATCATTAATCTTGAGCCTATAATAAATGAAGCCTTGCGCTACGTTATGCCCCAAGCCCAAGACAAAGCCATCAAAGTAGAAAGCTTAATTGCGGCCGATCTCTATAGTCACGCTGATCGACGCGCTATACGGCAAATTTTTCTTAACATTCTTTCTAATGCTGTGAAATTCACTCCAGCTGGTGGAACCATCACTGTAAAAGCCAGTGATCAAGACGACCACCTTCTTTTCACCATTGCCGATACAGGTATTGGCATCCCTGCTGCATCTATCGTGAAACTCGGCCAACCCTTTGAACAAGTAGAAAATGAGTTTACCAAAATTCACGCGGGCTCTGGGCTAGGCTTAGCCATTTCCCGTGCCCTACTTGAAGCTCATAAAGGCCAGCTTGTTATCAAGTCCAAAGAGAATAAAGGAACAATGGTTAGCATTTCCTTGCCCAAAAAATCATAAAAGCCTAAGAACTATATGTGGCACTATAATCAGAAAAAATTAAAAAAAAGCTGGGCATTAGCCCAGCTTAAACTCTGCAGAACCTAGAGAAAAAATCAATCTAAAAACCTGCAAAAGGGAACACTTAAGAAACGCAATGGGAGGAAAACGCCATCTTAAGATAGTTCTAATATAAAATCATTATCAAAAAACACAACTGCTTATAAGGCAGAGCTACCCTGCGTTATTTGCATAGCGGCGTTTGCTTACTGATATCATCAACACCCGTAAGAACACCGTGCTGCACTGAGCTTTTAAATAATCACGCGGCTAAAAAGACCAATTACGGGCTTTAGTAAATATATAATCGCTAAAAGCGCGCAGCTTTGCCGAATTTTTCAAAATCTCTGGATAGCAAAAAAATGTATCAAAAGACGGGATATCATTAATCTCTGGAAAGAGCCGCACCAACTTTTCCTCATTATGAACAATATAATCAGGCAGAACTGCAATACCTACATCCCCTATCACTGCCTTTTTTATAGAGGTTAAGTTATTGATCTGCAAAGCTGCAGTTCGTATTGCTCCATGACGAATCCCCGCGGTTTCCAACCAATTGAGACCTACAAGGTAGTTGGGTACTGGTTCACCGAAAGAAATGATACGATGACCGTCTAGGTCTTCTAAACAAGTAGGCCGTCCGTGGGTCGCGATATAATTAGCAGATGCGTAAATATGCATATGAACCGTAAAAAGGCGCCGTTGGATAAGGTCAGGCTGCTGTGGTTGATGCAAACGCACCGCACAATCGGCCCGCCGCATAGTAAGATCAATTTCAGAATCATCAAGCAAAAGCTGAATTTGTATATCTGGATAAAGCGCTAAGAATTCAGGCATACGATCAACCATCCAACCAGATCCTAGCCCTACCGTGGTCGTGACACGTAAATTACCTGATGGCTTTTCACAGCTTTCGCTCAATTTAAAACGCACGCTTTCCAAACGCATCAAAACGTCATGGGCAGTGCGGTAAAGAACCTCACCCTGCTCGGTTAAAATCAAGCCACGCGCATGCCGCTGAAACAGCGGCACCCCAACATCTTGTTCAAGCGTTGAAACTTGACGAGAAACAGCCGATTGTGAAAGGTGTAATTTTTGTGCGGCATGCGTAAAAGAGCCTGCCTCTGCGGCCGCATGAAAAACTCGTAATTTATCCCAGTCTAAAGGCGCCATCCCGATAACCTCCCATTTATCATATAATTAAACAGCGGATATTATGAACACTCCTACTGCTCAAGAAATTTTTCTACTTCTAAAGCAGCCATACAGCCTCGGCCTGCGGCTGTTACTGCTTGGCGAAAGACATCATCTGCCACATCGCCTGCGGCAAAGACACCATCAGTACTGGTTGCTGTTGAATCAGGCTTTGTCCATAAATAGCCGCCTGCCTTTTGCCGTAACTGCCCCGCAAAAATGCCTACGGCAGGCTCATGGCCAATAGCGATAAATATCCCTTCTGCCGCGCGGTCATACCTTTCACCAGTTAAAACATGCTTTAGTCGCGCCCCCATAACTACTGCCCCATTCGCGCCGCTAGCTTCCTCTCCTAGAATCTCTTCTACTTCATAATTCCATAGGATATGAACGTTATCACGCTTTAATAACCGTGCACAAAGAATTTTTTCCGCTCGCAGACTCCCCCGTCGGTGAACAAGAGTCACTGTTTTGGCTAAATGAGAGAGATAAAGCGCTTCCTCTACAGCACTATTGCCGCCACCAACAACTATCACATCTTTACCACGGAAAAAGAAGCCATCGCATGTCGCGCAAGCTGAAACCCCGCTACCCATAAACTTTTTCTCGCTTTCAAGCCCCAACCAACGTGCCTTCGCTCCCGTAGCAATGATCAAAGCATCACAACGATACATTGCTCCAGAATCGGTAGAAAGCGTAAAAGGCCGCTTCGATAGGTCAGCCTTAGTCACCACATCATAAATGATCTCAGTACCAACATTGCGCGCTTGTTGTTCCATTTGCTCCATCAACCACGGGCCAGTTACGGGCTCTGCAAAGCCGGGATAATTTTCTACATCAGTGGTAATGGTAAGCTGGCCTCCTGGCTGAAGACCCGCAATAAGAACAGGTTTCAGCATTGCGCGCGCTGCATAAATGGCCGCTGTATAGCCAGCAGGACCCGCGCCAATAATAATAACTGGTATATGGCGTTCTGACATAATATCCCTCGTAAAATTTATCTTACCGGCCCTCTATCATAGCTTTGTATACGTGCGAAGGCGCTTTCCGTAAACCGCTAGCAAAATTTACAATCTATATGAAACCCTCCCATTTTGCTTGTTGCGGTAAGGTTTAAATTTTAATACAAGTACATATAGTGCTTAATTAGTGCTAAAACCATTAAAAGCTCCGCAAGAGGGATAGATAGTATCCATAGATTGAGGCCAATCATTTTTCAATTCGTTATCAATATCTGTTCCCGTTTTGCCCTTATCATGGGCTGTAGTATGCTTTTACCAGCTTTGGTTGATCTTCACTCTGGCAACCAAGATTGGCGGGTTTTTGTGCACTCATCAATTGCTACTTTAGCTGTAGCTTTTCTAGTTTTACTCGCAACTCAAGGCGCTAAACAGCGTTTCACGCCGCGCCTTGGTTTTTTGCTCACAACCTGTTTATGGCTTACCGGTAGCTTAATCGGTGCTTTACCCCTTTATTTTTCTCCCCTGCATTTATCTATTGCACAAGCGGTTTTTGAATCGGTATCTGGGATCACTACCACGGGCGCCACCGTCATCACGGAACTAGACTACGCACCACGCGGTCTCCTTTTATGGCGTTCCCTTGTATGTTGGATTGGTGGCATAGGCTTTATCGCACTCGCACTTTTAATTTTACCTTCTTTGCGCGTAGGCGGCGTACAACTATTTGAAATGGAATCATCGGATCGTTCTGATAAAATTTTACCGCGGATCCAACAAATCGCCAATAGCATCATGGCTGCATATCTGGGTCTCACCATCATCTGCGCGCTCAGCTACTTAACCGCTGGTATGGGCCTTTTCGATGCCATAAATCATGCCATGACTACCATCCCTACCGCTGGATTTTCTACCCATGATGCCTCCTTTGGCTATTTTACTAAACATAAAGAAAGTATCCTGATCGTCTCTACAGTTTTTATGCTACTTTCAGCCATACCTTTTATTCTTTATGTAAAGTTGGTTCTTCCCGCCCGCTCCAAAAACTTATTTGAACAACAGATCATCATCTTTTTAAGCATCGTTCTTATCAGTAGTTTTATTATAGCTACTTGGCTACGCTTCAATCATAATTTACCCTTTCCCCGCGCTTTCCTCACTGCTCTATTTAATTTTTCTTCTATTATTACCACCACTGGCTACGCTTCTGAAGATTATCTCCAATGGGGCCCTTTTGCATGGGGTTTCTTTTTTGTTGCTGGCTTTATAGGTGGGTGTAGCGGCTCCACTTCAGGAGGCATAAAAATAAGCAGAATGATTATTATCGCACGCGCAAGCATGGGGCATTTTACCCAGCTAATTTCACCACATGCCGTAGTAAAATTGCGCTATGATGGTAACTATCTCTCTTCTGAACTCGTACAAAATGTTACGCTCTTCATTGTTCTTTATATGGCTTCGCTCATTATTGGTACTTTATTTTTATGTATGACAGGACTAGACTTTATCACTGCCATCACTGGTGCTTTGACAACCCTTTCGAATGTGGGACCTGGTTTTGGCCATCTCATTGGGCCTGCTGGCAATTTTGCCACAATCAATGACCAAGCTTTATGGATTTTAAGTTTCTTAATGCTAGCGGGAAGGCTTGAATTGATTACTATTTTTATCTTGTTTTCACCGGCCTTTTGGAAAAATAATCTAGGCTAAAGCCTTCATAAAACCATTGCCAAAATCTAAAAAAGTATTGAGGGTATTTAACCCTATCTGAGGCCTCTTTTGAAGATAAAATCTATGCCCATTAAAGCTGAACTTGATGCCATTGACTGGAAGATCCTCAAAGAATTGCAAAACAATGGGCGCATTACTAATGTTGAATTAGCTTCAAAAGTTGGTATTTCTGCTCCGCCTTGCTTGCGAAGAGTGCGGCGTTTGGAAGATGAGTCGATTATAAAAACCTACCAAGCTATTTTAGATGGCGCGCAAATCGGTCAAGACCTTGTGACCTTTTGTTTTGTTGGATTACACCGTCAATCAGAAATAGACTTGCGTGGCTTTGCTGCCCTTGTCTATCAATGGCCGCTAGTGCGCAAAGCTTGGATGATTTCGGGAGCATTTGACTTTTTGCTCCAATGCGTTGCTCCCAATATCACTACGTTTCAAAACTTTGTGCTCGAACACCTTACCGCTGCCGCTAATGTCGCTTCCGTACGCACGACCTTAACCATGCGCCTGATCAAAGATGAGCCCCCATTTATTCTTTAACGCTATTGTGCCTTAGCCATTCCGAGCAAAGGGGTCAAACATATATATTAAAATAATAACTAACCTAGTTCCCTGAATTCCCCTTTTAATTTCTTAAAAATGCCTTCGGTCTTGAACCGGAAAGCGGGGCTCTAGCCCCCGCAATTCCTTATTCAAATTCGTTGGTCACGTCAAAAAACCTAACGACGATAAAGCACTCCTTTGTCGTCATTCGTTTATGACGATGCGCGGGTCACGCAAAACGCGTATATTGCAGACAATGCTAGGGTTCCAGGCAAAGCAATAATCAATGGAAACATGCAGGTTTCCGGTGACACGGTAATCACCGGCGCCCTTACCGGAAAAGCGGCATGATTACAATCTATAGCAAGCCAAATTGTGTCCAATGTACAGCAACTTATCGTGTTTTGGATAAGCTCAATATATCTTATATAGTCGTTGATATATCAGAAAATAAAGATGCACAGATATTTGTGGAAAGCTTAGGTTACCGTCAAGTACCCGTTGTATTTCTTGATAAAGATAACCATTGGGCAGGTTTCAGGCCGGACAAAATAGCGGCCTTGAGTCGACCTAAAGAATAAGGGGGGATCTAGTTTTGATTTATCAATAGGAAATGGAGGACTCAATATATGGTCAAAAAAAGAGGCAAGTCTTGGCAAGCCGATGTACGCGATAAAAGCGGTAAGAGACATAGGCCAACGTTTAAAACAGAATTGGAGGCTACTGCATGGGAACATAATGCACGTCTAGCTGTCTCTATGGGGCTAGCACCTCCAACTGCACCAGCTCTCAAAAAGACAAGAAAAAGCTACCTTGCGCCTAACAATTTGCGGGTATTGGGTAACCTTTTTGAGTTCGTGTGTCGTACCGAATGGTCGACTAAGCGTTCTTCGCGTATGTTAATCCTTAATGGACGGCATATATGCGAATATTTCGGCTACCAAAAGGACATAGCGGAAATAACCGCTAGCGATGTCACAGCAATGAAAATGAAGTTTGCAAGTCAAAAGTTAAGCATTTCAACAATCAATGCGAAACTTTCGGCACTTTCTAAAATGCTAAAGGTTGCTCTTGATCATGAGGTGATAACCAAACTACCTCGTCTTACATGGCACCCAATTGTTAAGACACGCTTTCGTTATTTAGAGGATCACGAAGAAGCAAACATATTGAAATATTTCCAAAACAATAACCTACCACTGATGCATGACTTTACAGCACTTTTATTAGACACTGGAGCGCGGTGTGTTTCTGAGATGTTACGCGTAAAGTGGAAGGATTTTGGTGAAGATTTTAAAAACGTAACCTTTTGGCACACGAAAACCAATAGGCCTCGTACCATACCCCTTACTAGCCGTAGCCGCGCTATCCTTAAGAGGCTTTCGAACAGTAAAGGAAAAAGTTCACGACCTTTTGAAGGCTTGACAGAACAACAAGCCCGTATAGAATGGCGCAGGATGTGTGATAACCTTCAGCTATTGGATGTTACTTTCCATACCTTACGATATACGTGTTGTACACGCTTATTAAAGCGAGGTGCAGATATACTTCGTGTTATGGAATGGATGGGGCACACCAGTATAAATACGACTATGCGTTATATGTAACTTAAGCCTAGTGCTTTAGAAAGCTCTTAAGCGCCAGCACTCGCTATAAAAACGCCTGCCTTTACCAATAAGGAAGGGTTCGCCATATGCTTAGAAAAAGACGTTAGTAAAATACTACCAAGGCAAGAAAATTCCCGAACTTTGTTATAAATATTTGATTTTTCTAGTATTTTATCCCCCTTGCATGGGGCTTAATACTTCAATTTTATCGCCATGGTTTAATAGCTGGTTGGAGCGTTCTTCCGCACGCACCAATTGGCCATTTACCGCAGTGGCAAGCCAATCTCCCTTATATTCTAGTTGATTGAGTAAAGTTTGTAAATTTGTTCCATTATAGGAAACCGCTTCCCCATTAACATAGATAATCATTTCTCTTCCATTATTTGTTGAACTAGTTTTTGCGCGATCAGCGGCGCTAAGAGATAGCCGTGGCGATAAAAGCCGTTAATATAGAATACGTTTCCCGCGCGTTTAAGCTGGGGGATATTATCCGAATAAGCTGGTCGTAGAGCAGCATTGGCTTCAATAACTTCTGCTTCGGCGAAGCTGGGATGCAGCGCATAGGCCGCATTTAAAAGCTCCATCATTGAACGCGCTGAGATAGCATGTAATGAATCGCTTTCGATCATTGTTGCCCCTACCATAAATATATGGTCATCACGCGGCACAACATAAAGTGGGATGCGGGGGTGCAAAAGTCGAATCGGGCGGTTCAGACTGATATCAGGGTTTTTGAGTAATAACATTTCGCCTCTCACCCCGCGTAAATCTAGGTCAGAGACTGCATTTGCAATGCCTGTAGCATCAATAATAAGATCAAAAGCACTCTCATCAATGACGGAGTTGGTGAAAGTAACTCCATTTTCTTTCAAATGTGATTTGAGGGTAAGAAGCGCTTGACGTGGGTCAATGTGCGCTTCATCGGCGTAGAAAAGCCCATGTATGAATCGTTCTTCCAGATTGGGTTCAAGTTTTTGGATGCCTGCTTTATCTACCCATTTATAGCCGCGCGTGCGGGTGCTAAAGCGTTGTAATTCCGTGCTATCGCGACTCTTTGCTACAACAAGCGTGCCAGCTTGTTTATAAAGCAGCGGTAGGGTTTCGCGCCACCATAGCATAGATTGTAGACCTTCAGTCTCAATACAAGGGTCAGCGCTTTCACGCTCACAATGGGGGGCGAGCATACCGCCAGCATACCAACTCGCAGATCCAATAGGCGCTAGTGGAGGCGCAGCAACGGTAAGTCGCGCCCCCTTTTGCCACAGGGCATAGGCAGCTGTGAGACCGCCCACGCCCGCGCCCTTGACTAAAATATGCTTCAACTTTCTACCACTTGTTTTTCTATATCAGCTTGCTCCATATAAAGAGCACCACCATCTTGGTATTTTTTTGCCATGGCGCGCATGCCTTCTTCTTTAGTTTTTTTTGCCTGTGCTTCATCACGAATATCATGAGAAATACGCATGGAGCAGAATTTTGGCCCACACATAGAGCAAAAATGGGCCAATTTATGGGCCTCTTTTGGCATAGTTTCATCATGGAAGGCGCGTGCTGTATCGGGATCAAGCGCTAGGTTGAATTGATCTTGCCAGCGGAAATCAAACCGCGCTCGCGACAAAGCATTATCGCGCATTTGCGCGCTGGGAAGCCCTTTGGCCAAATCGGCTGCATGGGCGGCGATTTTATAGGTCACTACCCCTACCTTTACGTCATCCCTATTGGGTAAGCCCAAATGTTCTTTTGGCGTAACATAGCAAAGCATTGCAGTTCCAAACCAGCCGATCATCGCCGCCCCAATGGCGGAGGTGATGTGATCATAACCAGGAGCGATGTCAGTTGTAAGAGGCCCTAAAGTGTAAAAAGGAGCCTCATGGCAATGCACCAATTGTTTATCCATATTTTCTTTGATTTTATGCATGGGGACATGGCCAGGGCCTTCAATCATCACCTGAACGTCTTTTGTCCATGCGTGTTTTGTAAGTTCACCCAAAGTTTCGAGTTCAGCAAATTGGGCGCGGTCATTGGCATCGGCAATAGAGCCAGGGCGCAGTCCATCACCCAAGGAAAGGGAAACATCATACGTACGTGCGATGTCACAGATTTCGTCAAAATGTTCGTAAAGAAAACTTTCTTTATGGTGGTGGAGACACCATTTTGCCATGATAGAGCCGCCGCGTGAGACAATGCCCGTCACGCGGTCGGCGGTGAGGGGAACATAGGCCAAGCGGATGCCTGCGTGAATGGTAAAATAATCTACCCCTTGTTCAGCCTGCTCAATCAAAGTATCTCGAAAGACTTCCCAAGTCAGGTTTTCGGCGACGCCATGGACTTTTTCTAAAGCTTGATAAATCGGTACGGTTCCAATTGGTACGGGCGAATTGCGCAATATCCATTCACGAATATTATGAATGTTGCGGCCTGTGGAAAGATCCATCACCGTATCAGCGCCCCAGCGGGTTGCCCATACCATTTTTTCTACTTCTTCTGCCATTGAGGAAGTAACAGCGGAATTACCGATATTAGCGTTGATTTTGACCCGGAAATTGCGACCAATAATCATGGGTTCGCATTCGGGGTGGTTGATGTTTTTGGGGATGATAGCACGTCCACTTGCAATTTCTTGGCGCACAAATTCAGGTGTAAAAAAGGCTGGCATTGCCCCCGTGTCAACGTTACCTATTGCTTCGTTTTGGCTCTGCGAGGGAGGCATAGCCCCAATATTTTCGCGCAATGCGACATATTCCATTTCGGCGGTGATAATTCCCGCCCGCGCATAGGCCATTTGGGTGACAGCTTTGCCCTGTTTAGCACGCCGCACTTCATGTCTAGAGCCTGGGAAAACAGGGGTTACATGAGATGTGCTGACAAAGCCATTATCTGCGGCTTGAACGGGGCGGGCTGGATAGGTTTCTGTATCGTTGCGCGCTTCTACCCATGCTTCTCCAATTGCGGGTAGCCCCTTTTCAATGGCAATGGTTGTTTCTGCATCCGTATAGGGGCCTGATGGATCATAGACCCATAGAGGGGGTTCGCCGCTTTCTTTTGTGAGTGTTATTTCACGGAATGGAACGCGGATTTCTGGAAAGAGCTTGCCATGTTGATAAACCTTGCGTGATGCTGGAAGAGAGCCACAGCTGACAGACGGGGCGTTTTTTGGCATTTATTTCTCCTAAATATAGCGAGTCCTAAAAGGTCACTGGAAGACTAAGCAAAACAGCGCAATGGTAGAATGGATGGCAAATATAGCAAAGTTTGCCGCTGCAAACCAAAGGTTATAGAAGCCAGACATCATTCCCTCTGCTAGTATGCTGGATTAGGTACAACAGATTTACTGCGCTACAGAGGCGCTTATTAGCACTTTTATATGTGCAGCGCTTCTTAGATGTACCTTTAAAAATCATGCGCTTTTACGCGTCCTTTGTCAATTATAATTAGGGTTATATCTATACTTCGCTATACGGATTTACAGTTTTCTGTCCGAAGGTTTATATTGTTTTGGTAAAAGCTTGATGAAAATGGTTATGCTTTTTTTGTGTTCCTACGCTCACTTAAATAAGATGGGCAGGGTAAGCGTCTGGAGCCTCATAGCGTAAAATATGAACTAAGCTTTCGTTAAAGCACACAAAACAGGAAGCGCGAAGTCAAACTTGTTTTCATTGACTCTAGGCCATATAGTAAAGGGTCTGTGGTGCTGAATAGAACCAATTCTGTGTTTATAGCGCCGAGAGTGCAGTAGGGAGAATATCCAGAAAGTGAAAGGCCAAGGGTTTAACCTTGGCCTTCCTTTTTATCTATCCCTTAATAAGCCAAGTAATTAGAATTTGCGTGAAATCCGTAATTGACCTTTAAAAGCGGTTTTTCCCTTTAAAGAATACTCTACAGTTTCTTCAGCAGCTGTGAGTGAAAAGGAGTCATTCCAAGCAGTGTAGGCGATTTCTGGTGTGATCACCAGATCTTTCACTAAGGTGTAATCAACCCCAGCTACCGCAGAAAATGTTTGTTTTTCGTCATAAGAAAGCTGTACGTTTACATTTGCTTTTGGTGTTGCTTTCAAAGTGGTACCACCCCAGACAGCCCATGAGCCACCCCATGTGGCGTAAGCAGATTGAGGAACGCGGTAGGCAAGTGCTGGAGCGCCTAGTAGGTCTGAAGGTTTGTCAGCAATGTAGTAATCTTTCGAGGATTTGTAACCACCCATTAACCAAACATTAAATTGGTCGTTGACGTTGAGGTCAGCACGAAGTTTTCCAGCCCATTTCGCAATGTCAGATTCATAGACAGCAGAGGCAGCAAGCCCACCCCAACCTTGAGTGAATTTTAAACCACCTACAATATTGGGTACATTATCTTTGTTGATACCGCCAATGGTGTCGTCGTCTCCAGCATAATCCTCTTTAGGAGCATCATTTACAATCGCATAATGTTCAACGAGGCCTTCTTTATTAGTAATGCTACCCCATTTATCATCACTATATTTCAAACCTTGTTCGGCGCCTATAAGAGCGGAGAAGCCATTGCCAGCGTTAAAGGTGTAAGCAGCGTAAATGGTTTTTGGACCATCATTAGGGGTGATGTTTCCATCATTAATAACAGCCCCGTAGCCGCCTACCCAATCGTTAAAGTTTGTTCCCGCATAACCTATGCGCAAGCCACCAAGCGAAAGGTAGGCACTGGAGACGGAAGCGGCAGGGCCATCGCTATTGCCATTTGCATATTTGTAGGAAATCGTACCGGTGCTACGCAACGTACCAAGTTCGGTTTCCGAAGCTGTAGATGCCGATAGCTTGAAGTTAATAGCAGCGCTATAGGTGCTGTTATTCAGCTTATTATCCCATACGTCTGCGTCTTTTTGTTTTTTGCCAAGCTGAAAAGTGTCAACATTATCGCCAGCTGTGAGGTCGCTGTAAACAGAACCGCTAAATTTCAAGCAGGTTTCCGTACCTGGAATATAGAAATATCCTGCTTCATAAGCATCGCAAGAGCGAAGCTCTTTCCCAGCATCAGGCACGGCTATCACTGGACTGGCAGCGTAAGCATTGGATGCAAGAAGAGCCGTGGCTACAGATCCTAAAAGGAAGGTTTTAATGTTCATATGTGTCTCCAATTATTTGCTAAACGGCAGTTACACCCCGATAGCCCCAATGAGGCGCCCCGTTACTTCAAAATACCAATCCTTGCGGTTGATACAATGGTTAATTATAGTTAGTCGGTTTGTTGCTATATATTTTGAGGCACTGTTGCATAAACAACACTATTTTAGCTCATTTCCTCCATATTAGGTCTATTTTATAAAGTGTCTTTTATAATTTTTTTTAACGAATCATTTTTACAAAGCGTTTTTTATCTTAAATCAATTTATATTACGATTTATTACAAGTTATAGAAAAATTGTTTTTTGCATGCCGTTATTAAAAGGACAATGGTTAGGGCACGAGAAAAAGGCTTGAAATTTTAGATAAGACCGTTTATTGCCTTTTCTTGGAGAGGTGGCCGAGTGGTCGAAGGCGCTCCCCTGCTAAGGGAGTAGGGCTCAAAAGGCTCTCGTGGGTTCGAATCCCATCCTCTCCGCCATTGTCTTTGCCGAAGGAACGAATAAAAGGCAATGTTGAGCAAATCCAAAAAAGAAAAGTAGCCCAACAAAATTATAAATATTACAATATTTGCCTTGTTAGGTTTTTGATAGGCATTAAACTAGGTGCTATAGGTTTTTTGCATTTTACCTCATTAAAAAACGCTCACAGTTGTCTGTAAGCGCCCTTTACTTTTAACTATACGAAAGAAGGAGCCTAGGAAGGTTCTTCCGTTGTGACTTCAATCGCATATTCGGGACATAAAATACCGTGCCCAGCTCTATACTGAGCGGTCAAAAGCGTAGCTTTATAGGTGGGTATCCAATCTATAGAGGTGGTTATCCCCTTAAGCATAACCGTAGCTACCGCATCCTTATGCATGAAGTGAAAGGCCGTCTTAGAGAAATCACCGCGATAGCGTGGAAGTACATCACTATCTGCGCTTTGATTTCCTTGTGGTAGATTAATGGTACTCACAAGGGTAATACCAGCAACCGTACCCAACCTACCTTCTGCAAGAGAGCCATCGCCACCCCAATTCTTATTAATAAGGTCGGTAGTAGCCGCGGCCGCACAGTAGGTAGTAGGAGAGACAAAGCAAAAGCGGTCTGTTTCTGGAACCTTTTTGTGAAATTATTTAACTTCGGAATCATAATAATAGCGCTGCTTAGAAGCGTAGAAATAATATATAATACTAATCTTTTATAAGAAAATATAATTTGATAAATTGAGCTAAATATTCGCGATAGAGAAATAGAAAATTTTGGGAAACGTTCTCTGATAATAAAGCAGATGTAAGCTTTTTATATCTTCTTCAATATTTGCTATTCGACTTGTTAATCTATTTTGGATATTTTCTGCCATGAGAGCGCCATAAATAACCACCGCGATTCCGAGTCGAAAAGTATTGATGATGCCAGTAGCTCGTCCTACTTCTTCTTCCCTTACAACACTTAAATAAGGCTTACAACAAGCATAGCATTTGCAGAAAAGGCTTTATTTGTATCTTTTCCAGCAAGGAGGAAAAAAACCAAAACTGGAGCGGTCAAAGCTAACATAGTTAATCTAAAAACAAAAGTAGAAGTTTTCTTTATATATATTATCTATGTTGTAAAACAAGTTAATAGAGTCATAAAGAAAAAACTAGCAAAAACAGGTATTGTTATTATGGATAAAAATAAAAATTTAACATAGGATTTTTAGTCAGTTTCTCTATGAAAATACATAGTAACAGTATACCAAAAATCAAAAAATAAATTGTAAATTTATCGCTTCACCCGTGCTGCGTTCCCCCGTATTATAGCAATCTCTTTTAGCTTATTTTTTGAGTTGGAATAGACCTAGAAAATTATATAACTCATAATAAAGGTACGTATGAACTAGAAAAATCAAGCGGCAACCTACCACGCTTGACAGCCAACCTGATAAGGTGGGATCAAAAGTGATACCAAAACTATTGTACCAAAAAAGGTGAATGCACGTACACGAGCGCTCGTCTCAAAATTTTGGATAATGATAGAACTACCGCAAGTAAATACCGCCCCCCCCTGACACCACCCAAGCCTTGGGAAAAGTCCAGCACATAGATATGATAACTGTAACACAGATGCAATAAAATAAATTAATGATCCAGCTACAAAAGACCTTTTTCTACCAAAATATTGCCAATCCCTTCCCCAGGCCAATGTAAAGCTCGCGAACGTCAAGTTAAAACTATTCTGTTTTTGCTGATGGTCATTTCCTCCTGGAACGCGCTAATCTGGTTTTTCTCAATTTTTCTTAGAGCGCTCTATTAAGCGGCTGGCGGAAGCATGGCTTGTGTGAATAGGTTAATTTTCTATAGAATAGAATTTGAATGAAGTGCCTGGGAAAGGGCTTTCACCTAATCCTTTAAGCCATGGTTTGCGCAGCGTATTAGAAACTATCGTAGCATAGGGAATGATCGGGGCATCCCTAGCAATTAGATCTTCGGCTTTTTGATAAAGGGCGTGGAGAGCTGTTGCATTGGGCGCCGTTAAAACCTCAGCCATAAGTTTATCAAAGTCTGCGCTATGATAGGAGCCCATATTATTACTATTGCTTGTCATTAAAGTGTCGAGGAAGGTAGAAGGATCGTTATAATCAGCACACCAAATTCGTTGGACGAATTCAAAATTACCTTGTTGAGTATTTTGAAGCAATGTTTTCCATTCTTGGTTATCAAGTTTGATTATAACATCAATGTTTTGTTTATACATTGCCGCTAAAGCAATGGCGAATTGTTGGTTGCTGGGCGCTGTAGCATAAGAATAGGTTAACACAAGGGGGTTGTTTTTATTATATCCTGCTTCTTCTAGTAGTTTTCTTGCTTTCTCATTGCGTTGTTTCTGCGTTAAGTTAGAGATTTCATCAGGGATAGTGAAATTAGCATTATTCATGTATGTGGGTGTAAGACTATAAGTAATAGCAAGACTGCCTTTGAATACTTTATTATCAATTGCATCGCGGTCAAAAGCCAATTGTAGCGCTTTGCGCACCCGTACATCAGCCACTTTTTTCATATTGAAAGCGACTGATGACGTGCAAGCGATAGGAGAGCGGTGGTATTCTTGCGGGTATTCTTTTTTTGCTTTTTCTAAAAGAGTGACTGGGAAGCTTACAACAGCTATGTGTAGCTCATTGGCACGATAACGGTTATAAGCAGAAAGCGGATTGGAGATTTCTAGGAAAATTACGTGAGGGATTGTCACATGATCGCGATCCCAATAAGTTGGGTTCTTTTTAAATTCAATTTTTTCATTCACTACGTGATTCGTAAGGAGATAAGGTCCGTTGACCACAATATTTTTAGCTTTTGTCCATGAGTCTCCATATTTTTCTATTACACTTTGCTTGACGGGGCTTAGTGCGGGAAGAGCCAACATATCAATAAAATAGGCCAAAGGCTGGGTGAGAGTAATCTCAAGGGTGTGGTCATCAATGGCTTTGACCCCAAGATCTTCAACACTTGCTTTGCCGATAGCAGCTTCTGCTGCGCCTTTTACATACGCTTGCGCGAGGTACATCCCATTGGGTGAGGCGGTTTTTGGGTCAACGAGACGGCGAAAGCTATAAACAAAATCTTGTGCAGTAACAGGCGACCCATCGCTCCAGCGCGAGTCTTCTCGTAAATGGAAGGTCCAGATCAGATTATCTTTATTATCCCAAGATTTGGCGACACCAGAAACCGTTTGGCCTTTATTATCCCTAACGGTCAGGCCTTCAAATAATTGGGAAATTACAGCGTCAGATGTGGTGTCCCCTGCGAGCTGTGGGTCGAGAGTGGGGGGCTCTATAGTGTTGTTATAAATGACCGTATCGTGTTTGTCGTTTGCTTCAATGGCCAGTACGGGAAGTGGTAGAAGCCCGACGCTGAGCGTTGTTGCGCACAATAAAAGGGTATGGACGGTTTTGTTACAAATCATAGCTGTTTCCTCCTCTTTAAAATGGTAAGATTACCACTGATTAGAAATTAGTACACTATAAATTTTACATAATTTTGACGTATTACTGATTTTTCAAAGTGTATTTTTTCCTTTCTGCGTGTAGTGTTATATTGTTTAATCCACGAGATGTTCCCATATATAAATGTGTGCACAGCTTGATTAATTGCCAGTGGTATGTATATTTATCTTCATTAAAAACGCGAGTATAAATAAATATATTATGATAATGCTTAAAAAAACTAGAGATTTTTAATAGTTTCACCATGGGTGATTTTTTAGTTATAAATGCGCGCCCGTGCGATATGAAAGAAATATACCTTATAGGCATGGATGCCTAGTCTGACAGATTAAATAAATTAGAATGTTTAGAATTATGTAAAAACGAAAAAAATACAATAAAGAGATTTGGCACTATCTGAAATATGGGTGCGCAATAGTAAGTCCATTAACTTTCTATTAAATATATTAGATAGCCTAAACAATGTAGGATCAATATAAACAGAAGCATGTTTTGGAAATAAAGTATACAATAGAAAATTAATTTATTATGTAATTAAAAAATACTATAAAGTTTACAATAAATTTGATTTATTATAAATTCTGATATAGATAAAAATTTTTATGAGAGATTTCTTTTCAAATAAATAAATCATATAAAGATACTCAAAGTTAATACGCAATAAGCAGATCCATAAAAATAATAAATTTCATACAGACGAGAGGCCGCTTTTAGGCGAGCTATGGGGGATGATTTATATCTTTTGCTGGAGAGGGCTGTTTGAAGGCCCCCGCGCCAAATACTGGTGCTAAGTCTCATAAGGCGGTAGTTGCCTTTTTTAACCACGCTTGCTCGTCTACATTCAAATAAGTATATGTACGTTTGTATATATCAGCATGATAGGCATTAACCCAAGAGCGCTCCTCTTGGGTTAAGAGTTCTACAGCAATCAGCCGTTTGTCAATGGGGCAGAGAGTAAGTGTTTCAAACCCTAACATGGCGAGATCACCACCCTCAATAGTTTGTTGCTCGTGCACTAGTACTAAGTTTTCAATGCGTATACCAAAAGCACCGTCGCGGTAATAGCCAGGCTCGTTAGAAAGAATCATACCTGCTTTCAATTCCTGCATGCCGCGGGAGGAAATATTTTGTGGTCCTTCATGAACGCTTAGATACGAACCTACGCCATGGCCGGTGCCGTGGGCGTAATCACGTCCTGCTTTCCATAAAGCATTGCGAGCCAAAACATCAAGATCTATGCCGCGGGTGCCAGGCGGAAAACGAGCGCAACTTAAAGCGATCATCCCTTTTAGCACTTGCGTGAAGCATTGCTTTTCTTCTGCACCTACTTCGCCAATGGCTATGGTACGCGTGACATCGGTCGTACCATCGCGGTATTGTGCGCCTGAATCGACCAAATAAAGCATGCCCGCTGTTAAGGTTTTGTTGGTTTTAGTGCTAGTGCGATAATGGATAATTGCACCATTAGGTCCTGCTCCTGAAATCGTGTCAAAAGAAAGATCAAGTAGGGGCTCGCCCATTTTTTTTGCAATTTCTTCGCGGAATGTCTCTAGCGCTTGGGCTGCGCTTATTTCAGTAACACGCCCCGCCGGCTGGGCATCAAGCCAAGCAAAAAAGCGAATTAGCGCAATGCCATCGCGCAGATGTGCTTGCCGCGCTCCTCCGCGCTCAATTGGGTTTTTTATAGCGCGAGGTAATCGGGCTGGGTCACGCATTTCTACTACCATACCGCCATGATTTATCACTGCCATATAGAGTCTTTCGTTGCATAGCGTTGGGTCAAGACCAAAGGTCTTTTTAGATTGTGCCTCCTCAGCAATAAAGGAAAGAAGTGCTTTTGGTGGATGTACAACACAATAGGGCTGTAGATAGGTGGATATTTCTTCTGATAGTTTGCGTGGGTCGATAAATAGGTGTGCAGGTCCTTCTTGACTGATTATAGCAAAAGATAAAGGTAATGGGGTTCTTGGTACGTCTTGCCCGCGAATATTGAAGACCCAAGCGATAGAAGAAGGATCTGTCAAAATTGTGTAATCAACTTGCGCTTCTTGAAGATCGGCGCGTAAGATGGCCAACTTATCCTCAGCTTTTTGGCCTGCATACGCTATAGGGTGGATAGAAACTGGTGTTAAAGGTGGAGCAGGCTGGTCATCCCATATTTTATCAATTGGGTTTTCTTCTATAGCGCGTAAAACGCCGCCCTTTGCGGCGAGGGCTTTACGCAAATTGGCAATATCTCCCATGGTATGAAGCCAGGGATCAAAACCAATGGTACGACCTGCTGCTCGTTCTGCCAGCCAATGAATGAACTTGGTCTGGGCTATATCTTCATAGGAAAAAAGCGCTGCATCAGTTTCTGCTCGCACTTGCAATTTGTAGCGCCCATCGGTAAAAATTGTAGCGCTGTCATGAAAAATGATTGCAAAACCCGCAGAGCCAGTAAAACTGGTTAGCCAAGCTAAACGCTGGGCACAGGGCGGAACATATTCACCTTGATGTTCATCGCCACGCGGTACTAAAAACCCATCAAGCCCCAAATTCTTTAATTCTTGTCGTAGAGCTGTCACGCGTTTTGCCGCGTATTGAGGGGCGCTTGTTTCTTCAAAGGATTGATACATGGTTCCTCCTATCGTGTAAGGTATAAACAAACCCAGCCGTTTTGTGTAATCTTATCGTGATGATCTAGCCCTAAGCTTTGATAAGCTTGTAAAACGCGCGTGCCTTGTTCTTCTAATATGCCTGATAAAATAATGCCTCCCCGGGGAGCTAAAGCGCTCACCATTTCTGGAGCAAGCGCAATTAAAGGGTTAGCAAGAATATTGGCGATGATTAATTCAAATGGAGCATGGGTAGCTAAATTAGGGTGAGCAAAACCATCAGCGGTGATTAAATCAATGTATTGAGATACTCCATTTAAGCGCACATTATCGGTTGCAACGCTAATGGCGATAGGATCAATATCAGATGCTAAGACGGGGATTTTATAGGCCATAGCTAAAGCAATAGCCAAAACGCCGCTCCCCGTACCAAGGTCTAGGGCATTGCGTGGTGCAAGTGTTTCGATATGTTTGCTAATCATAGCGAGACAGCTTGCGGTGGTGTCGTGGTGGCCAGTACCAAAGGCTTGGCCTGCATCAATCTCAATGGCAAAATCATTTTTGTTTACTTTATCGCGGTCATGACTCCCATGAACAAAAAAACGCCCAGCGCGCACCGGCTTGAGCTTTGCCAAGCTACAGCTCACCCAATCTATATCAGGTATAAACTCAAGTGCTACATCCGCATATGAAATTGCGCAAAGTGTAGCAAATTCGTATTGCATGCGGGCAGGGTCATCGGTTTCTATGTAAAGTGAGACCTCATAGAGGTCGGTCTTTTCATCAATCTCTGTGAGGGCTAAGGGGTAGCCTTCTTCTTCAAAAGCATTATCTAAAATTTGGTAGAGCTGTTCAGCATGGGGCTGTTTGGTGGTAAAGGAAAGGCGGATATGAGGCAAGGCGGGATCCTATCAACTAAATATATTTTCAAGATTGGGCGAGCTTTTTCAAGCGCTCTAGGGCAATTTCATCCTTGAGTTCATTATTGTTTTCTTCGACGTTATAGGGAATAATACCAGCAAACCTTCCGCCTTTTTTCATCAAGATAATTGCTGCTGTGTGGTCATAGGTATAGTCACCATCTTCGCCTTCGACTTTTTTGGCAGCAATGTTAAAGGAGGCGACCATAGCATGAACTTTAGCAGGGTCGCCGCTAATGCCTACCACCTTATTGGTAAAGTTAGAAAGATAATCATGTAGTACTTCAGGCGTATCGCGTTCAGGGTCAACAGTGACAAACCATACGCCTAGTTTGTCGGCTTCAGGACCTAGCTTGTCAAGCCATTGAGTGAGCTCTCCAAGGGTTGTAGGGCAAATATCCGGACACATAGTGTAACCGAAAAAGATGGCGGTAGGCTTGGCTCGGATATCATCTTGAGTGACGGTGCGGCCATTAGAATCGACAAGTGTGAAATCAGCTCCCAAGGGGCGGTTGACCAGCGCATCGTAACCAAAAACTGAGGCAACAAAAACTCCTGTTAAAACTATAATATAAGCAACAGCTTTCATAAAATATCTCCGTTTGAGATAAACCCATGGCTTTATGCCGTGCGGATTTAAAGGTAATTGCAATCTAATAACGGGGTAAAGTTGTATATATAATTCACCCGCAAACCATTAGATAGTGCCTACGTTGTTGGATAAGAACACTATGCGATAAAGTAGAACGCAATTCAAGTGAGGTATTACGCCGCTATGTTTGAGCGTTCTTTGAAATGGCGTTAGCTCGCTTGGGGTAAGTTGCAGGATCTGATCCGCCTCTAAGAGGCGGCTTTTTTAACAAAATCAAACATAACACGTTTTTCACCGGCTTTGTCGAAATGGATGGTTAATTTATCTCCATCAATTAAGATGACTGAACCATTTCCAAATTTGTTATGGAACACCCGTTCACCTAAAGTGAAAGTTACTTTTTGAGTTTGGATATCGATGGTTTTTCCGCTAAAACGCGTTGCATTATAGGGCTCGCGATCTGCACCCTTATGTTGGACTGATGTCCGCCTATAAGAGCTATCACGCTGGTGTGAAGGGGTAGGAATCTCAATATGATCAGGCGGTAATTCGTCCAAGAAGCGTGAGGGGTTAGTGCATTGCCAAAAGCCATGGATAAAGCGGTTAGACGTAAACCAAATGTGTAAATATTTACGGGCTCTTGTAAGTCCTACATAGGCGAGACGGCGTTCCTCTTCAAGACCAGCGCGCCCTTCGTCGTCTAGAGCCCGTTGGTGGGGAAAAAGTCCTTCTTCCCAACCAGGTAGAAAAATCGTTTCAAATTCTAATCCCTTGGCAGCATGTAAGGTCATAATGGTTACTGCTTCAGTATCTTCTTGTTGCTCAATATCCATAACCAAGCTTATATGTTCTAAGAAACTATCTAGGCTCTCGAATGCTTCCATGGAGCGGATTAGTTCTTTTAGGTTTTCTAGTCGACCTGCTGCTTCGGGCGCAGGGTCATTTTGCCACATGGTTGTATAGCCAGATTCATCCAAAACCATTTGAGCCAATTCAGTGTGGGGTATATGAGGAATCTGCTCTTGCCAATGGGCAAATTGCTCGAGTAAGCCACGCAAAATGGCACGCGGTTTAGTGCGCAAGCTACCATTTTCTACGCTCTGCCATGCTGCTTTGAAAAGCGATGTTCCTTGTATGCGCGCTTGCTCATAGAGGAGGCGTACCGTCACATCGCCTAAGCTACGCTTGGGTGTGTTAATTATGCGCTCAAAGGCGAGGTCATCATCGGATTGGCGTATGACACGCAGATAAGCCAAGGCATCTCGGATCTCAAGCCGTTCATAAAAGCGCGGGCCACCAATTACTCGATAATTTAGCCCCATGGTGAGGAAACGGTCTTCGAATTCGCGCATTTGGAAAGAAGCACGTACCAAAATAGCCATAGAGTTAAGATCTTTTCCTGCTATCTGAGCGGCTTCTATTTCTTCACCAATGGCGCGCGCTTCATCGGTACTATCCCAAGCTGCATGCACGTGGATTTTTGGGTCGTCTGGCGCGCTGCGGTGGGCAAAGACCGTTTTACCAAGCCGACCTTCATTATGAGCGATAAGATGAGCAGCACTTGCCAAGATATGATTGGTTGAACGATAATTGCGCTCAAGCCGAATGACGGTTGTGTTAGGAAAATCTTTCTCAAAACGTAGGATATTTTCAATATTAGCGCCCCGCCAGCTATAAATTGCCTGGTCATCATCGCCTACACAACATAGATTCACCAACCCATTTGTCTTATTTTGTGCTAGAAGCCGTAACCATAAATATTGTGCGGTATTCGTGTCTTGATATTCATCCACCATTATGTAGCGGAATTTGCGATGATACTCGGCCAATATGTCTGGATTATGCTGGAATAGATGGATAGGATGCAATAAAAGATCGCCAAAATCGCAGGCGTTGATTGTTTTTAGTCTTTGCTGATAGGCAGCGTAAAGTTCCTGTCCACGACCTTGGGCAAAGGAGTAGGATTCGTTAAGCGGTGCACGTTCTGGTCTTAAGCCACGATTCTTCCACTGGTCAATTAAAGCTGCAAGATGGCGGGCTGGCCATCGTTTTTCATCAAGCCCTTCTGCTTGAATGATTTGCTTTAAAAGGCGGATCACATCATCGCTATCAAGAATAGAAAAATTACTTTCTAGGCCGACAAGCTGGGCATGGCGGCGAAGCATTTTCACCCCAATAGAGTGAAAGGTACCAAGCCAAGGCATGCCTTCCACATCACCACCCAAAAGCCGACTGACCCGCGTTTTCATCTCGCGTGCTGCTTTGTTGGTGAAGGTCACACTTAAAATTTGGCTGGGAAAAGCAAGCTTTTGTTGCAGAATATGGGCGATACGACTGATAAGGACCCGCGTTTTTCCTGTTCCTGCTCCAGCAAGCACTAAAACGGGCCCCTCAGTGGCGAGCACCGCTTGTTTTTGTTCGTGGTTGAGATCCTCAAGATAAAGGCTATCTTTCTCTCCTTGGTTGCGGGTGGCAAGCGCTTTTGCGGCAATAGTAGAAGTTTTTTGCAAGGTAGGGGAGGAAAAATCATCCATAATGAGGCCAGTTCATTGTTGCATTAAGGGGAAGTATCTTAGCTAGATTTAGATGAAAAACCACCCCCATCCGCTTGTAATTATTTTCATTCTAATTGGCTTGGGGCGTCCAAATTTATATCTATTTATACATAGGGCGATTAGCCGGCATACGGCCTTATTATGTTTAGTTCTGGGAAAAAAGCGTTTGATACACAAAAGTGCTAGTGCGCATTTTTCGCGTTGCCCTTTGGTTAAGGGTCTTGTAGCGCTTTTTTATGCTTCCCCCGTAGATTTCAAAAGCGTAATCGTTATTTATTTTTGCGAAAAGCATCAAGCGATACAATATCGGCGCCGGTAGTTGATTTTTCTTCTGGAAGAGATACAGCTGAATCTGCTTCTAGCACTGGCGCATCCACGGTTGGCATTGCAGGCTCGACGGGCAGATCAAAGGCAGTTTCAAAAGAGGCCGCTGGGTCACAAAAAACTTGGATTGCATGAAATGGAATGGTAAGCTTTTCCATGATATGATCAAAGGAAAGGCCAATATCAAAACTGGTTTCACCAACGTAAAGGTCTTTATATTGCCTTTGGATTACAATAGTCATTTTCTCAGGATAACGGGCTTTTAAGCGCGGTGAAAGCTTTACCCCCGCCACGTTAGTTGCAAAGGTGATAAAAAAATGATGATCCCCGGGTAATCCAGCTTGAGCAACCTCTGACAAAACTTTACGAATCACGCTACGAAGCGCGTCTTGCACAAGAATATCATAACGGATTTGATCTTGGATCATCGCAGCCCATCCTACTTTATCTACACGCCCTTGCTTGGTTAAGCAAAAGCGACACCGTAATTATTTTCCTTGTTGCCTCTTCTTTTTTTAGGGCTTTGACACTTTAATCAAGTGCCTGTAATTAATCTATTTTAGGCTCATGACCTCTCATAGAGAAGGCTATATGGAAAACTAAGTATTTAGTGAAGGCTTCTGTTGCCAGGTGCCTCCGAACCCCGCTTAAACCTGCGACGGTTTAAGGCTTAATTTGAAGCGTTCGCACCGCAATTAAGCAGCGAGACGTGCTTCCGCATAGTTGTCGTTTGCAACTACTAATTTAGTCCGATAACGGTGGTACAATACCGAGTAAAAGAGCAATCTTTACGCCTTTGTCGATCCTATTTCGCCCCCTTCATAAATCAACCCAATAGGTTAATTTATGGTGGAGGCGCCGGGTACCGCCCCCGGGTCCAATAGGTTTATTCCATTGTCCATTTATTACTATAGCTAAAACTAGCCTCTCATATATAAGCCAAGACAGGGGCAAAGGGAAGGGGTTGTCGATAATTTTATCGCGCTAATTATAAGGCTAAAGCTTGACTAAGAGGAGTGTAATTTTATGCGCGATTATGTGGCAGATATTAAGGCTTATGACTCTAACCCTAATCACGAGGCGATAGAAAAACTAGCGAAGCGTTTAGAGCTTACCATGCGTAATGCAGATGCCGCCCTAGTGGCGACAAGTGATCCAGCAGAAGTTGCACGGGTGGAAAAGAACTTTGCGCAAGGTACACTCAAAGCTACACCAGAAGCAGCAAAAGAAGCTGTAAAAAGGGTAGCGATGATGATGAAAGGTGACCGAGCCAAAAATCGTATCACTTTTTATTACCTAGTTGCTAAGGATTTAAATGCATTTGATAGGCTTTAAAAGCCAAAAAGTATGGCACTTTTTGGCTTTTGCGTGTTTAGTGGATATCATCTCCTTGTAGATAACCGCTTTTACGGGCATCTGGCGTGAAAAGTGCGGCGATAAAGGCCAAGCCAACCATGCCACTGACATAATAGTAAAAGAGCTCCTCGTGCCCTATGTCTTTTAGCCACAGAGCTACAGTTTCGGCTGATCCGCCGAAAATGGCATTGGCAATGGCGTAAGCCAAACCTACGCCTAGAGCGCGCACAGATGCTGGAAACATTTCCGCCTTCACAATGCCTGCTACTGACGTATACATAGCCAGAACACACATCATACCAACAACACCTATTAAGGCTATTTCTATAGTTCCTGCATTTTTTATAAAATGTAAAGCAGGGATAGTGGCGAGTGTAGAAAGACCACTCCACAACAAAAGTGAAGTGCGGGTGCCGATTTTATCGGCTAAGGCACCCAAAAGGGGCTGAATCAGCATGAAGACAAATAAGGCGGCCGTCATAATGGTGGTGGCGGTGTATTTATCAAAGCCTGCGGAGGTGATGAGGTATTTCTGCATATAGGTAGTATAAGTATAAAAGCTCAGGGAGCCGCCAGCTGTGAACCCCACAACTAGAAAAAAGGCTTTGCGGTGGTTGCGTAACAAACTTATCACGCTTCCCGCTTCTTTGTTCTGTTGTGTTTGCGGCGCTACGCTTTCAGGAAGACTGCGGCGCAGATAAAGGGCCATAATGGCGGCTAAACCGCCGATGAAAAATGGGATTCGCCAGCCCCACGCTTTTAATTCTGGTTCAGATAAAGAGAGCGTAAGTAGAAAGACGACAAAGCTTGCTAAAAGTTGGCCACCAATAAGGGTAACATATTGAAAAGAGCTAAAGAAGCCGCGTCGCCCTTTCAAGCCCATCTCACTCATATAAGTAGCGGTTGTTCCATATTCGCCGCCAACGGATAGGCCTTGTAGCATTCGTACTAAAAGTAGCAAGAAAGCGGCTGCAATGCCGATTGTCTCATAGGTGGGGAGGAGGGCAATTAAAAAAGAGCCAGCGCACATCATATAGATAGAGATAAGCATGGAGCGCTTACGACCATAGCGGTCGGCAATACGCCCAAATAACCATCCACCAATGGGTCGCATCAAAAAGCCGATAAAAAATACCCCCGCCGCTTTTAAAAGTTCCGCTACGGTATCTCCATTGGAGGGAAAAAATTGCGAGGCAAAATAAATGGAGGTAAAAGAATAGATGTAAAAATCATACCATTCCACTAGGTTGCCAGATGCACTGGCAGTGATTGCAAAAATGCGTTTGCGCGTGTTTGGGGGCTGAATACGGGCCTCTTGGGCAATATCACTCATGTTTTTTTCCATAATTTGCTCTATGTTAATTCCATTTTTTGGTGGGAATAGCGTTTTTTTAGGCCAACGTCATCTTTTTTATTTACATGTCGCGCATGCGACCCTCGGGTGGTTGTGTGCAAGCTCTTGAAATTTTATGTATAATATTGGAAGCTTATTCCGTTTATAAAAAAAATGTTTATAAAGGTGCTTATGAAGATTTATCTAGATCTCTTATCGTATGTTTTAGAATGTGGGGTCGATCGTTCCGACAGGACAGGCACGGGCACGCGCTCCATTTTTGGCTATCAGATGCGTTTTGACCTTAAGTCGGGTTTCCCCCTGCTTACTAGCAAAAAAATGCATCTTCGCTCTATTATTTATGAGTTGTTGTGGTTCTTGCGCGGTGACACTAATATTCATTGGTTGAAAGAAAACAACGTATCCATTTGGGATGAATGGGCTGATGAGGCAGGCAATTTGGGTCCAGTTTACGGCGCGCAATGGCGCTCATGGCCGGCTCCTGATGGCCGATTCATTGATCAGATAACCAATGTCGTAACGATGATCAAAACAAACCCTGATTCGCGCCGGCTTATTGTCTCTGCTTGGAACCCCGCTGCAATCGATGAAATGGCGTTGCCTCCGTGTCATTGCTTATTTCAATTTTATGTAGCCAATGGCAAATTATCTTGCCAGCTTTATCAGCGATCGGGTGATATCTTTCTGGGCGTGCCGTTTAATATTGCTTCTTATGCACTTCTTACCATGATGATTGCTCAAGTGACAGGACTTGAATTGGGAGAATTTATCCATACGCTTGGCGATGCACATCTTTATAAAAATCATTTTGCACAAGCGCGTGAACAATTATCGCGCACTCCTTATTCGCTTCCGCATATGGAGCTGAACCCCGCAGTTGATAATATTTTTGGCTTTCAATACAAGGATTTCACCCTGAAGAATTACCAATCTGCTACGGTGATAAAGGCACCAATTGCCATATGAGTTTATTATTATATCTTATTAGTGCGGTAGCTCAAAATGGCGTCATAGGGAAAGACGGCGCTATGCCATGGCGGCTTGGGACGGATTTGCAACGCTTTAAAAGCTTAACCCTTGGTCACCCTATTATTATGGGGCGCAAAACTTGGCAAAGCTTGGGGCGGCCGCTTAAGGGGCGGGCGAACATTGTTATATCTCGCGATAAGAGCTTTGCTCCGCAAGGGGCTTATATCGCGCATAGTTTTCCAGAAGCCGAAGCACTTGCTACTGCTCATGCTACACATTTTGGTGTTAATGCCGCTTTTATCATAGGGGGAGGTGAGATTTACAAGCATTATTTACCCTTTGTAAAGACGATGTTTTTGACCGAAATTTTAAGCTCCGTGCCAGGGGATAGTTTTTTCCCCCCTTTCGATAAAAGCGCTTGGCAGATTGTCGCATGTGAAAACACTCCTATATCTGATAAGGATGAATACCCCACTCGTTTCGTGACTTACCAAAGGCGATTCTGCTAAATTCTTATATAAATGCGCTGTCTTGCATTGAAACTGGGGGGGGCAGTCCCTATAAGGGGTATATCAAATTTGTGTGATGAGGTGAGAATGCCCTGGACAAACCAAAATGGAAACGGCCCGCAGGGCGATGGCGGTGACCGGAATCGGAATAAACCTACAGATAATGAAAAAAGCCCATGGGGACAGAGACCCAAGAGCTCTCAACCAAGCGGTGGGGGGCATGGTCCTGATATTGACACGCTATTGCGCAAGGGGCAAGATCATTTTAAACAAATGGGCAATGCGTCGCTTATTCTTTTAGCAGCCGCGGTGGTGGTGATTGTGTGGCTAACGCAGGCGGTCTATGTCGTTCAGCAAAATGAACAGGCAGTGGAATTACGTTTTGGGGTGCCAAAACCTGGAATTATTGGCGATGGCTTGCATTTTCATTTTTGGCCAATTGAAACTTATATGAAATTGCCGCTAACGGAAAAAACCATTGCCATTGGTGGTAGCGGCGGATTACAACAAAGCGATGGTTTGATGTTGTCAGGCGATCAGAACATCGTCAATGTCAATTTTTCTGTTTATTATCGAATTTCTAACCCGACCCAATATTTATTTGACGTCAATGATCAAGAAGGTACAGTGCGGCAGGTTGCGGAAAGCGCCATGCGTGAGGTTATCGGTTCACGCCCTGTTGATGACGTATTGCGCGACAAAAAGGAAGAAGTGGCCGATAACGTAAAAACTGTTATTCAAGCTACGGTCGATAAATACCAATTGGGCGTTGAGATTACCCAAGTTTCGATTAGCGAGGCGGCGCCCCCTACTAAAGTGGCGGCGGCGTTTAATTCTGTCCAACAGGCACAGCAAGAGCGGGGTCGTATGGTGGAAGAAGGAAACCGCGTACGGTTTAATAAGTTAGGGCTTGCTAACGGTGAAGCCTCGCGTACGCGTGAGGTGGCGAAAGGGGAAAAAGCGCGTATGGTTGAAGAAGCAACAGGTCAGGCCGAACGCTTTCAAGCTATCGCTCGTGAAGCGGCGGCAGCGCCTGAAGCAACCCGCTACCGTCTTTACATGGAAATGATGAGTCGCATTCTCGCTTCACCAAATAAATTGGTGATCGACCAAAAGGATTCGGCGGTGGTGCCGTATCTTCCACTTAATGGAATGATGACAAATATGCCTCAAAGCGGTTCTGCGCCGAAAATAGAGCAACAAAATCAGCTATCCAAAAGTGGGTCTCCTGTGGATACAATCTTTAGTGGAGGTCGTTAATTATGCGGCAGAACCGTCTTTACATTATTATTGGGGTGATTGTTGCTCTTCTTTTCGGTCTTTGGCTTTCTGCTTTTATTGTTTTTCCACGTCAGCAAGTGGTGGTGAAGCGCTTTGGACAGATTGTACGCGTTGAACAAAAACCAGGGATTTATTTCAAAGTTCCCTTTGTTGATCAGGCGTTAGTCGTTGATAATCGTCTTTTGCGTTATGATCTGCCTACTCAATCAGTGCAGGTGCGCGGAGGGGCTTATTATGAAGTGGATGCGTTCTTTATTTACCGCATTACTGACCCGCGGCTATTTTTGCAAAGGATTGCTTCGGGTCGACCGCAAATTGCGGCGCGGGAAAATTTAGCACCGCGTTTTATTGATGCTTTGAGAGCCGTTTACGGAAAGCGTGAATTTAAGGCAGCTCTTTCGGATGAACGTAACGCTATGATGGCGGAGGTACAAAGCCAATTTTCTAAAGATGCTAGCTCTCTTGGGATAACTATTGTGGATGTGCGCATTCGTAAAACAGACCTTACCGATGCCGTTTCTGAAGATGTTTATCGACAAATGGCAGCTGAACGGGAAGCGGTGGCAGAAAACATTCGTGCTCGCGGCCAGCAAGAGCGTGATCGTATCATTGCCGAGGCTAATCGTGAATATGAAGAGATTGTAGCGGCGGCAAAACGCGATGCTGAAATTACTCGCGGGGAAGGGCAGGCTGAGAGTATTCGTATATTATTAGCGTCCCGTGCTACCAATCCAAGTTTTTATGACTTTTGGTTGGCGATGGAAAATTATAAGAACTTAGAAAAAACACCGATGGTTATTTCGCCACGTGAGGACTTTTTCTCCTATTTTCATCATCCAGCTGCCGCTAAGGGAGATCCTAGCCGCCTGACAAGTAGCAATTAATGGAACCTTGCGAAGTTAGGTGCCAATAAAATGGGGAGAGCCATCTTGCTAGAGTGAGATGGCTCTTTTATTATTTTTGGGGTCTACCGATGATGAAGGTAAGGGGCGTGAACTTTATTATGTGTAGAATAGGGAATAAAAGATGACGCGATGGCGTTTTTTTTGGTCGATAGGTATCCGCATTTATGCTGACATGCTCGCTTTGGCGGATTTGAAGGCGTTTAGGATTGTGTATGTTATTTTGCTATGCGGGGTTGCGAGTATTGGCCTGTGTCAAGCGTCGTCAGAGCCAAACGTTATTTTAACTCCAGCTTTAGAGCAAGGGGCAACGTTGCCATCCTCAACGGCAGATCTTGCGACGCGGCTTTTAGATTCAGTTGTTAGTATTTCCACGACCCAGCTTATTGAAGGTACTGAACAGGGCGATGATATTGCCACTTTAGATATTGACCCAAAGGCTCCATTCCAAGACTATTTTAAGGATTTTTTTGACTCCAAAAGCGGGCCACAAGAGCGTAGCGTGGAATGGCGTGGCTCTGGGTTTGTGATTGATGCTACAAAGGGGCTTATTGTTACTAATGCCCATGTGATTGAAGATGCGCATGATATCAGCGTTATCTTCACTAATGGTATGGTATTGAAAGCGAAATTATTGGGCAAAGATGTTAAAACTGATTTGGCTCTATTACAGGTGGAAGGGGCACATAAGCCTTTGATAGCTGCAGAATTTGGCGATTCTGATAAAGCACGGATTGGTGATTGGGTTATGGCGATTGGTAACCCTTTTGGCCTTAATGGAAGTGTCACCTTAGGAATTATTTCTGCTCGTCATCGTGATATTAGTAGCGGCCCCTATGATGATTATATCCAAACCGATGCCACCATTAATCGCGGAAATTCAGGTGGACCCTTGTTTGATATGAAAGGGCAAGTAATTGGTGTAAATACGGCTATTTATTCGCTTTCTGGAGGATCGGTAGGGATTGGCTTTGCGATTCCCTCTAATATAGCTCGTGGTATTTTGCGTCAATTGGAAGCGTATGGCGAAGTGCGGCGCGGTTGGTTGGCGGTTCGCTTACAATCTGTCACTCCTGAAGTTGCACAAATTTTTGGTTTAGAGAAGCCTGAAGGGGCGTTGGTTTCTGGCAAAATTGCGGGTGGTGATGCGGATAACAAAGCATTGAAATTGGGTGATATAATTGTTTGTTTTGATGGCCAGACAGTGCGTGAGGCTCATGATTTGTCGCGCCTTGCCGCGGCATCTCCGGTTGGTAAGAGGGTTGAGATTGTCCTAATGCGCGATAGTGTTTTGAAAAAGGTAAATGTTACCTTAGGCCGCTTACCTGAAGCAGAAACAGATCAAACCATGGATGACGATGCTGAGTCCAAAAAACCTCTCCAGAGTGATCTTGTGGCGCATTTTTTAGGTATGACTTTGGTGGATTTGAGCGATGATTTGCGTAAGCGGTATAAAATCAAGGATAAATTGGAGGGCGTGGTGGTAAGTGAAGTGGTGCCCCATAGTGCGGCCGCTGATAAACGTATCGCTGTGGGTGAGGTAATTTTAGAAATTAATCAGAACATTATTAAAACCGTGGGTGATGCTAAAAAGCGTATCGACGCATTGCGTGGAGTAGGGCGTAAAAATGCTTTGCTTTTGGTAGCAAGGCCTGACGGTGAGGTTCGTTTTGTGACCGTTCAGATGAATTAAATTTGGTAATTTATTAAATAGCATAGGGTATGCTTTTGAGATCAAAAGGTAAAAAGCGCCGGGCAAGGAGAGGTGCCGCAGCGGGTTTGCGGGAGGAAATTATAATATGGGGCGGGTTGATTTTATCATAATTTTGCAACTTTTCGCTTGTGTGTTGCTTACAGTCGCAAGCCTTTCTGATGAGGCAGCGCAGATCGTTTTTGCTTTGAATTTAGCGCAAGAGCCCCGCTTTGTGTCTATGCTTTTGTCAACAGGGCTGTTATGCGGTATTGGTGCTAACCTTACTGCGCCATGGTTATTGCATCGCTTTGGGTCGTCCAAAATGATTCTTGCTTCTTTTTATGGTGAAGCGCTGTTGATTGCTCTTGCGGCTTTTTCACAGGCATTTTTAGCTTATATTATCCTCGCGGCCGCTTTAGGTTGTGTTTTATCAATGTTGTGGGCGTCGGTTTTTGTGATGATTCCCGATTTTGCTGATAATGAGCAACATATGGATTGGATAAACCGTATTGTACAAAGCTTGCGTAATTTTGGTTATGTAGGTGGTCCTCTCTTAGGAAGTATGTTTTTTGACTATCTAAAAAATACCTATGGAATGCTGTGGATGGCGGTGGCTGTTTTGGCCGCCGGTGGCATTATGCAATTGTGTTTAAAAGGCATCTGGGTTGAGGGGCGATATGGATTGATCGCTGCTCCATCCAAACAGGAGGAACCTGTACTGATTAAAAAGTACCTTGATGTAGTAGGATTGTTTCGCATAAGAGCAGTGACTTTGGTACTTATCCCTTTAATTGTGACTATCATATTCATTTCAGCTGAAGGGGTCTTGTTGATCATATATATCCGCGAGGTCTTGCGGCTTGACGCTAAAATTTATGGTTTTATCGCGAGTGCTTCAAGCATTGGTTTAGTGTTTGGTCCTTTGTTTTTTGTAGGGCTTTTTAAGCGTTTGGGGTATGCTGCAGGGGCGTGTATGGCTGCTACTTGCATTGGGTTTGGGGTGCTATGTTTAGCCTTTAGCGCTCAGTTATGGGTCATGCTTTTAGCGTCTTTGCTTATTGGGATAGCCAATGGCGTGCAAAATGCTTTAATGGCAAGCTTTATGATGAAGCATATTCATAAAGACCAGCGCAAACAACAAATGCCTGCTTATAGTTTTATTTTGCAGGGATCGGTGCTGATTGGGCTTATCGGCGCTGGTTTCGTAGACCTTTTTTATATACAGTCTGCTTTTATTTGGATTGGCCTTATCAGTATGGCAGCGGGTTTTATCGGTACGGCTGTAAATTTTTATTCTGAGAGGCTGGGTAAGCCCCAAAATGCTTAAGATTAAGCATGCAGTTTATGCTCTTCGTATAAGATCCAATCTTTTCTGGCGAGAGAGACATTATTGGCTCACAAAATCGCTTTGGCGATAGCCTTGGATATAAAGTAAAGCGCTGAGGTCGCCGTGGTCAATGCGCATCGAGGCGGCTTGCGCGACAATGGGCTTAGCATGGAGTGCAACTCCAGCCCCCGCCGCTTGTAGCATGGCTAGGTCATTTGCTCCATCGCCAACTGCCATAGCGTTTTGAGGAGAGAGTCCACGCTTTCGGCAAAGAGCGTGCAACGTGTCTAATTTGGCTTGCTGTCCTAGAATTGGCTCAACAATTTCACCATCTAAATAATGGCCATCATGACTTAACTGGTTAGCATGGTGTTCGTCAAAGCCCAAGGTTTGAGCAATATTGGCGGTAAAAAGGGTAAACCCCCCGGAGACTAATGCACTATAGCCGCCATGATGACGCATGGTGGCTAAAAGTGTTTTCCCTCCTGCCCGCAGGGTAAGGCGCGTTTTGATAAGTTGGGCTATGGTAGTGAGTGAGAGGCCTTTTAGCAAAGCCACTCTTTCGCGTAAAGCGGGTTCAAAGGCAATTTCACCATGCATGGCACGGTGGGTGATATTGGCAATTTCTTCTCCCATGCCGATCGCTGCACCAAGTTCGTCGATGCATTCTTGTTCGATCATGGTAGAGTCCATATCGGCGAGGAGCAGTTTTTTGCGTCGCCCCTCTTGCGGCTGGATGATAATGTCGATTGGAAGGCCGTTGAGTGCATTTTGCAATAAAAGGCGCGCTTCTTCATGCGGGAGACTGTCGGGGAGAAGAATATCGCAGGCGATATTATCGCTTAACCAATAAAGATGGCTTGCATTAAGAGCACGATAGGCTTTATCTGCGCAAGCCAGCGTAAGGATGGGATAGTTAGGGTTAGCGATTAATGTGGCGATGTGGGGTTGCGTTGGGCGGTCAGAAGATACTTTAAGCATGGGACTCTCGTCATGAAGAAAAGGACAATAACACTGATAGCGGGCCCGACCGCTAGCGGCAAGTCTGATTTAGCGCTTAGGTGGGCGCGTCAAAACAGTGGGGTGATTATTAATGCTGACTCTATGCAAGTTTATAGCCTTTTGCCAGTATTAACTGCTCAACCTAGCGCCGATGATATGGCGCTGGTTCCACACTATCTTTATGGCCATGTAGCGCCTACCTGCACTTATTCAGTCGGTCGGTGGTTGGTGGATGTAGCAGCGTGCTTGGATAAAATCTCCGATCGTCCTATTATATTTGTAGGAGGGACGGGCCTTTATTTCCAAGCGCTTTTAGGCGGGTTTGCGCAAATTCCCTCTGTCCCTTTGCATATAAGGGAGACCTGTCGACAAGATCTGAATCATTTGGGCGCTATGGCGCTCTACCGCCGTTTACAAGAAGTGGATAGCGTTTGGGCTGCAAAGATTAGTCCACAAGATGGCCAAAGGATTTTGCGGGGTCTTGAAGTATATATAGCAACGGGAAAAAGTTTGAGTTTTTGGCAGCAACAAAAATCGCCTCCTTTGTTGGCGAGGCACCATGTTGAGAAGATTTTGCTCATTCCTGAACGAAAGTTTTTATACGAGCGCATTAATGAGCGTTTTAAAAAAATGGTGATGATGGGGGCGCTTGAAGAGGCAGCGGCATTCCAAGCTTTGGGCGTGGCAGCGGATCGACCCGCCGCTAAAGCAATTGGACTACCGGAATTATTAGCGCATTTGTCGGGGGCGAGTTCATTGCAAGAGGCGTTAGAGCAAGGTCAACAACAAACACGTCGTTACGCTAAGCGCCAAATGACTTGGTTTCGTCACCAAATGGATAAAACATGGGAGATCATTTCCTCTTGATTTAGAATATGATCATGTTGAGTGCTTTATTAAGATAGATTTATGGCAATTTTAAGCTATAATAATGTTTCACGTGAAACTATATTATATATAGTGTATAAAATTTATTTGTGATAATTTTCTAGTTGACGTTAAGAAAAGGGTAAATTATGTATGTTTTATAGTAAATATTGTTACTAGCTTGTTGATGTGAATGGGGCTTGTGGTATAATCAATAGTTATTATCTACCTATCTACCTATACACAGGTCAGGCTCCATTGGGAGCCTTTTTATTTTAAGTGGATATGCAAATGATAGAGAAGCCAAGAACAATTGAAAGCGTCAATGGAAAAATAATGACGGGGGCTGAAATGGTTGTGCAGGCTTTGATTGATCAAGGCGTGGCGCATATTTTTGGTTATCCAGGTGGCGCGGTTTTGCCGATTTATGATGAGATTTACAAACAAACGGCGTTTGATCATATCTTAGTACGGCATGAACAAGCGGCTGGCCACGCGGCTGAGGGTTATGCTCGCAGCACCGGAAAGGCGGGGGTGATGCTAGTAACTTCTGGCCCTGGCGCTACAAATGCCGTCACCCCTTTACAAGATGCTTTTATGGATTCAATCCCTTTGGTTTGCTTGTCAGGGCAAGTGCCTACGACTTTAATCGGGAGTAATGCTTTTCAAGAAGCTGATACGGTAGGTATTACGCGGCCATGCACTAAGCATAATTGGTTTGTAAAGGATGTGAACGAGCTTTCTTATGTATTGCATGAAGCGTTTCATGTTGCACAAACTGGGCGACCAGGGCCAGTTTTGGTGGATATTCCTAAAGATATTCAATTTGCTAAAGGGGTATATAGGGCGCCACAATTTATCCCTCAAACGCGTTATCGACCGCGATTGGATGGCGATAATGTGGCTATAGAGCATGCAGTTGCTTTATTGGCGGGAGCCAAACGACCAGTCGTTTATTGTGGTGGAGGGGTGATTTCATCTGGTTCAGAAGCGGTGCGGCTTTTGCGGGAGTTAGTTGAATTTGCTGATTTACCTATCACCGCTACCCTTATGGCGCTTGGTGCCTATCCTGCTTCTGGCAAAAATTGGCTAGGCATGGTAGGCATGCACGGTACTTATGAGGCTAATATGTCTATGCATGGCTGTGATGTGATGCTGGCCGTCGGGGCGCGCTTTGATGATCGGATCACCGGGCGGTTGGATGCTTTTGCTCCGCAGGCGAAAATTATTCATATTGATATTGATCGTTCTTCTATTAATAAAACTGTGCGCGTGCACGTGCCGATTATTGGTGATGTTGCTCACGTTTTAGAGCCTATTGTTCGCCATTTGCGTGCTATCCAACCAAAGCCTGATGCAGATAGCCGCACCCTTTGGTGGGACCAGATTAATCAGTGGCGGGCGCGTAAATCCTTGGCTTATCGCATGAATCATGATGTGATTATGCCGCAATATGCCTTGCAACGTCTTTACGCTTTAACCAAGGATAGGAACCCTTATCTCACGACTGAGGTGGGGCAGCACCAAATGTGGGCCGCGCAATATTATGGCTTTGAAGAGCCACATCATTGGATGACGTCGGGGGGGCTTGGCACGATGGGATATGGTTTTCCCGCGGCTATTGGGGTGCAGATTGCTAAGCCTGATGCCTTGGTGATTTGTGTGGCAGGCGATGCTTCTATTCAGATGAATATTCAAGAACTAGCCACCGCTATGCAGCATAAAGCCCCAGTTAAGGTGTTTATTTTGAATAACCAATACATGGGTATGGTTCGCCAATGGCAGCAATTATTGCATGATAATCGCTTATCGAATACCTATACTGAAGCTTTACCGGATTTTGTGAAGTTGGCTGAAGCTTATGGAGCGGTAGGGATAATTTGTTCTGATCCGAAAGAACTTGATGATAAAATTAAAGAGATGATTGATTGTGATAAACCGGTTTTATTTGATTGCCGAGTCATGGCTTTAGAAAATTGTTTCCCCATGATTCCCTCTGGCCGTGCGCATAATGAGATGCTTTTGCCTGATGAGGCCGATGGTGAAGCTGTTGCCAAAGCAATTGACGCTGGTGGCCGCACCTTGGTATAGGAGAAATAAGATGAATACACAAAGTTCAGTTCAAGGCTCAGCCTATTTTATTCACCCCGATAATGACCCTAATGAAACCCATACGTTGGCTATTTTGGTAGACAATGAGCCAGGCGTTCTTGCGCGGGTTATTGGGCTTTTTTCCGGTTGTGGCTATAATATTGAAAGCTTGACTGTTTCAGAAACGGAGCAAGAGCGGCATCTATCAAGGATTACTGTTGTTACTTATGCTAAACCTCATGTGATTGACCAAATTCGTCATCAATTAGAGCGAATCGTCCCTGTACACCGAGTGGTGGATTTGACCTTACATGCTCAAGAACAGAGGCAGGATCCACCGATTGAGCGCGAGCTTGCTTTGGTGAAAGTAGTAGGAGAAAACGAAAAGCGGGTGGAAGCTTTACGCCTTGCTGATTCTTTTCATGCGAAGGTTGTAGATGCTTCGGTTAAACATTTTATTTTTGAGGTAACAGGTAAAACCTCTAAAATCGACCAATTTATTGGTATTATGCATCCTTTGGGGCTTACTGAAGTTTGTCGTACGGGCGTTTCTGCTATGAATCGTGGCGTAGCAGCGCTTTAGTCTGTTTTCTTATTGCGGGGGGGGGGAACGGATAGTTACATGATACCCGTACTTTAACGCGATCAAAAGGCTTGCGCTTTTTTTGCGAATCTTGTTTGTTACGCTCATGCAATTTTCTCCAGAACAAGATAAAGCATTAAGCGCGGTTTCAGCATGGCTTAAGGCAGATAAAAGTCCAATTTTTCGTCTTTTTGGCTATGCAGGGACGGGTAAGACGACTCTTGCTCGTTATTTTTCTGAACATGTTGACGGTGAAGTACAATTCGCGGCCTTTACCGGCAAGGCTGCGCAAGTTTTGCGCTCTAAGGGCGCTACAAATGCTCGTACGATTCATTCATTGATCTACCGTTTGCGTGGGGAAGAAGAAGTTTCGAATGAACAAACAGGCAAAACCTCAATAGCACCTAATTTTGTTTTGAATAGGCAAAGCGATATTGCTCAAGCTAAATTGGTGGTGATTGATGAATGCTCAATGGTTGATGAACGATTGGGGCGCGACCTGCTGAGCTTTGGTACGCCTATTTTAGTATTAGGCGATCCAGGGCAATTACCACCTATTTCGGGTGGTGGATTCTTCACCGAACACGAGCCTGATTTTTTATTGAGTGAAATTCATCGGCAGGCGCGGGATAATCCTATTATCCGTCTGGCAATGGAGGCGCGGATGGGGGAAGATCTGTCCTATGGTGATTATGGAGCCGTAAAAGTCATTCGCCGTCAAGAGGTACAGCAGCAAGAAGTCTTAGACGCCGACCAAGTTCTTTTGGGCATCAATCGAACAAGAAAGCTTTATAATCGTCGTTTGCGTGAATTAAGAGGGTTTGTAGGGGATTACCCTCAGGCGATGGATAAGCTTGTTTGTTTACGCAATGAACCAGCGAAAGGGCTTTTGAATGGTTCGCTGTGGCGGGTGCTTAGTGCTTCGAAGGAAACGGTAAAGCCTGGGATGAATTTGCTGATCTCTGCCGAGGATGAGGAGCGTGGCGTGGTAAAAGTGAAATTGCTTAAAGCTGCTTTTGAAGCCTGCGATAGCGAGATTGCATGGGCTTTAAAACGCCGCTATGATGATTTCGACTATGGCTATGCTTTGACCGTGCATAAAGCGCAAGGCTCGCAATGGGACAATGTGGTTTTATTTGATGAGAGTTTTGCATTTCGCGATAGCCGCAAACAATGGCTTTACACGGGGATTACACGCGCTGCAGATAAATTGGTGGTCGTGCGCTAGGGTAAGAGCCTTAAGCATAGCGTGTATTTTTGTTGGGGGATGGGGAGGGGTTTATGATTGAAAGGCAAGGTATGGCGGTTAAACTTTCGGTTAATCTCAATGCGGTAGCTGTATTGCGCAATCGGCGTAACCTTCCTTGGCCTAGTGTGACTCATATGGGGCGTATTGCCCTTAGTGCGGGTGCGGCGGGGCTTACTGTGCATCCCCGCCCTGACCAAAGGCATATATGTTTTGATGATAGCCTAGCTATTCGACAATTGATTGATGCTGAGTTCCCCGAAGCCGAATTCAATATAGAGGGCTATCCGAGCTCTGCTTTTTTGGAGCATGCCGCGCTTTACGCTGACCAAATCACTCTTGTGCCTGATGATCCTAATCAATCTACCTCAGACCATGGGTGGAATTTTAAAGATGATGGAGATTTATTGACTCCTATAATTGCAGATTTAAAGGCTCGGGGGCTACGTGTTTCTTTATTTGTGGATCCAGTCCCAGATGGTCTCGCCATTGCCAAAGCTTTGGGGGCGGATCGGGTAGAGATTTACACAGGCCCTTATGGTGCAGCTCACACAGCGGAAGAACAAGCGGCTTGTTTGGAGGCAATAGTTGCTACTGCTAGCTATGCCCAACAGCTCGGTTTGGGGCTGAATGCTGGACATGATTTGACAGTTGCTAATTTACCACTTCTTGTGGAAAATATTCCATGGCTTTCTGAAGTCTCAATCGGACACGGCTTGATTGCCGATGCCTTAGAGTTTGGTATGCATAAGACGGTGAGCCGTTTTTTAGCGGCGCTTGCTTTTCCTAAGGTATAAGTTGCGCCTAGTATAAAGGCGAATGGATTTTAGTGACATAGAACAAAGAGTAAGAATGACCGATGTTATGAAAACCCAGGCTCGTCAAGTGATGTTGAACGGGGGCGGGGAAAGGGGTAATCGCCAACTCATTTTTTCTCTTTCTGGGGTGATGGGGATTGTTTATGGTGATATTGGTACGAGCCCTATCTATTCATTCCGGCAAGCATTACGTGCGGTCGGCGCGGAGCGTGCTTTTCTAGAAATAGAAGTGTTAGGGATTATTTCCTTGATTTTTTGGGCACTTATTTTGGTAGTGACCATAAAATATGTGTTTTTTGTTTTGCGTGCTGATAATGAGGGCGAGGGTGGGATTTTATCTCTTATGGCGCTGGCGCGTGGCGCTTTTAAGCGCCATAAATCTTATGTTTTATGGCTTGGAGTTTTAGGGGCGTCTTTGTTTTGCGGCGATGCGGTTATAACACCAGCTATCTCGGTGCTTTCGGCAGTGGAGGGGCTTGAAGTCGTTGCCCCCACTTTTAGTTTTTTCATTGTACCAGCAACAATAGGGATATTAATTATTTTATTCGCCATTCAACGTTTTGGCAGTGGGCGGGTGGCGTTAGTGTTTGGGCCGATTATGGGCTTATGGTTTTTAGCTTTGGGGGGCTTTGGTCTATATCATATTTTTGATAATATTAGCATTTTACGGGCTCTTTCGCCTTTCTATGGTGTTGCTTATATTATCTTACAGCCCTTTACAGCTTTCATAGCGGTGGGAGCAGTTTTTTTAGCAGTGACGGGGGCAGAAGCCCTTTATGCCGACCTTGGGCATTTTGGCCGCCGCCCAATTATTTTGGTATGGTTAGGTGTTGTATTCCCTTGCCTTGTTTTGAATTATTTGGGTCAGGGTGCGTTTGTTCTTGCCCATGGGGGAGACGTTACCAATCCTTTTTATCAGATGCTACCCGGCTGGGCTCTAATTCCTATGATTATTTTGGCTACTGCGGCAACAATCATTGCTTCGCAAGCAGTGATTACTGGAACATACTCTCTAGCTAGCCAAGCGGTACAATTAGGGATTTTGCCTCGCCTTGAGATTTTTCACACTTCGGAAAAGGCGTTGGGACAAGTTTATATGCCACGAGTTAATTTTCTCCTTGCATTAACGGTGATCGTGTTAGTCGTTTGGTTTGGAAAATCAGACAACTTGGCGGCTGCCTATGGGATTTCTGTTACCAGCAATATGCTGGTAACAACGTTATTTTTATTTTTGGTGATGTGGCGGATTTGGAAATGGTCGCTTTTTTTGAGCGTAGGGCTTGCTACGGTTTTCTTTTTATTGGATGGGTTGTTTTTTGTTGCAAACGTATTCAAGATTTATGAAGGGGGCTGGATTTCTGTTGGGATTGCTGGATTGATAGGGCTTGTAATGGCCACGTGGATTCGCGGCAGTCAGCAATTGTCTTTAAAAATACGTAAATTAGAGACCCCGTTACCAGCTCTTTTGGATGACTTACAGGAAAAACCGCCGTTTATTTTACCGGGGACGGGGGTGTTCCTAACAAGCGACCCATATAATGTCCCCGCGTCCCTTATAAATAGTTTGAAGCATTATCAAGCTTTACACGAGAATAATGTGTTCCTCACGGTGGTGACTGCGCCTATACCGCGCGTTTCCCTTGTGGATCGAGCGCGTATTTCGCAATTTCATGAGCGCTTTATGCAGGTGACTCTTATTTTTGGCTATATGGAACGGCCTAACGTACCTCGGTCTTTAGCTGTATGTCGAAAGTTGGGGTGGGATTTTGACTTAGCTACTACATCGTTTTTTCTGTCGCGTCGCTCAATAAGGCTGGCGCCGCGCTCCAATTTGCCCACTTGGCAGGGCAAATTATTTATCGCCCTTATAAAATCAGCAAGTGATGCCACCGAATACTTTCAAATTCCTTCGACCCATGTGGTAGAAATTGGTACGCAGATTAATGTGTAAATTTGCTTTTTGGAAAATTTTGGGATGCAGGGCAAGCGCCCCGTCCCCCGCTTCGCGGGGGGCGGATGTGGCTTGGATAAACGGCATTAAGCTCCGTCGGGGCGGCCCCAGAAGCGAGCCTGTTTGCAGATATTAATAAAGGGTTGTATATCTGCTTCACTATCAAGAGCGCTGAAACCTTCATCAATTTTAGCCAAAATGCCTGCCGCTTGTAATAAGGGTTTGGCATTATCACTATAGCCGATGAACTTATAATGGGCGTAAGCATCGCTACAGAAGTCTCGCGCCGTGGGATTTTGAGCGGCCTCATTTGCGCCGTGTTCCGTAGTCAAAAGTGCAACAGCGTCAAAGAGTGCAGAGGGCGTACCATCCACTTGGTGATCAGCGGGAATAAGAATACCGCTATTGTCGATAACACCCCCCACTTTTAAAGCTACACGCTCACTCACTCCACCTACCTCTTTGATTGCTTTTTCAAGTTTTGTAAGGAGAGCGGTATCAATCCCATCTGTTATAAAAATGCCTAATTTGCGCCCTTCAAAGGTGGGGAAGAGAGTATTGAGGATACTTAAGTTTAGGGAGGGAGGGAGATCTTTTATGGCTGTTGTTAGAGTTTGCGCTGGAGCCGGCAAGACGAGATTTAGGTTATGAGCCACTTCCTTTGCTAGCGTTTCATCTACATGAAGGAGGTGGCTCACGACACGCGCTCGGATCCTGATTTGGGTACATTTGCTTAATTCAAAGCTGAATGCATCTATAATATGCTTTTGCTCAACCGTGTTTTGGCTTTTATAGAATTGGCGTGGCTGGCTGTAATGGTCGCCAAAACTTTCAGGTCGGTAGCGTATTTTTTTACCATGTACCTCTTCAGCGTAGGAGACGAAGCCCTGATTTGGCGCTTCGCGTGGGCCGCCCTGGGCTATGCCCCAGCTATTAGGTTCATAGTTAGCCCGGCCTTTAGGATTATGCATGGCCATGTGCCCATCTTGCTGAAAATTACTGAATGGGCATTTCGGGGCATTGATGGGGATATGGGCAAAATTGGGGCTACCTAAGCGTTTGATTTGCGTGTCAAGGTAGGAGAAATTGCGCCCTTGCAAAAGAGGGTCGTTTGTGAAATCAATGCCGGGTACGATATTTTGGGTACAAAAGGCAACTTGCTCGGTTTCAGCAAAGAAATTATCGGGAAGGCGATTAAGAACTAAACGACCCAGTGGGGTGATAGGTACGCGCTCTTCGGGAATTAGCTTGGTTGGGTCCAGGATATCGAATTCAAATTGTTCTGCAAAGCCTTCATCAAATAATTGTACGCCTAGTTCCCATTCAGGGAATTGGCCGTTTTCAATGGCTTGCCATAAATCGCGGCGATGAAAGTCTGGATCGGCACCGTTAATTTTGACCGCTTCATTCCAAACTACCGCTTGCGAACCGAGTTTAGGCCTAAAGTGGTATTTCACATAGGTAGATTCGCCTTCAGCATTGATAAAGCGAAAACTATGAACCCCGAAACCTTGCATAAAACGATAAGAGCGGGGAATGGCGTGGTCGGACATAAGCCATAAAGCGCCGTGGATACTTTCTGGCGTTAGGGAAATGAAATCCCAAAAATTGTCATGGGCACTGGCTGCCTGTGGAAAGGCACGGTCAGGTGCAGGCTTAACCGCGTGGATCAGGTCAGGAAATTTGATTGCATCTTGGATAAAAAAAACGGGTAGGTTAAGGCCTACAATGTCTAGATTGCCTTGTTGGGTATAAAATTTTACAGCAAAACCGCGGGGATCGCGGGCTAGATCAAATGAACCTTCGCTACCGTTCACCGTGGAAAAGCGCACAAACACTGGTACTCTTTCACCTGGGCGTTGAAAAAGATCAGCTTTGGTATATTGGCTTTGAGAGGCGTAATTTTCAAAAAAACCATGGGCTCCATACCCCCGAGCGTGGACAACGCGCTCGGGAATGCGCTCATGATCAAAATGAAATAATTTTTCACGAAAGATGATATCTTCTAACAGAGCGGGTCCGCGGGAACCGGCGCGTAAAGAATTTTGTGCATCTGCAATTGGCACCCCTTGTTGGGTGGTAAGGGGGGTATAGCCTTCTTGAGTGGTTTGGTGGTTTTCGCCACCTTCCCGCAATTGCGCAGCGTTCAATGTGTGGTCATCGTGTTTTGTCATGAATATTTCTCCGTATATCGGGCATGGGTTCAGATAGAGGGGGCTATTAACTCTTCAAGCCCCTTTTGATATGGACCCGCAGGAATCCTAGTGCGTCTCCAGTAAAACCGGTTGGGCAGGTTATGTATTGATTGTTGAATTTAATTAGTAATGATTAGTGTTTTTTGGATTGCGCTCATGCTAAGATCTAAAGTTTTTAATAAAACACAATAATGTGAATTATATTTATTTAAAAAAAATAGTGATATATAGATACGTAATAGAAATATTATATCCTGCTATAAAATTAAATTCCTATCAAAAACATAGTAGAGAGATAGAGAATGGTTCAAAAAAATCTTGTTGTTATTGGTATGCAGCGGGAATATATAACGCGTTCTCGCCCCTTTTATATTGACTCTATCGAAGAGTCCCTTGAAAAAGCGCGCATGATGCTTTCTTATGCGCGCAAGCAGGGTTGGAATATTATTCATGTGCGCCATATAAAAGACGGACCGCTATTTGAGCGTGATTCTGAATATGCAGACTTCATTGATGGATTTACTCCCGTCATCGGTGAGTTTGAAGTCGTAAAATATAAGTATTCTTGTTTTTCTTGTTTAGAATTTTGTGAGATAGCACATGATTTTTTTGAAGATGAATTTTTGATAATCGGCTATGCTACGAATGCGTGTTGCTTAGCAACCATTATTGATGCTTATCACCGTGGTTATAAATTTGCTATCTTACGCGATGCAACCCACGCGCTAAAGGTGCATGGATTTTCAGAAGATGCTATGCATGAACACGCAATAGCTATTTCTGAACGTTTTGCTCGTGTGAGTGAGCTTTGTCTAGAAGTGAGCGAATAGGTAGTGGATATTGGGGCTTGTTATTTTGTATGTATTGTGTAAGAGTACCGTACGGTACCGTACTTATGCAACATGGTTTAGGATGATATGGGTGTAGAGCTTGCAGAACTAACAGTGCGGCAAAAAGAGGTGCTAGAAGGGGCGTTGGGGCTTTTAGTGGCGGCTGATGAAGCTTTGACGACTGAGAATATCGCGCGTGCAGCGCGTTGTTCTAAGGAAACCTTGTATAAATGGTTTGGAGATCGGGATGGCCTATTGGAGGCTATGGTTCGGTGGCAAGCATCAAAAGTGCGTATTACCCCTTTGAAACGGCAAGCACTGAATGCGGATTCGTTATTTTTTTGTTTGAAGCATTTTGCTTATGATTGGTTATTGGTTTTATCTTCCCCTACTTCCATTGCCTTAAATCGTTTGGCTGTAAGCCATGCACGTTCGAATCAATCGCGATTAGGTGAAATTGTCTTACAGAATGGGCCTTTTGCTATGGCAAAACGTTTAATTCCAGTATTAGAATTGGGGCGCGAGGCAGGTCTATTGGCCTTTGAGAAAAGCGAAGAAACTTTTCGCTGTTTTTTTGGTTTGGTGGTTGGTGATATGCAAATATGTAAACTATTAGGCGCGGTTTTTTCTCTTGATGAAACACAGATCGGCGCCCGCGCCCACCTTGCTACACAACAATTTTTCGCTCTTTATGGCGTTAAAATATAATTTAATATACTATCGAATACAATATTAAAGGAGAATAACATGCGTGTTTATTATGATCGTGATGCTGATGTGAATTTGATCAAGTCAAAAAAAGTAGTGATTATTGGCTATGGCTCGCAGGGGCGGGCTCATGCGCTTAATTTGCGCGATTCTGGAGTGGCGGCTTTGAAGATCGCTCTTCGTGATGGTTCGGGATCTATTACCAAGGCAAAGGCTGATGGATTCGAGGTAGTGAGCGTTAAGGAAGGTGCCGCGTGGGCTGATCTTATTATGATGGCAACTCCTGACGAATTGCAGGCAGATATTTATAAAGATCATATTCAAGAAAATTTACGCGATGGGGCGGCAATTGCTTTTGCTCATGGGTTGAATGTTCATTTTGGCTTAATTGAAGCGCGCAAAAGTGTGGATGTGGTGATGATCGCCCCCAAAGGGCCTGGACACACTGTGCGTAGCGAATATGAGCGTGGCGGTGGCGTGCCTTGCCTTATCGCTGTTGATCAAGATGCTTCTGGTCATGCGCATGCGTTGGCTTTGTCTTACGCGTGCGGGGTGGGGGGCGGCCGCTCTGGCGTTATTGAGACAAGTTTTAAAGAAGAGTGTGAAACTGATCTGTTTGGCGAGCAGGCGGTGCTTTGTGGCGGTTTGGTTGAGTTAATCCGCGCTGGTTTTGAAACTTTGGTGGAAGCAGGCTATGCTCCTGAAATGGCTTACTTTGAATGTTTGCATGAAGTAAAATTGATTGTCGATTTGATTTATGAGGGCGGTATTGCCAATATGAATTATTCTATCTCTAATACCGCGGAATGGGGAGAATATATGTCAGGCCCTCGCGTGGTTACGGCAGAAACGAAAACAGAAATGAAGCGGATTTTGCACGATATCCAAACGGGGAAATTTACTACTGAATGGATCCAAGAATATAGAGCGGGAGGCGCGCGCTTTAAGGGCATTCGTCGTTTAAACGATGCGCATCCTATTGAACAAGTAGGTGAAAAATTGCGCGCTATGATGCCGTGGATTAAATCCAATGCCTTGGTTGATAAGGCGCGCAATTAAGGCGTGCGGTTTAACCTAATGCGTCCCCGCTTGGGTTGGTTTGGGCGCTACAAAATATAAAGGGCTACGGCTTTCGTAGCCCTTTATTAAATTTATTTAGCGCGAATGCTTTGCTGCATTTGCGCGTTTTCTAAGCATAAATTTGTTTTATTATCTTGCGCCGCCTATGTTGGGGCGGTTTTTTATTGCGCATTAGTGGCTGTTTTTTCATTATATCTTATGGTTATCACCGGGTGAAGGGTTAGGGAACCAAAGCGTTTGCCTTACGTTTAGAGAGCGGGATTGTCTCATCAAGACTGGAGATTTTTGTGGTGTCTTTACCTTTTAAAAGGCGATGTAGTCTGTCGGCTCATTGCTATGAAATTATTAGAAATATGCCCTATTGTGCTCGAATCAATCATTGGTTGCCGGCGCCCCATCGCTTTACTTGTATGCCAGACTATATGGTTATTATCCCTGCGCAGAATGAGGAGGAGCGGATTGAGGCTTGTTTGGAGGCGTGTTATGAAGCGATGCGCAATGTAGAGCAAGCTGGGCGCATTTTATTGGTAGTGAATAACTCCACTGATGCCACGCGGGAAAGGGCGCGTAATTGGGTAGAGCAACATACCATTGCTCTTGATATTTTAGATATTGAACTGCCGTCTTCAAAAGTTTCAGCTAGCATGGCCCGCGCGCTTGGCTTTGATGTGGCTATGACAAGTCTTGGGCCTCGCGGGCTCTTATTGACTACGGATGCCGATAGTATCGTCGATGCTTTATGGATTAAGAGTCATTTGGCAGCCGCGCGGCGCGGGGTGGGTGTGGTGTGTGGAAAAATTGCTTATGATAAGGCGGAGACTGCACTTTTGCCTACTTGGCTTTTATACAGACAAGCCGTTGAGGAGGATTATGCCCATCTTTCCCGCGCGCTTATTTGTGCATTAGATCCCGATCCTGCAAATCCGTGGCCTCACCATGGGGATGAGTCGGCAGCGAACATGGCAATTACCTCCCAAGCTTTAGAGCAAATTGGCGGTGCGCCCCGCTTACATGAAGGCGGGGCTATCGCTTTAGTGCAGCGAGCAATGCAACATGATTTGACGGTGTTTTATTGTGCACAATCTAAGGTAACGGTCTCCATGCGTCTTAAAGGGAGAGATAAAGGCGGGATGGCCGCGGCTCTTACAGCCCGATTGCATGAAGATGATTATTATTGCGAAAGACGTTTGGAAAACGTTCCTATGTTGATACGGCGCTATCGATCACGGCATATTTTGCGTTCCTTTATAAAGAACGAGCAGGATTGCGAGCACTTATTACTACGCTTTGGTCTTTCTCCTTCGCAATGCCGCCATGCATTACATCATTATAGTTTTGGGGCAATGTGGTTTTATATCGAAGAGCATAGTTCTTTCTTAAGCTATGTTCCTTTGCGCTTTAGCGCTTTGCAAGCAGAATTACCACGGCTTATTCTGGCGGTAGAAAGTCAAGCTAAGGCGCTGGGGATGCAAGAGCGCTTCTGCCCAAACATTCAGGGACGGGCGAGACGACAGGCACCGATTGCAGCTTTTGCTTCGTAATGAGGTATGAGATGAAGTCGCTCAATATTGGGATTATCTCCCATTTGAAATACCCCATTCGCGAGCCTTTTTCTGGAGGGCTTGAGATGCATACTTATATGCTAGCCGAGGGGTTGCGAGCCCGAGGCCATAGGGTGACTTTATTCGCTGCTGATCAAAGCGATGCTTCTTTGGGGGTGGAGCCGATTTGCGCGGCTACTGCTCTTGCGGCGGTGGGGACTGATGAAGCACGCGATGTGAGTTTTTTCCAAGAGCATCATGCTTATTTGAGCTTGATGCAAAGGTTGCGCTATAGTGATTTTGATCTGATTCACAATAATTCGTTGCACTATCTTCCTGTTTCACTAGCAGATCTTTTGCCGATGCCAATGGTGACAACGCTGCACACGCCGCCCTTTTGTTGGCTAGAAAGCGGTTTCGTGTGTGAGAAGGGGCACAATAATACTACTGTCGCTATTTCTAAAACCGTGGCTCATTTGTGGGCGCGGGTGATGAAAGTTGATGAGATTATACTGAATGGGATTGATCTTGGGCAATTCGCCTACCACAATGAGGCTGAGGCACCCGTCTATGCCATTTGGTATGGGCGGATTGTTCCTGAAAAGGGGCTACATTATGCTTTGGACGCTGCCCACTTGGCGGGTATTCCTTTAAAAATTGCTGGGCCGGTGTCGGATCAAGTTTATTTTGCTCATGAAATTGCTCCTCGATTTACTCGTTTTTCTGATACTTGTGAGTATCTAGGCCATGTGGAGCACGCTCAGCTAGCAACTCTGATTGGGGGTGCATCGGTGAGTTTGTGCACACCCTGCTGGGAGGAACCCTACGGATTAGTGGTTGTAGAATCTTTGGCAGCAGGAGTCCCAGTAGCAGGTTTTTCGCGTGGGGCTTTACCAGAATTGATTGATGAGCAAAGTGGAGCACTGGCTACACCCGATAGCGCTATCGCTTTGCAAAAGGCTATAGAGCGGGCTATGAAATGCACGCGCGCCGCGTGCCGCGCGCGTGCCGAAGCTGTGGCCGATAAGCAAGTCATGCTTGATCATTATGAAGCGCTTTATCGGCGTTTGGTTTTTGCTTCATCAACCTTTGCTGAGCGTAAAATTAAGTCTTCTTTTGGAAATGAAAGGGTATAAGGGGAAACAGATGGCGAATTCGATTGGCATTTATGTGCATCATCACGGCGATGGGCATCTGCAAAGAGCTCTAGCCATTGCGCATCAAGCCCCTGATTGTTTCACGCTTTTGGGTAGTGGTCTGCGGGGGCGTACGGGTACGATTGCTTGCGTGGATCTGCCCGATGATGGACCAAGCCATGGCCCCGCGCAAATGCCCACGTCGCTTCATCCAGCCCTTCATTATGCGCCAGTTTATCACGAAGCCGTACGAAAAAGAAACCAATTGATTGTGAGCTGGATTGAAGCCACAAAACCTCTTTTGCTTTTGGTTGATGTCTCGGTGGAGATAGCGGTTTTGGCGCAATTATGCGCAACACCTTTTGTTTATACTCGCTTGTCTGGGCGGCGGGATGATAAAGCTCATCATTATATTTTTAAAGCTGCAGAAGCATTGTTTTGTCCGTTTCATGTTGCGCTTGATAGCCCTCAGACTCCACATTGGGTGCGGGCAAAGACAAAGTATTTTGCAGGGCTAAGTAAAGCTCCACCACCTCAAAAATGCCAAGAGAAAAATTTGGTTTTTGTAGTGGGTCGGGGCGGCCATACTATAGCGCCAACTCAATGGTTAGAGCTTGCCAAGCAACTAGATGATTGGCAAATTGATGTTTTAGGTCCCGTGCATCCTCAAAGGGGCGGGCCGAATAATTTGACTTTTCATGGCTGGGTGAATGACCCCACTGCTTACATGGCTCGTGCACAAGTGGTTGCTGGCCCATGTGGTGATGGACTTTTATCTGATGTTTGTGCTTTAGGAAAACCCTTTATTGCTTTACCACAGAGGCGCCCTTATGAAGAGCAGCTTGACAAGGCTCGCCAATTAGCCGCACGCGGAGCTGCTGTCGTCTGCGAAGTATGGCCGCAGGTTTGGCGTCATGTGGTGTCACGCGCTTTGCAATTGGGCAATGTGCTTTCTTGTTTTTATGATGATCGCGCTGCTCATGAAGCTGCGGATTATTTGCTTTATCTTGCCCATCATCGCAGCGTTGCTACTGGTTGGACGAAGCAGGGGGTAGCCTATGTCTATTAGTGTCCTGACCTTAAATAAAAATAGGCATGATCACTTAAACAACCTTATTATAGGGTTAGAACGTAATTCTGAAAAGCCTTATGAACTGATTATTGTCGAAATGAGTGATCCCTGTGAGGAGAGAGACTTTGCGGATGGGATTTTAGCCCAAGCTTCCTTTCCTATAAATATTGTGCCATTCGCAAGTCAAGGCTTGCCTTTAAGTGCGGCACGCAACTTGGCTGCTGCCCAGGCCGGAGCAGAAAAATTATTATTTTTAGATGTGGATTGTATTGCCTGCGAACATTTTATTGTAACAATGGAGCGGCTGATTAGCAATGAGGGGGTTATCATCAGCCCTATGGTTTACTACCTACCAGAGCGGCAAACTTTGCACGTTTGGTCTGAGGCAGATTTGTTAGCGTCTGGTACACCCCATGAAGCGCGTTCCTTTCCGAGGCAGGGTTTGCGTTTGGAAACAAATCCTGGTTTATTTTGGTCGCTTGCTTTTGGGCTTTATCGGAAGACTTTTGCTAATATTGGGGGGTTTTGCGAAGCGTATCAAGGCTATGGTGGGGAGGATACGGATTTTGGCTACCAAGCCGCCGATCAAGGAGTCGATCATTATTTGACCAGCGAATGTTATGTTTTTCACCAATATCACCCTACTTATGACCCCCCATTTAATCATTTTGATGCGATTATTGCTAACGCACAAACTTTTTTTCGTCGGTGGCAACGTTGGCCTATGGAAGGCTGGTTACAGGCATTTGCGGCGCAAGGGTTCATCGACTGGCGAGGGGACGATATTATAGTTTTGGCACGGCCTACATCTATAAATAATAACCAATAAAAATACAGAAAAGCTTTCAATTTCACGCTTATGTTTAATTTAAATTTTTATAAGGAATTATTTATATTGTTTACTTTGTAGGCTTTAATATAAACCTTATTGGAATTGCCATATTCTGCTGATCCTGCTAAGAGTGAAGGATGTAATGGGCAGGAGACTAGGGTATTATGAATGCTTCGCGACGAGAACATAAAAAAGGAGCGGCACTTTTGAGTTGGGTGTTACTTTTTGTTGCGAGCTTTACATTTTTCTTTAGCACTTTTTCAAGTGAGATCAGCGGGGAGCTTGGTGGACAAAGTATGAGCGCCGTTCATGATGATGAGAACGGACACTCATATGGTTCTATGGCAATTTTTGAAGTGGTTAGAGCAAGATGGCCTTCCCACGCGTACACACACACCGGCAACGTCCAGGAAAGCACAAGTGTCCTTCATCAAGGCAGCGCCGTTTTCCAGCGTCAGCACGTACGAATTTCTTTATTTACGAATCTATGGGAAAGTGCGTGGCGGGGCGCTTATGTTTTTTTTGGAAAAGGTTCCAAGGTCTTTTTGTTTCTCCCCTTCTTAATGATAGGGGCTACGACTCTTTATATTTGGGTATATGTCCTGGGTGCCTTGTGTTTTTCTATTTGTTTGTCATCTTTTCAAAGGCTTTGTATTAGCCAGCCTCGACTGCGTGGACCACCTGTTTTTTCTGATAGCTTCTAATTTCAGCCCTTAGTGATGGAGCACCTTTTTTAGATAAAGGTGTGGTTTTTTTTGGAATATCTGATGCGTACATCTCGCGGTTTAACTTTTTTATACTTTTTGATTCTTTTGGCAGGGATTTATATTGCTTTGCCTAATCTTTTCTCAAAGGAACAATTAGCGAATGAGTTTCGTTTTTTACCTAATACCCATGTCACGCTTGGGCTTGATTTGCAGGGGGGGTCTTCTCTTGTTTTGGAGGTAGATAGTAAAGCTTTAAAACGTGATCAATTGCGGATGCTGTTGGATAATGTACGGGCAAAATTGCGTCAAGAAAGAATTGCTACCACTAGCGTGCGGATGGTAGGCGATGCAGTGATGGCTTCTATTCCCGATGCGGCTCAGCGTGAAAATGCGCTGGGGCTTTTAGGAAGCTTAGCAACCCGCGTAGTTCACAATCTTGCGCCAAGTAATAATATTGAGGTTAGTTTACAGAAGGATGGAGTGCGGGTAGCTTTAACGGAAGCAGGCTTGCTTTATTATGTGAGCAATGCTGTGGATCAGAGCATTGAAATAATTCGTAGACGGGTTGACCAAGTGGGAATTGCCGAGCCCTCTATCCAAAAAGTGGGTGTTGATCGCATTTCCGTAGACCTGCCAGGACTCGAAGATCCTAAACAATTGCGAGCCTTATTGGGGACAACTGCTAAGATGACTTTCCATTTGGTGCCTACCAATGTGGATATGAATAATCCACCGGCGGGCGTATCTATTGTGCCTGGATATACCGACCCTACTCAACGTTTTGCAATTTATGATCAAGTGGAGCTTGATGGCGATGTGTTAACTGATGCCCGCCAAGAATTTAATCCACAAGTACCTGGCCAGCCGATTATATCATTTAAATTGAATTCAATCGGGGCGAAAGCTTTTGCAGAAATTACGCGTACTAATATTGGGCGGCCTTTTGCAATTGTTTTGGACAATAAAGTTTTGACAGCGCCCGTCATCCAAGGGGTGATCCCTAATGGTCAGGGGCAGATTACTGGGCGCTTTGATACCAAAGAAGCATCAACGCTTGCCGCGTTGTTACGGGCTGGTGCTTTACCTGCTCCGCTTACTGTAATTGAAGAGCGCAGTGTTGGCCCTGATCTGGGAGCAGATGCGATTAAAATGGGGCTCTATACGGGAGTTGCTGGGTTTGTTTTAGTTGCTTTATTTATTTTCTTCCTTTACGGCCTATGGGGGATTATCGCCGATTTAGCTTTAGCTTTGCATATGATTTTGACCTTTGCTGCTTTGAGTTTATTAGGCGCAACCTTAACCTTGCCGGGGATTGCTGGGATTATCTTGGGGATTGGGATTGCGGTGGATGCCAATATTTTGATCAATGAACGGATCCGTGAAGAAAGCCGCAAAGGAATGGGGGCATTAGCTGCGATTGACCGCGGTTTCAAACAGGCCTTTGCTACAATTATTGATGCGAACGTCACGGCAATTATCGCTACTATTTTACTTTATTATTTTGGAACGGGGCCAGTACGGGGCTTTGCAGTAACTATGGCGTTGGGAATTGTAATCTCGATGTTTACCGATGTGACGATTGTGCGCATCATTATGGTCTGGGTGGTTCGGCGCTGGAAAATTAAGAATTTGAAAATTCAACCATTTTTGCATTTTTTGCCGCAAAACACTAATTTTCGCTTTATGAATGCGCGCTTTTTAGGCATTGGATTTTCATTGATCTTATCTATTGCTTCGCTTGTATTGTTTTTTAAGCCGGGACTTAATTTTGGTATTGACTTTATCGGGGGTAGCCAAGTCGAGGTAAATATGAAGGCGCCCGCAAATATGGCGCAATTGCGTGCTAAGCTTGCTAGTCTTGGGATAGGCGAGGTAACATTGCAAAACGTTGATGATCAGAATTCTGTAATGATCCGTGTTCAGCAACAGCCTGGTGGCGAGGCGGCTCAGACTATCGCTATGGAAAAAGTGAAAACTGCGGTGTCTTCTCTTAACTCTGATGCAACCTTTGCTCAAACGCAAGTCGTGGGACCTAAAGTTTCGGGCGAGCTTGCTAAAGCGGGTTTTACCGCGGTGATCCTTTCCGCCCTTGCTATGGCGATTTACATTTGGTGGCGCTTTGAATGGTTTTTTGCGGTAGGCGCTATTGTGACTTTGATTCTTGATACTACAAAGATGGTGGGTTTCTTTGCGCTATTTCAGCTTGATTTTAACCTAACCGCTATTGCCGCTCTTCTAACGATTGTTGGTTATTCTGTGAATGATAAAGTGGTAGTCTATGATCGAATGCGGGAAAATATGCGTCTTTACAAAAAGATGCCGCTGCGTGAATTGATTGACTTATCAATTAATCAGGTTTTAGTGCGCTGTCTTTTTACTTCTGTAACAACCCTTTTAGCAATGTTGCCCATGGCATTATGGGGCGGGAGTGCGGTGCATAATTTTGCTGTTCCTATGGTGGTGGGGATTGTGATTGCTACCTCATCGTCGATATTTATAGCTGCACCAATCCTGCTTTTCTTAGGTGATTGGTGGCAAAAACATAATAAAGGGCACGCAAGCGCTATCGGTGAAAAAAATGTCTCTACACCCTTGCCTTAAAGGCAAGAAGCCTTCATCCTATAGTTGCTGAGATAGAGCGATAACTGATTTATAGAGCAGAGTTGCTTTAATACGATGATTTTTAAAGAAATCAAAGCGATGCACTGATACATACGAGGCTAGCCATGACCCACGATGCACCCCTGATCACGACAATTGTTGTGGGTTTATGTTTGGCATTTTTATTTGGCATTATTGCCAATCGGCTTCGTATTTCTCCTCTTGTTGGTTATCTTTTGGCTGGTGTTATTGTTGGCCCCCATACTGGTGGTTTTAATGCAGATCCGGCGTTAACGAACCAATTAGCCGAGATTGGGGTAATTTTGCTTATGTTTGGGGTAGGGTTACACTTCTCTCTCAAAGATCTTTTATCAGTTAAAGCCATTGCCGTGCCTGGCGCGTTAGGCCAGATGGTTTTTGCTACTCTATTAGGTGCTGGGCTTGGGTGGTTGGCAGGCTGGGATATAGGTGCCGCGCTAGTGTTTGGCCTTGCTTTATCTACGGCGAGTACAGTGGTTTTATTGCGTTCTATGCAAGAGCGTCGCCTGCTTGAAACAGGCCGCGGCCGTATCGCGGTGGGTTGGTTGATTGTTGAAGATTTGGCTATGGTTTTGGTTCTAGTTTTGGTACCAGCCCTCGCCGGTGCATTTTCTACCGATCCTATCGTTAATTGGTTGCAGCTAGGCTTGTGGGGCGTTATTGGGCTTACGATTTTTAAAATCGTTCTTTTTTGCCTCCTTATGCTGGTAGTGGGGCGGCGGGTTATTCCTTGGCTATTGAAGATCACCGCTCAATCAGGGTCGCGAGAGCTTTTTCGGCTCGGGGTTTTAGCTATCGCCTTGGGCGTGGCTTTTGGAGCAGCTCAGCTTTTTGATGTATCTTTGGCTTTGGGTGCATTTTTTGCTGGTATGATTATGAGTGAATCGGAATTAAGTCATCGCGCTGCAGAAGAGTCTCTTCCCTTGCGCGATGCTTTTGCCGTTTTGTTTTTTGTGTCGGTGGGGATGTTATTTGATCCTATCAAGCTGTTTGACAATTTCTTTCTTTTATTGGCCACTTTATTTATCATTATTATTGGAAAGTCGGCGGCGGCTTATTTGATTGTCAGAGCCTTCCGCTATCCTAATAGCACTGCGTTGACTATTTCGGCGAGCCTTGCGCAAATTGGAGAGTTTTCGTTTATTTTGGTAGGGATAGGTAGTAGTCTTGGTTTATTAGGTGCTGAGGCACGTGATTTGATCGTTGGTGGGGCTATTCTTTCAATTTTGTTAAATCCTATAGTATTTGTGGTGGCGGACGCTTTGCATCAATATTTTGAACGTTCCGCGTATCCACCCCTTGGGGGGCAGGATACGATTGATATTATGCCTTCTGTCTCTGATGAAAAGGCACGGAGTTTGCAAATAGATCATACAATTCTGATAGGTTATGGGCGTATTGGTAAAAAGGTAGCGCGGGCTTTGCAACAAAAAGGTGAGCCATTGGTTGTGATTGAAGAAGCAAGCCGTTTCGCTGATCAGGCTGAAGGTGATGGGCTTGAGGTCATTCGTGGTAATGCGATCAATCAAGATGTGATGGAAGCGGCAAATGTGCACAAGGCTCATCAAGTGGTAATCGCCATGCGTAGTATTATTGAAGCGGGGCAAGTGGTAGCTCAGGCACGGCATTTGAAAAGCAATCTTAAAATTATTGCGCATGCTTTGGCCGATGCTGAAACCGCTTATTTGATTGATTTGGGAGCGGATATCGTGGTAACAGATGCCGACGAGATTGCCAATGGTATGATAGAATATCTTGCTGGTTTAAGGCCTATTTCTAAGGAAGATCTGAGCCTTTTTTCCAAAGAAGAAGTAGAAAATATTCTATCAATGCAAGACGAGCAAACAAAGGAGGAGAGGCGCGAGGCGGAAGTGGTGTCCACGGAGCTTGCGGTGCCAGCTGAAGCTAATGGAGACTTCGAGGACGGCACTGCGACTGAGCAGAGAAAAAGCGAGTAATCGGGCGTGAAGATCAAAAAACTTATATGGCCTCTTATCGGTATTATCGCAATGCTGATATCGATTCGCATTCTATATATTAAGCTTGCTGCGATTTCTTTTTCTGATGTGTTGGAGCGCATGCAAGCTTTGGATGCCCACCATTGGCTTTTGGCGTGTTTCTTTGCAGCCCTCGCTTATGCCGCCTTAGCAGGATATGATCGAATTGCTTTACAACACCTAGGACATAAAATTTCTTGGATTTTTATTGCTGTGTGCTCTTTTACAACCTACGCGCTCTCTCATAACATTGGCGCTTCGGTTTTTTCAGGCGCAGTGGTACGTTATCGTGCTTATAGTAAGAAGGGACTAACTGGCCAAGAAGTAGCGGTTTTAGTGGGATTCTGTTCTTTTACCTTTGTGATTGGAACTATTCTTCTTTCTGGTATTGTTTTGGTTGCTCGCCCTAATTTGATTAGGTTAGTGCATGCAGACATTCCCGAATGGGTGAGTCTGGTTCTAGGCGTTTTAATGCTGGCTTTTGTCGCTCTTTATATATTTGGCAGTTGGCTGCAATTACGGCCTTTACGTATTGGTAAAAAATTTCAGATCTCCTATCCGAATTTGCGGATTGTGGCTCAACAATTGGTGGTGGGACCTTTAGAGATTTTGGGAGCTGCGGGCATTATTTATGCAGTTTTGCCTGTGGTCGGCAACCCAGGATTCCTCACCATATTAGGAGTGTTTTTAGCCTCTTTTACTGCAACGCTTTTATCTAATGCGCCTGCTGGGGGGGTGGGCGTTTTGGAAGCTTTATTTATGGCGGGTCTTCCCTATATGAACCGCGCAGATGTGATTGTAGCTTTGATCATTTTTCGGCTTTTATATCTCATTATTCCTTTGGTTATTTCTCTATTTTTTGTAGCATTATTTGAAATTAACCAATATAGGGCGCGCCACTCACGCGCATCGGCGGATTAGTGTTAGGAAAGCAGGCCAGAAGAGTAGCCAGCTGGAAGGCCAATATCCCAAGCTAGGTGCAAAAGTTGAATCTTAGTGCGGCGGCTGGATCGCGCTTTGATTAAATCGACGCCGACGAATTTCTATGCCTACCGCACCGGGGCCAAGATCAAGTTTTTCTACCCTTATAAGAGTCTGTTGGATTTGTGGATAGGTTAAAAGGAAGCCTGCAATACGTTCGGCTAAGTCTTCGACTAATACAATATGCCCTTGGCTAGCAAGAGTCCGGATGACGTCTAATATGATATCATACGAGAAGACGTGGTGCATATCCTTTGGAGGGGTGGTAGGGCGTACGATATCTACTACTACATTAAAACGTACCCTTTGTTTTTTACCATGTTCACTCTGATAGGCGCCTATTTCCATAGGTAAAATAAAATCTTCTACAATAAGTCGATCAGTAGCAGTTATGGTACTGGGCGGGTCTGTGTGTTGTGTTACGAGCGTTGTGAGCATATCGTTTGGAGGCCAAAATCCTAAAAAATTTGGCTGAAAAAGCAAAATACGTGGAATGTCTGGAGGTTCAAAATGTCCTATAAGACCTGCTTGTAAGTGATGAGCGCGACAGGCGCGGAAGAATTCGTGAAGGTCAAGAGGAGAGATATGCGTAAATAAAGCAGGATCCGATACAGTGTGGTAAAGCAAAAGGATGCGAAAATTGTGCTGGGCAAAGCTTTCTACTGCTTTTAGGTGAGCGGGACGAATGAGAGCGATGGCACGATTTGAGGGGAAGGTGAGCGCAGCTGGATTCTCAGTTGTTAACAGCCAAGCGAGTTCGTCCCATCCTTGGGGGTCGTATGTTTCTTCATAGGCAGCTAGGCTTTGGGCAAGCCATTTTTGTGTAGGCAGGTTTTTGTTTGGAAGGGAGTTGCAATCTATGGTGGAGGCGCTGGTGACGGGTTCAACTTTTGGCAGGGGTATCGTTTTATCGTCACTTATAAAGAGAACGGTAGAGGCCCCCGCTTGCGAGGCAAGGTGGAGGCTTTCTTGATCGCGCGCGAGGCTGATAGATTTTATCATAGGATCCTATAGTTTTAATCTAATATATTTTTTTTGTTGGAAATGGGGGAGATGAGTACTTTTCCAATATTGCGACGTTCCATTTCTGCAACCTTAAAATTAAGGCCTTCAGCTTCAAAACTTTCACCCTCCGTGGGGAGATGTCCAAAATGCCATAGCATATAGCCCGCAAGGGTGGTGTAGCGGTCGAGTTCATCGACAAGGTTGCGATCTAGGTGGCCGCTCAGGCGGCGAATATCGGCATAGCCTTCTACTAAGAGACCCCCATTTTCCAAGTGCTCAAGCACTACAGGCTCTTCATTTTCATCTGGGAAGTCGCCAGCGATGGCTTCTAGGATATCATTTGGGGTCGCAACTCCTTCAAAAGAACCATGTTCGTCAACAATTATGGCCATTTGGATGGGAGAATGGCGTAATTTTTCCATCAATTGTAAAACGCCAGTATTTTCATGAATGACTAAAGGCTGACGCATAGCTTTTTGCCAATTGATGGTTTTGTTTGACGCTAAGTTGAGTAAAAGATCCTTTACAGAAGCCACACCAACAAACTCATCAATTTTCTCACGTGCTAAGATGATACGGCTATGTTTGAAGTTTTGGATTTCTTTGCACATTTCTGTTTCTTCTGTTTCCAAGTCAAGCCATTCGATTTCATTACGTGGTGACATAATGGAGCGGACGGGACGATCAGCAAGATCAAGAACGCTACGAATCATTTGTTTTTCTTCTGGGTGGAAAACTTCACTGGCGGCCGCTTGTTCGGCGATGACATCGACTGTTTCTCGAAGGTTACCTTGTTTTTTGCCACCACCTAAAAGCCGCAAAACAGCGCTAGCGGTATGCTCGCGTAGGTCATGGGTAGTGATACGTTTTTCACGATTATGGCGGCCGATTTGGTTAAAGGCTTCAATAAGGATAGAAAAGCCAATGGCTGCATAGAGGTATCCTTTGGGGATGTGGAAGCCAAAGCCTTCGACAATTAGGCTGAAGCCGATCATCATTAAAAATCCAAGGCAAAGGATAACAACGGTGGGATGGCGATTGACAAAGCGCATAAGGGGCCCCGAACCCCACATCATGACCACCATAGCAATGATAACGGCGATATACATAATAGCCGTTTGATCTTTGGGGATGATACCTGTGGCCGTGATGATGCTATCAAGTGAGAAGACGGCATCTAATACAACAATTTGAACAATTACCTGCCAGAAGATAGCATAGCCTCCTATGCTCTCCCTATTGGGTTCTACTCCCTCTAGGCGCTCATGTAATTCTAGCGTTCCTTTTGCTAAAAGAAAGGCGCCTCCCACCAAGAGGATGATACTGTGATAGCTAAAATCAAGCTGACCAAGAGAAAAAAGCGCTTTATCAAGAGTTATCGCCCAGCCAATGATCATTAAGAGCCCAAGCCGCATAAGCAGTGCAAAGCTGAGTCCTGTGAGGCGTGCCTTTTCCCGTAAGGCAGGCGGGAGCTTGGCGGATAGGATCGCGATGAAAACTAGATTATCAATGCCTAAGATAATCTCTAAAAAGACTAAAGTAACAAGGCCGAGCCAGGCGTGCGGGTCGGCGAGCCATTCAAACATGAGAAAGCCTCAATGAGGATATAAGCATTAAGTGGTGACATGTTTTTTTAACGCTATAAGCCCTCGCCAAAGAATGAAAAGGAGTTACTATGAGACGATATAGGGTAATGGGCGGCGGCGTCTGTCTTGGATGAGAAGAAAAAAACCTATATTGAGAACCATACAATTTGGGACTACAAGAAGGCTCTTCAGAATTCTGATCGGGCATTATAGGAAAATATCCTTCGGTTAAGATTCTTTTAATTTAAGGCGCTTTTGGCGCTTACAACCAATATTATAATGGGGGGATTTTATTTTAAGATCAAGAGCTGGGATGATTTTCATCACATTTATTGGCTTTTTGCCAAAAATATGGGCGGCCAGCTTTTGCGTTTTAGTAATACCTGTAAATCAGTTTTTACGCTTACCTAGTAGAGTGGTGGTGCGGACGGCGGGACTCGAACCCGCATGGCCGAAGGCCGACAAGTTTTAAGCCTGTTATGTATACCAGTTTCATCACGTCCGCGACCCCCACTTCATAGGATAAATTATTCTATCAATCAACCCCCCAACAAAATTAAAATCGCTATGTTTGGCGAGCCATTGGCTAGGGGAGGTAAAGTTCCGCTCTTTGTAATTTTAGGCGGTAGTGGTTGGTATGGTTTTGCTCTGTTTTAGCGCGAGGGTACAGCCGAGGATGACGATAGAGGCACCGAGGATTTGTAGGGTAGAAAGGGTTTCACCGAGAGTAAGATATCCAATGATTGCGGTAGAAAGGGGAACCAATAATTGGGTTGTATAGAAAATGATCACGCTCTGGCTGGCCATGATGTAAAATGCAATTAAAATAGAGACGAAAACGCTATAAATTCCTGCAAGAGCCAAGCCGATAAGTAGATTTGTAGAGACATGAGTCAGTTCATGTATTACACCTGTTGTTATGCTTAAGCCTAGAAAGATGAAGCCAGCCAGAGTGGCTGCAGCGGTGGTAACGACGATGGTAGGGAGGTAGGTAGAAAGCTTTTTGACAATGAGGTTTTGTATAGTTTGGATGAGAAGGGATAAGGTTAGAAAAATATAGCCAATCCAGCCACCAAAGACGAGGCTTTGGACTATATTTGTCTTTTCTGTATGACCGCCTGCCATGAAAACAAAAGAGCCGATAATGGCGATGATGGCACCAAAGATAAAAAAGCGATTACTAACAACGCGGCGTTCGTCTTTATAAAAGATTGCTGCGATTAGGCTACCTATGGGCATGGCAAGAATACCGAAAACACTACCGGAGACAGCCGATGTATGTTTGAGACCACTCACAAAGAAAAAGAGATTGCCAGTCATGAAGATCGATAAAATCAAAAGGGCGAATATAAGCTTGTAATTTGCAAATAATTTTTTAAGCGTAGTTTTGAATTTTATCGTACATACAACGCATAAGCATAGACCGCTGCTAATAAAGCTGACAGCATTATTATTGAGCGGATCGAAATGGGTACTCATATAGCGCATAATGGGAAAGCCGAACCCCATAAGGACTATATATATGAGGCGAACCAAGTAGGCATTATGCGTTGCTGTTGGCATGGCCGTTTCCCCTATTAGGTTTGGGCTAGGCGGGCGCTTTTGATATGCTTCTGCATTATTATAGTATAGTTCGAGAATAAGGGCTAGACTTTTATACAAAAGTGAAGTGGGTGACAAAGCTTATTTTTATCGCTACAACAGGGGGGGAAGCGATTTTAAGGCTTTGAGGACGCGATGATGAGTGAATTTATTGAGGATGTTGAAAAAGCGGCGAAAGCTTTGCAGGTTCTTTTTTCTCCAACGCCTTTACAACGCAATGACTTTTTGAGTCAAAAATATCAAGCAGATATTTTTCTTAAAAGAGAAGATCTCACGCCTGTGCGGTCTTATAAAATCCGCGGGGCATTTAATTTTATTTCGCAAATGCTTGATGAAATAGCGGAGAATGCAGCTTTTGTTTGTGCTTCGGCAGGAAATCATGCTCAAGGGTTAGCTTTTATTTGTAACTATTTTCAGCGTCGTGGGGTTATTTTCATGCCTGTGACGACCCCACAACAAAAGATTGATAAAACCAAAGCATTTGGAGGGCCATTTATTGAAATTCGTTTGGTGGGCGATACGTTTGACCAATGCTATGAAGCAGCGCAAGCTTTTGTGGTAAAAGGTGGTGGAGTGATGGCGCCGCCTTTTGATAATATGCGTATTGTCACAGGGCAAGCGACGCTGATGCATGAAATCGTTGAACAATGGAAATCTATGGCATGCGAAGGAGAGCCGGATTTGATGATCGTCCCCGTGGGTGGTGGTGGGCTTGCTAGCGGAGTAACTCATTTTATTCGTAGCCTCGGCTGGGCAACAAAAATCCGTTTTGCTGAGCCAGCGGGCGCAGCAAGCCTTTTTGCTTGCTTGAATGAAGGACGGCGCTTGAAGCTTGATACTATTGATACTTTTGTTGACGGGGCGGCGGTGGCCGAGGTTGGAGCCTTGAATTTTGAGATGCTGAAGGGCTTTTCCCCTTTTGATGTTACGATTGTTCCTGAAAATCGTCTTTGCGTTACTATGTTGGAAATGCTGAACGTGGAAGGTGTGGTGCTGGAGCCTGCGGGCGGGCTTGCGATTGATGCATTGAAAAGTATTTCACCGCAAGACTTGAGGGGCAAGAAGATTGTGCTCATCGTGTCGGGCGGGAACTTTGATTTTGAGCGATTGCCTGATGTGAAAGAGCGCGCTTTACGCTTTCAGGGTTTGAAGAAATATTTCATTTTTCGCTTTCCACAACGCCCTGGTGCTTTGCGTGGTTTTTTAGAGCAGTTAGGGCCCGATGATGATATTGCCCGTTTTGAATATTTAAAAAAATCAGCGCGCAATTTTGGTTCAGTTCTTATTGCTATTGAGACAAAGGATCAGAAGAATTTTGTGCTTTTGGAAGAAAAGTTTCAAACCATGGGGTGGGCTTATCGCGATATTACTAATGATCAAGTGTTATTCGACTTTGTGATCTAGGAGGGCTACCATGTTTAGACGTTTGTTTCTGGGGTTCGTGATTTTATCTGTTTCTTTTTCGACTGCTTGGGCTGCAGCGCTCACCACGAACCAAAAGACGCAATTAACCGCTTTAGTTGTAGCTTTGAATAAAGCCAGCCAAGAGAATGACATAGAGAGAATTGCTCAGGTTATTCCTGTTCGTCTTTATCAAGAAATCGCAAGGCGGCTTCAGACAACGCCTGAGGTTTTAGAAAAAACATTCCAGCAAGAGCTAAGGAAGCAATTAGCAAATTTTGGTCCATTTTATTTAGATCCCATTCATATCACTTATGAACAGACGGAAACGGGTACGCCTTACGCTTTGGTTTCAGCCCATATAGAAACGCCAAAAACGGCTGTGGATTATAAGATTTTGGCCTTTATCGAAGATAATCAATGGCGGTTGGTTTTTGGCGGCAAGCAGACGCTTGCTAATCCGATTTTTGTAGAAATCTATCCTGGTTTTAGCCATGTTTTGTTGCCACAGGAAATTATCAAGCGTAAATAGGTGGTGGATTCACCTTAAATGTAGAAATATGTCGATTATGGTTGCTTTTTGTCGTGAATTCAGAGATAAGTTCTGGAATGCTTAAGCACGCGGTCTGTTACGACGCGCTATCGCCTCTTGCATTGGTGCCTAAGCAATGATCAATCCCTGCGCTTCCCCGATAATTACGGATATGTGCATTATATTAGGTTGCTCGCCTTGAGTGACTGAGAGAGAGTTTGCTTTGACACAAAATGTGCTAAATGCTTTTCAAGCTTTGGGCCTGCCCAGCTTGTTGGTGAATAATTTGACAAAAAATGCTATGACTATGGCAAAACCCATTCAAGAGCAGGCTATTCCTGTTTTGTTGAGTGATCAAGATGTTTTGGGCATCGCTCAGACCGGTTCAGGTAAGACGCTGGCATTTACGTTACCCTTACTTAGCAAAATTATCGCGATGGGCGATAAGCGGGTACCGAAATCAGCCCGAGCTTTGATTTTGGCTCCTACACGGGAATTGGCAGTACAGATTGAGGAAGCAATCCGTTTGGTTGCTAAGGGGGCTCATCTTTCTACTTGTTTGATTTTGGGTGGCGTATCACGTTTTACGCAGATTAAGCGTATGGCTGCGGGTGTGGATATTTTGATCGCTACCCCTGGTCGGTTGATGGATTTAATACGTGAAAAGGCAGTTGATTTATCCCATACACGCTTTTTGGTACTTGATGAAGCTGATCGTATGCTTGATATGGGTTTTATTAATGATGTGAAGGCTATTGCTAAACTCACCCATCCTGCACGCCAGACCGCACTTTTTTCGGCAACCATGCCTAATTCAATCGCGAAATTGGCTCAGAGCTTACTTAAAGATCCACAACGAATTTCGGTTGCTCCGCAAGGAACAACAGCGGGTGAGATCAGTCAAAAGATTTTTTCTGTGGCTATGCGGTCTAAAAAAGAGGCCTTAGCTAAACTTTTAACCAATCCACTCCTGTCTTGTGTGATCGTTTTTACGAGAACGAAACACGGAGCCGATTCCCTTACCTCTTTTTTAGAAAAAACGGGTTATCCCGTGGCGGCTATTCATGGCAATAAATCGCAAAATGCTCGACAAAGAGCGTTAAAGAGCTTCCGTGATGGTGGGGTGCGTGTTTTAGTAGCAACTGATATCGCAGCGCGTGGCATTGATATTGTAGGTATTAGTCATGTTATCAATTATGATTTGCCTGACGAGCCAGAAAATTATGTGCACCGTATTGGTCGTACGGGGCGCAATGGAGCAAGTGGTGAAGCACTGACCCTTTATGATGAAGCTCTAGAAAGGGCGCGGCTACGAGCGATTGAACGAGTCATTCGGATGAAATTGGTTCAAGAGGGCTTGCCACCGCAATTTGGTTCTTTGCCAGAGAAACCTGTAGATACTCGCACAAAAATGCAGCATTCTTCTAAAGAAAAGGAAGAAGGCTTAGGGGCGGCGAAACGACGTAAAAGACAAAAGCATAAACGTGAAGGGAAGGCGCAATTGCGTGCACCTGACCGGCCAGGTACGATAAAGAGTGGGAAACCCAAAAGATCGAAGGTGGGGGAAACACGTAAAGCAGCAAAAAGAGCAGCTTAATTCGCGACATCCAAAAGTTCTATGTTTTAAAGGCTGCCTTGGCAGCCTTTATTCGTTTAGTCTTGAGCGTTTTATGAGTAAATAGTCTAAGCAAGGCTCTGTTTATGGGGTGGCTGTAAATTTGTTTTAGGCAGGTGGGCTTTAGGACGGATAGTTTTATCAAGAAGAGTACTTGGTTTGAGAAAAAAAATCGTAAAAATACGATTTTCCCCTTTGCAAAGGGAGTTTCATTTGCTATAGCCAGCATCATTAAGCGTTTGAGCATTATTCCCCGGTAGCTCAGCGGTAGAGCAACCGGCTGTTAACCGGTTGGTCGCTGGTTCGAATCCGGCCCGGGGAGCCATTCTTTATATTTTCTTATAAGCGTGTTTAAAAAAGGACTAGTTAAGCGCAGGGCAAGGTATCTTTTTGCTCTGTTCTATCGCGTTGTAATCTTGGATTTAATAAATAGTTAGCAAAGTGTTTTACGCTCTTGACGAATGGCTCGGCTTGACTTATGCACGATAGTATTCTGAAAGCTTGCTTTGGGTGGGTGGTATTTACAGCAAGATTTTTTGGCATGAGGCCTCGTGGCGGAATGGTTACGCAGAGGACTGCAAATCCTTGTATCCCGGTTCGATTCCGGGCGAGGCCTCCACAATATGCGAAAATCAATAGATTATTAAAGTGTAAGTTATGTTTGTGTTTTTATGCCTTTATAGCTTTTGATATGATCGCTCCAAGGCTAGCTATGCGGGTTTTGTCACTGCTTAGATGATCTGGTGGCCGCTATGTATGAACGCGCTTGTTTTAATTTGGCTGCCCTTTTAACAAAGAAAAGTACAAAAGTAAGCGCGAAATTGACTGTTTTCCATAAGGCAGGCAATATTAAGCAATTGATTATTTATTTTTATAAAACGCCAATGATGTAAACTTGTGATTGACTGAAAGCGGGTTTTTTGTAACATCACTAACGGCTATCGCGGGTGGAGCGAAAATATATGGAGAGTGCCCGAGAGTTTGTTAGATTTTCGCTACGAATGCTGGGTTATGTCTGGGTATAAAGATAGAAGGAATCAGAGTATGGCTATAGACTTTGCAGAGCTTCGTCGCAAAATGGTTGATAATCAAATTCGTACCGTTGATGTAACTAAATTGCCTGTACTCGCTGCTTTTTTAAAAACCCCGCGGGAAGCTTTTACACCTCAACCTCTGAAAAGCTTGAGTTATTTAGATATAGATATTCAAATAAAAACGGGGCAGGGCGGAGCGCTTGGTCGCTATATGATGAGACCCGCCTCTTTAGCTAAGCTCTTACAAGCTGCTGATATCAAAATGAGCGATGCGGTTTTGATTATCGGTGCTAATAGTGGCTACGGCGCAGCGTTGATCTCTTATTTAGCGGCATCAGTTATTGCGCTGGAAAGTGAAACAGATCTTGCCGCCCAGAGTATTGAAACTTTAAAAGTACAACAATGTGATAATGTTGCCGTAGTAGAAGGCTCTCTTGATCAGGGTTACGCTAGCGAGGGTCCTTATGATTTAGTCTTTTTTGAGGGGGCAGTTGATTTTATTCCTGAAGCGATTTTTATGCAAATGAAAGATGGGGGAAGGATGATTTCTGTGGAGGGTCACGGTAATGCGGGTATTGCGCGTCTTTATGTGAAGGAAGGCGGCGTTGTAGCGGGGCAGCGTTTATTTAACCTTGCGGTACCGCCTTTGGTTGGCCTTTTGAATGCGTCAGAATTTGTCTTTTAGGCTTATTTAATCCGTTTTTGAGGTATTATATGAATCTGCATAGAATAATATTTAAGAAGCTAGGATTGGTGGGCGTTGCGCTATGAGAAAATTGATATATGCAATTTTGGCGTTTTTTTGGGTGGGGTGGCCATTGTGCTTTGCTCATGCAGAGACTTTGACCCAAGCATTAACGCAAGCATATATTCGTAATTATACAATCAATAGCACCCGCGCTTCAGTTGTGATGGCTGATGATGATATTACAATTGCGCGGTCTGCTTACTTTCCTCAAGTGAGCGTGAGCGCGACGTATGGGGGTAAAAAAACGCCCTTTGCGCCTGATGATTATGCTGTTGCTGGTTCGGTGGGTATTAAACTTGATCAAAAAATATTCGATGGTTTTAGTAGTCAAAATATAGTTGCTGCGGCTTCAGTAAGCGCGCAAGCCCAGAGAGAATTTTTACGTAATACAGAGCAGGATATTTTTGTGGCGGCCGCAACGGCCTATGCTGATGTCTACCAATACCGTAAAATTGCCGCTCTGCGGCAAGAAAATTTGCGCGCTTTAGATGAGCAGGTTCGCTCTTACAAAGCCAAAATTTCTGTGGGCGAAGGAACGCAAACAGATCTTGCTCAGGCGGAGGCCGCCCGCGCTATTGCACTTTCCGAGCTTAGTCTTGCAAGGGCCGATGTACAAACAGCGGAGGCTGTTTATCAACGGATTATTGGTGTTGAGCCTGATGTTCTTGACAAACCTTTACCTGCTGCGGGATTACCTGAAACCTTAGATGCTAGTTACCGTGAAGCAATGGTAGCGCATCCAGCCATTCTTTATAGCCGTTATTTGGTAGAGGCGAGCTCTCATAGCGTTAAAGCCCAAGAAGGAGCTATGCTACCGCAGATCGGTCTTTCGGCAAGCACTTCTTATGACCGTATTTATCAAGGACAGGCTAAAGAAGGTCAGACGACCTCTATTGGGGTGGTTCTACAAATGCCCCTTTTCCAAGGTGGGCGTACAACAGCACAGGTTCATAAGGCGAAAGAAAAAGCTGGACAAGCACAAATCCAATATGATTCATCTGTAGCGGAAGTTCGACAAGCTTTGACTTCTTCTTGGGCTCAGCTAGTTGGTGCACGCACCGCCGTAACGGCTTATCGCGATAGCGTACGGGCTGCGGAGATCGCTTTAAACGGGCGATTGCAGGAAGACCGCGTGGGGCAGGCTACAACGCTTGATGTTTTGAATGCACGTAGCCAATTGATTGCTGCGAAAATTGGTCTTATTCGCGCTGAGCGAGGAGTTATAGTAGCCAGTTATAATGTGAGGTCTGCTTTAGGACGAATGACGGCTGATCAATTAGGGATCTCTCTTCCCATAACAAAATAGCTTGGCGGCCGCTGGGCTCCCTATATAATCAGCTTGGTATCATAATTTTGGCGAGCTTATTGGGCATGAAGGCGGGTGCTTGGCATTTTTTGATATTCTATAGTTTACCGTTGAGCGATATTGGATGTTTATGAGATCCTTCTACAATTAGCGAGGGAGGATTATACAGGTCACGATTCAATGGCTCTATAGATGGAATATTGGGGATATTGCGTTTTTTGGCTTCTTTCTTGTAGGTTTTCTGGTAATCTAGACCTATTATGCTATATTAACGAAAGGGGTTCCGTAGGTAGAAATAACTTAATCTGTATAACTGCCTAACGGATAAATAATATAGGATCAGTAGGTTTTATGATAACCTGTCCATGGATTCGAATGATGTTTTTGCTTGGGTTGTAACAATTAGATAAGAGGGTATAAATGGCACAGGGTTCCAGCGCACTACGTGAGCCAAGCATGGATGAGATTCTTACCTCTATTCGTGAAATCATTGAAGAAAACACGGTTCAAGCTGCTCAGCTTTCGCAACAATCTTCAGAAATGGAAGGCTTAGATCGTACAGCTAATATGATTGATGGTTTAAATAACCTGCCGTCTGAGGATGACGAGTATGGTAATTTATCTGTGGATGAAGCGATGCGGACTTTGGCAGCGCGGATAGGTCTTTCAATGGAGGAAAACCGCTCTGATGTTTTACCAACGTTAGCAGAAGAAGCTAGTGTAGCAGAGGCGGTGTCTTCTGCCCCTGTTGTAGAGTTTCCAGAAATAACAGAGCAAAACATGCCGGTTCGTGATGCGGCTGATCATAATGCTCGGGATGCAAGCGCTTTGCATGAAAAGCCAGCCCCTAGCGCCGACAGACAGGACGCTATAAGGAAAGAGGATGTAGCTTTAAACTTGATTCCTGAGGCTGAGGAAATCGCTGAAACTATGTTGCGTCCGGTTTTAAGTGCTTGGCTGCAACAGCATCTGCCTGATTTGGCTGAAAAAATTCTGCGTGAGGAGATTACTAAAATTATTGCTGCATTGCGTTAGGGAATGCAAAAACAGGAAAGTAGCATGTGGATATCCACTTTACGGCGGTTTAATTTAGGGCTAGAGCTTGAGGGTTGCTGTGTGACTTAGCGTTTAAATCTGATGGGGAGGCGTGCTAAACTTTTTAGGGATACAAGGCTGAAGGAAATGCTGGATAAAATTTATGACACCGCTGTGATTGAATCGCGGATTGCCAAACAATGGGAAGTAAACGAGGCTTTTAAGGCCGGCGCCGGCGCAAGCATAGATGCAGAATCTTTTGTCCTTATGATGCCTCCCCCGAATGTGACGGGCTCTTTGCATATAGGTCACGCTCTTACTTTCACCCTGCAAGATATTTTAGTGCGTTATCATCGCATGTGCGGTAAAAATGTTTTGATGCAACCTGGTATGGATCATGCTGGTATTGCAACTCAAATGGTAGTTGAAAAATCTTTGGCGATGCGGGGCGAGCCTTCGCGGCAGGAACTAGGGCGTAAGGAATTTGTTAGCCGCGTATGGCAATGGCGCGAGGAGTCGGGTGGAGCGATTGTTCATCAATTGAAACGGTTAGGTGTATCATGTGATTGGTCGCGTATGCGTTTTACTATGGATGAGGGTTTATCGCAGGCGGTTTTGGAGGTATTTGTCACCCTTTATAAGCAGGGGTTAATCTATAAAGACAAGCGGCTTGTAAATTGGGACAGCAAGTTACAAACAGTTATTTCTGATTTAGAAGTAGAGCAAAAGGAGGTTAAAGGCCATTTATGGCATTTTCGTTATCCTTTAGCGGGCAAGACATTCGACCCTGCTGATGAGAGCACTTTTATCATTGTTGCAACCACGCGTCCTGAAACCTTGCTGGGCGATACAGCGCTTGCTGTTCACCCTGACGATCCTCGTTACAAAGATAAAATTGGTACCTATGCTATTTTACCCCTAGTGGGACGAAAGTTACCGATTGTTGCTGATACTTATGCTGATCCTGAGATAGGTAGCGGCGTTGTAAAGATAACCCCCGCGCATGATTTTAATGATTTTGAGGTAGGGCGTCGTCATCAATTGCCTGCGATTACTGTTTTGGATTTAATGCGACGTATTCGTTTGCGCGATAATGGTAATTTTTTTGCGGGGATAGATGAGAGTGATGCTTTATCAAAGTTGGTGCAAGAGCTTGATGGCTTAGATTCTATGGCAGCACGCGAAGTGATTATCGCCCGTATAGAGGCTGCGGGACATTTGGCTGCTTGCATTGAACACCCCCATATGGTTCCTCATAGTGAGCGCAGCGGAGTTGTTTTAGAACCACTTTTGACCGATCAATGGTATGTAAATGCTGCTGAATTGGCTAAGCCTGCTATGGAAGCTGTGAGAGCAGGGAAAACAAAGTTTATTCCTGCCCAGTGGGAAAAAACTTACTTTGACTGGATGGAAAACATTCAGCCTTGGTGTATATCGCGGCAATTATGGTGGGGGCACCAAATTCCTGCTTGGTATGGGCCGGATGGAAAAATTTTTGTTGAAAAAACCCAGGAGGAGGCGTGTACCGCTGCACTTACTTATTATGGAAAGCCAGTGCCCTTGAAGCGCGATGAAGATGTATTGGACACTTGGTTTTCTTCTGCTTTGTGGCCGTTTTCAACTTTAGGCTGGCCAGAAAAGGCACCGGAATTGGCTTCATATTATCCCAGTCATACGCTTGTAACAGGGTTTGATATCTTGTTTTTCTGGGTAGCACGGATGATGATGATGGGGCTACATTTTATGGGCGATGTACCTTTTAGGACAGTGCATCTGAATGCTTTAGTGCGCGATAAATACGGCGCGAAAATGTCTAAATCCAAAGGCAATACGATTGATCCATTGCAGTTAATGGATGTCTATGGAGTAGATGCTTTGCGCTTTACAATTGCTAGCATGGCAGCTCAAGGGCGTGATATCAAATTGGATCCTGAGCGCGTTGCTGGTTATCGCAATTTTGCTACTAAATTATGGAACGCAACTCGTTTTGCTGAGATGAATGGCGCTACGCATAGCGTTGACTTTTTTCCTCAAACAAGTTGCCTTACCTTGAATCGCTGGATTCTGACTGAGCTTGCTAAGACAGTCTCTGCTGTGGAGAAGGGAATTGAACAGTATAAATTTAGCGAGGCGGCTACAGCTCTTTATCGCTTTGTGTGGAATTATTTTTGTGATTGGTATTTGGAGCTTGCTAAACCAATTTTTCAAGGTGAGGATATAGGTGCCAAACAAGAAACCCAAGCTTGTGTTGCTTGGGTTTTGGATACAATTTATAAGCTTCTCCACCCCTTTATGCCTTATATAACTGAGGAATTATGGGCGCATACCGTAGGGGAAAATAACGCCCGCTCTGCTTTATTGATTTTGACTCCCTGGCCAAAAGAAGATTTTAATGACCCTGAGGCGGCAGCAGAGATCAATTGGCTGATTACGCTTGTGACGGGTATCCGCTCTTTGCGGGCAGAAATGAATGTGCCTGCTGGTGCTTATGCATCCTTGGTTATTGTCGAGGCGGGAGAGATAACAAAAGCTAGGACTGAGCGTCACTTAACGGCTATTAAGAAGCTCGCTCGGGCGGAAAGCGTGATTTATGGTGAAACTGCTCCCGCCGCTTGCGCGCAATTATTGCTAGATGAAGCAAATTTTTGTTTACCGCTTGGCGATTTAATAAATTTTGATACGGAACGTGCTCGTTTAAATAAGGACAAAACTAAGATTGACCAAGAGCGTGCAAAAATTAATGTAAAATTGAACAATCCCAAGTTTGTGGAAAATGCTCGCCCTGATGTAGTGGCAGCAGAACGCGATCGTTTGATTGAGCTTGAAGCGGCTCACGAGAAGATTATGCGTGCGCTTGACCGGATTGGGTAGGGGGAAGGAGTCGACGCTTGCAAGAAGCGTATATAGCAAAGGGCAGGCCGTGGCCAAAGCCTATATTTTATGCTTTAGTTCATTTTATTGCTATAGGTTGCCGTTTGTTATGAACGCTATGTCGCATTGATACCACAAAAGGTGGCTATGTAAGAATGTTGATTCTTTGAATCTATGAATGGTATTTTATGAATATGAATATGAAGCGATTAGCGCCCTGTCAACTGGTTTGCGATCGACATAGGACTACAAGGCTTTTTTCTTTTAATGTTGTTGCCCGCAAGGGTGTATCTGCTTTGGGGACTATTTTTTTATATCATTGCAAAGCTTCTATGGTGCTTGGGGTTGTTATCTCTTTTCTTTGGGCTGGGGATTATGGCTGGTCAGCAGTGGATGAAACCCCCTTTCAAATTTTTCGTGAAGGTGTTTTAGCCTATAAAAGCGGCCATAAGGATGTAGCACTAAAAGCCTTACGAGATGCTTCTGATTTGGGTCATATTGGGGCGAGTTGGAAGCTTGGCCATATGTATGCTACGGGTGATGGCGTCCCCCAAAACGCTTACGAAGCGTATCAGTTTTTTATTCGGATTATTCGCAACGCTGTCGATCCCGATTCAGAGGATGCGAGTTATTTTTCTGATGCTTTATTTGAGGTGGCGCGGTATATGCAGAGGGGTATCCCTGACTCCCCTATAAAAGAGAATCCAGCGCGGGCTCTTAAGCTTTATTTTCAAGCGGCTATTAGCTATGGTAATTCGCGAGCGCAACGTCAGCTTGGCCTTATGCTTTTGCGGGGGGAGGGTGGAAAAAAAAATCCAACCCAAGCGGCGCGCTGGCTCCAATTGGCTGCTAAAAAGGGCGATACAGTGGCTCAAGCCATATTTGGAAATATGCTATTTCAGACAGGAAAAACTGTGCGCGGTTTAGCGTTTATGACTGCCGCTTTTGAACAAGCGGACGAGGAGGATCAAACATGGATACGTCCCCTTCAAGAACGCGCTTTCGCCATTGCCGATGAGGCTGAGCGACGCAACGCTGTTGCCCTGGTAGATAGCTACGTAAAAATGCGTTAACGTATACTGTAAGAAAGCTACGCCTTGAAATAACGATGGGCGAAGCGTTTAATTATGATGTGGTAATTAATGGCTGAGGACTTTTGAAAGAAAGTCTTGAGTGCGAGCGTTGCGTTGGCTTGTGTCACCAAAGAAGGCTTGTGAAGGGCAGTCCTCGATGATCTCGCCGCTGTCCATAAAGATAACACGGTTTGAAACTTGACGGGCGAAGCCCATTTCATGGGTGACGCAAACCATTGTTATGCCTTCTTGCGCTAAAGTTACCATAACGTCAAGCACTTCTCCTACCATTTCAGGGTCGAGCGCTGAGGTTGGTTCGTCAAACAGCATGACAACAGGATTCATGGTGAGGGCGCGAGCAATGGCTACCCGCTGCTGTTGTCCGCCAGAAAGCTGACCTGGGAATTTCTCCTTATGGTCGATAAGTCCTACACGTTCAAGGTACTTAACACCGTATTCTATAGCTTCGCTTTTTTTCCGACCTAAGACTTTGATTTGAGCAATGGTCAAATTATCTATGACTGACAGATGAGGAAAGAGCTCGAAATGTTGAAATACCATGCCTACTTTAGCGCGTAATGTGGGTAGGTTTGTTTTTTTGTCGTGGACTGGAGTGCCGTTAACCCAAATTTCTCCTTCTTGAATGGGCTCAAGAGCGTTGATTGTTTTAATCAGCGTTGACTTACCTGAGCCAGAAGGGCCACAGATAACCACTACTTCGCCTTTGTTAATTATAGCAGAGCAGTCTTTCAGAACCTGAAAACTATTATACCATTTAGAGACATTTTTCATTTCAATCATTGGGTTGAGCATGGGCTTTCCTATCAATGAATAATGGCGATTCTTTTTTGAAAATAAGCGACAATCTGCGAAAGTGTAAAGCAGATTATAAAGTAAAAGAGAGCGGCCATCAGATAGGCTTCTTGTTTGGCACCAAAGTTATTGGCGACGATATCAAAGCCTTTCAAAAGATCATTGCCGCTGATGGCATAAACAAGCGATGTATCTTGAAATAAGATGATAATTTGAGTCAATAGAGCTGGTAGCATGTTGCGAAAGGCTTGTGGTAGAATAACAATTTTCATATTTTGCCAATATGTCATACCCAGAGCTTCGCCTGCATTTTCAAAGGCCGTAAAGGTGATGAGAGCTGATTTATTAGCACCAATTGATTGACCGGTGATAAAAGGTAGAAGGACAAAGAACCATAAAATAACCATGACTAAGGGGCTGGATAGCATGGCGGTGGTATAGATAGCGGCAAAATCCATGATAATAATTTAAAGGAAGATAGCCGCATCAAGGCTAGTGCTACACCAAAGAAAAGGCCTAATAGCGTAGCTACTACAGTGAGGAGAACGCTAAAGGCGAGGCCAGAAAGAATATAGGCACGAAAAGTTTCTAAGGTAAAAAAAGAGAAATTAAAGCCTGAGAAATTGAATGTCAAATAGGGCCAAAAATTATGCATGCTTATTTTTTCTCCGTTTGAAAGCCAGGGACAGTTAGCATGGTTTCAATAAGGCGCATAATAGCAAAGACGGCCAAGGATATGAGTGTATAGAGAACAAGTACAAGGATACAATTTTCATAGACGTGACTCATTTCTCCAATGGTTTGTGATTGAAACTGCATTAATTCATGGATAGAGATAGCAAAAGCTACCGAGGAGTTTTTTACAATCCCCATGAATTCCAAGATAAGTGCTGGAAAAATGGTTTGAAATGCAGTGGCGATCAGAATATGGCCATAAGTTTGAAAGGTGGTAAAGCCCATGGCGAGAGCGGCATAGCGCTGATTAGAAGGGATAGCTTCAATTCCTGCACGCATCAATTCGGCGATTCGTGTTGAAGTGAAAAAGCCTAAAGCGCATACCACTAAAAAAATGGGCGGAAAGTGTAAGGCGGGTGGGTAGATTTTTGGCATAACAAAATGATAAAGGAAGATTTGTACTAAAAGCGGGGCATTTCGTGTGACTTCAACCCAAGCCCTTGCCATCGCCCGCACGAAGCGGTTGATAAAAAATGTGGGCGGTAATGTGTGCATAGTGCCAACCAGAATGCCTACCACAAGCGCTAAGATAAGCGATGACACTGATAAGATCACTGTATTTAAAAGTGCACTTAATAATGTATCAAGGTAGGTCTGACTCAAACCTTTCGTACCCAAACAATGATGTACGGGCGTATGCGTTAAATCATCTAAACAAAGAAAAGAAAAATTCATCTCATATTTTCCAATAAAGGGGCGTCATAAGATATGAATCCTTCATAATTGATCACATACATAGGTAGACTTATTAGCGAAAGTTTGTTGGGTTAATTTAGGGGGCTGATTTACAAGACGGGGATACAGCCCCCAAAAATTCATTTGTTTTGTATGTAATCTTTCATAGGCTTGCTGTTTGGGTGTTCTTTAGTAAATAGCGAGAGCGGCAAATTCATAATAGTATTTAAAGGCGGCGTGGGTTGCATAAACCATTTATTATAAAGTTTTTCCAAAGAGCCATCTTTAACTTGTCGTACAATGCTTCCGTCGATGGCCGCTTTGAGGTTTTGATCACCAATCCGAAGCATGCAGGCTATAGGTTCGACCGAAAGTGTAGTATCTAAGATTACATAATTTTTGAGTCTTTAAGATTTGGCGACATTGGCAGCTAAAATGGATTTATCCCTTTTGTAAAAGGGGATACGATTTTGTGATGTTATGGGTAGGTAATTGATTTTTATTGAATTATCATAGATAATTCGTTCAGCCATTTTGGTATGAAATCGTACATATTTTCCATCGCCTAAAGCGTAGCAAGGCCTGATGATTCCCCTGCCCCGGGGGTGATTTGACCCGTTTGTTTAATCTTTTTAAGTGTGTCTGATGCGTTTTGTGCATTTGCTGATCCGACCATTAAGCTGGCGGCTAAAGCAAATATAGTAGCAAAGCTACACAAAATATCTTGTTTCATTAGGTTCCTCCATTGTCGATCCATTTAGCCGTGTATGTCGCACAAACACTTGAGATATGTTGTAATTATAAGTTCTACAACCGTGCATTTGCATTTTTTACAATACGCAATACTATGATCTAATCAAGCATTAATTCAATCCATACGGGCACATGGTCAGAAGGTTTTTCCCATCCACGCAGGGATTTTTCTATACTTGCATTCTTTAAATGATTTAAAGCCTCGGGGGATAGTAGGAGATGATCGATACGTATCCCATTATTTTTAGGCCAAGCGCCTGCTTGAAAGTCCCAAAAACTATACAGTGATTCATCGCTTACACAACGTATGGCGTCATAAAGACCAAGGTTACATATTTTTTGAAAGGCTCCGCGGGTTTTAGGTACAAAGAGGGCGTCCTCACACCATTGGGCGGGTTTTTTTGCATCTTTTTCTTGGGGGATGACATTATAATCTCCGGCTAGGATCAAAGGCTCCTCATAAGAAAGGCGCTGTTTTGCGTGGTTGTAAAGTCGCTCCATCCAGCGCAATTTATAGGCATATTTAGGACCGCTTATGGGGTTGCCATTTGGCAAATAAAGCGAGGCCACACGCAAGACGCCTGTGGTAGTGGAATAGACCGTTTCTATATAGCGAGCCTGTTCATCTTCGACGTCTCCGGGCAGGCCTCGGATAACTTCGTCAGGTTTTTGTTTTGAGAGAACGGCCACGCCATTGAAGCTTTTTTGCCCGTGGGCTTCTATATGATAGCCTAAATCTTCTATGGCGTCGCGTGGAAATTTTTCATCAATGGTTTTTGTTTCCTGCAGGCAAACAATATCAGGCGTCTTTTGGGCTAGCCAAGTGATAAGAGTTTCGTGGCGAGCTTTGATGCCAGCGATATTCCATGTAGCGATTTTCATAGGGCGAGTGTAAAGGCTTTATATGATTTGACAAGATGATTCTTTAGATTAAATCGCTAGATTTCCTATTTATAGGGGCGATTCTAGCCTCTTTTGACAATGGGCTAGAGTGGTCCCTGCTATAATCTGAATATTTAGGCAAGTTTTAAGTCGTGAGAAAGCAAGGGTGCTTAACTTTTGCGTAAAACTAGGGTTTTTTCACTTCTGCCTCTTGACGTGACCTTGCTTTAGGGGTATCCAAACGACATTAGAACTCATGTGAGGTTTATAACATCCTGTCAATATATATTGGCCTAGAGTGGAATGCAGTCTCAAACAGGGTTTATTTTACGGTTTTAAAAAGCAATGCCAGGTGCAAGAAGCGTAAGCTTCCTCTGCTTTTGTAATCGAGTAACCTGCGTAATGTAGGATAACTCGGTTTTGTGCATGAATAATTGTTATTCTCACTCTGTGGGATAATGGCGAAGAGCCTTTAGGGTGAAACGAAAGATTGAAAAGAGGAAGGTTGAATGCCTACCGTAAACCAGTTGATCCGCAAACCGCGCATTGCGCCGGTTAAGCGTAATAAGGTTCCTGCTTTGCAGGCGAATCCGCAAAAACGTGGTGTTTGCACTCGTGTTTACACGACGACCCCAAAGAAACCCAACTCAGCTCTCCGTAAGGTTGCTAAAGTGCGGTTAACTAATGGTTTTGAGGTCATTGGATATATTCCTGGTGAGGGGCATAACCTTCAGGAGCACTCTGTAGTGATGATTCGGGGTGGTCGTGTAAAAGACTTGCCAGGGGTGCGTTATCACATTATTCGTGGAGTTCTTGACACGCAGGGTGTGAAGAATCGTAAACAGCGCCGCTCGAAATATGGCGCGAAACGTCCGAAATAAATTGAGAGACAAGATATATGTCCCGTCGTCATAAAGCAGAAAAGCGTGAAATTAATCCAGATCCAAAATTTGGTGATTTGGTAATTACAAAATTCATGAATGCCATCATGTTAGATGGTAAAAAGTCCGTTGCTGAGCGCATTGTTTACGGTGCCTTGGATGTGCTTAAAGAAAGAGCTAAAAATGAGCCTGTTGCTTTATTTCATCAGGCGCTGGAAAATGTAGCTCCACATGTGGAAGTGCGTTCGCGTCGTGTGGGGGGAGCCACCTATCAGGTGCCAGTTGATGTGCGTCCTGAGCGGCGTCAGGCTTTAGCGATTCGCTGGTTGATTGCGGCGGCGCGTAACCGAAATGAAACAACGATGGTTGATCGCCTTTCAGGGGAATTGATGGATGCGGCAAGTAATCGTGGTTCAGCTGTGAAAAAGCGTGAAGACACGCATCGTATGGCTGAGGCGAATCGAGCTTTCTCGCATTATCGTTGGTAATATAAATTTTGATTTAAGGCGGAAGCATGGCTCGCGAATATAAAATCGAAGACTATCGTAATTTTGGTATTATGGCGCATATTGATGCCGGTAAGACCACAATGACCGAGCGTATTTTGTTCTACACAGGTAAGAACCATAAAATCGGTGAGACCCATGATGGTGCCTCGACGATGGATTGGATGGCTCAAGAGCAAGAGCGCGGTATCACTATTACTTCCGCGGCGACTACTACCTTTTGGGAAGGGCGTGATGGGAGAAAACGTCGTTTTAATATTATTGATACGCCTGGACACGTTGATTTTACGATCGAAGTTGAGCGTTCTTTACGGGTATTAGATGGGGCGATTGCTCTTTTGGATGCTAATGCTGGTGTTGAGCCGCAAACTGAGACTGTTTGGCGTCAGGCAGAAAAGTATCATGTCCCGCGCATGGTTTTTGTCAATAAAATGGATAAAATTGGTGCTGATTTTTACCGTAGCGTAGAAATGGTTGAAAGTCGTCTTGGGGCAAAGGCTCTTGTGGTGCAGTTGCCTATTGGTGCTGAAAATGATTTTCAGGGAGTGGTCGACCTTGTTAGGATGGAGGCGCTTCTGTGGGATGGTTCGATTGGTGCACCTGCAACTATTGCTGATATTCCTGAAGATTTAAAAGAAAAGGCTGAGGAATACCGCGAGAAATTGATTGAGATGGCGGTAGAGGTTGATGAGGCTGCAACCGAAGCTTATTTAGAAGGAAATATGCCTAGCCAAGAGGAGCTTGCTGCTTTGATTCGCAAAGGCACGATTGAGGTGCAATTTCACCCAGTGCTTTGTGGAACTGCTTTTAAAAATAAGGGTGTGCAGCCGCTTTTGGATGCTGTGGTTGATTATCTTCCTTCACCAGTTGATGTGCCTGCGATTAATGGGATTGATGTCAAAACCGACCTTGAGACCACTCGTGAATCATCGGATGATGCGCCGCTTTCTATGTTGGCATTTAAGATCATGAATGATCCATTTGTCGGTTCTTTGACTTTTTGTCGAATTTATTCTGGTAAGGTGCAAAAAGGCGTTTCCTTGGAGAATACTGTGAAGGGAAAAAAAGAGCGTTTGGGACGTATGTTGCAAATGCACTCCAATTCACGGGAAGATATTGAAGAGGCTTTTGCTGGTGATATTGTTGCTCTTGCTGGTTTGAAAGAGACGACTACTGGTGATACATTATGTGACCCGTTGAAGCCTGTTATTTTGGAGCGTATGGAATTTCCTGATCCTGTGATTGAGATTGCTATTGAACCGAAAACCAAGGCTGACCAAGAAAAAATGGGGATTGCTTTAAATCGTTTGGCGGCAGAAGATCCTTCTTTTCGTGTGAAGTCTGATGAAGAATCGGGTCAAACAATTATTGCTGGTATGGGTGAGTTGCACCTTGATATTATTGTCGATCGGATGCGGCGAGAGTTTAAGGTCGAGGCTAATGTAGGTCAGCCGCAGGTTGCGTACCGAGAGACTATTACACGTCAAGCGGAAATTGATTATACTCACAAGAAGCAATCGGGTGGTTCTGGACAGTTTGCGCGGATTAAGGTTATTTTTGAGCCGCATGAAGGCGATGATTTCATTTTTGAATCGAAGATCGTTGGGGGTGCTGTGCCAAAAGAATATATCCCTGGTGTTCAAAAAGGGATTGAGAGTGTTATGGGTTCTGGTCCCTTGGCTGGTTTCCCTATGTTGGGCGTAAAGGCTACTTTGATTGATGGAGCTTATCACGATGTTGACTCATCTGTATTAGCCTTTGAAATCGCTGCTCGGGCAGCCTTTCGTGAGGGTGCGCAAAAGGCTGGTGCACAATTACTTGAGCCTATTATGAAGGTAGAAGTAGTTACACCAGAGGATTACGTGGGTGATGTTATTGGGGATCTGAATTCGCGGCGTGGGCAAATTTCTGGTACAGAAGCGCGAGGCATTGCTACAGTAGTTAATGCTATGGTGCCTTTGGCTAATATGTTCGGGTACGTGAATTCACTTCGTTCAATGAGTCAAGGTCGTGCCCAATATACGATGCAATTTGATCACTATGAGCCAGTGCCGGCGGCGGTGTCTCAGGAAATTCAGAAGAAATACGCGTAATCAGGCGGTTACGTATAATGGAAACCTAGCCCTTGGGGCAGAATATGGAGAGCTCACATGGCAAAGAGCAAATTTGAACGTACGAAGCCGCATGTGAACATTGGCACGATTGGGCATGTTGATCATGGTAAGACATCCTTGACAGCAGCGATTACCAAATATTTTGGTGAATATCAGGCCTATGATCAAATTGATGCGGCGCCGGAAGAACGGGCTCGTGGGATTACGATTTCTACTGCGCACGTTGAATATGAAACTGAGGCGCGTCACTATGCGCATGTGGATTGTCCTGGTCACGCTGACTATGTAAAAAACATGATCACTGGTGCGGCACAAATGGATGGAGCCATTTTGGTAGTTTCTGCTGCTGATGGTCCAATGCCGCAGACCCGTGAGCACATTCTTTTGGCGCGTCAGGTTGGTGTGCCGGCGATTGTTGTTTTCTTGAATAAGGTTGATCAAGTTGATGACGAAGAGTTGTTAGAATTGGTGGAATTGGAAGTACGTGAACTTCTTTCTAAGTATGACTTTCCAGGCGATGATATCCCTATTGTGAAGGGTTCAGCTTTGGCGGCGTTAGAAGATTCTAATAAAGCGATTGGTGAAGATGCTGTACGTGCTTGATGGCTGAGGTAGATCGTTACATTCCAACGCCTGAGCGTCCTGTGGATCAACCTTTCTTGATGCCGGTTGAAGATGTATTTTCAATTTCTGGTCGTGGGACGGTGGCAACGGGTCGTGTTGAGCGTGGGATCGTCAAGGTTGGTGAAGAAGTTGAGATTATTGGTATTCGCCCTACCTCAAAGACCACGGTAACGGGTGTGGAAATGTTCCGCAAGCTTTTGGATCAAGGGCAAGCGGGTGATAATATTGGTGCTCTGTTGCGTGGTGTGGATCGCGAAGGGATTGAACGTGGGCAAGTTTTGGCAAAGCCTGGTTCAGTTACACCGCACACGAAGTTTAAGGCTGAGGCGTATATTTTGACCAAGGATGAAGGCGGTCGCCATACACCGTTTTTCACGAATTACCGTCCACAATTTTATTTCCGTACTACGGATGTGACAGGCATTGTTAGCTTGCCTGAAGGGACGGAAATGGTTATGCCTGGTGACAATGTGGCGATGGATGTGTCGTTGATTGTGCCGATTGCGATGGAAGAAAAGCTTCGGTTTGCAATTCGTGAAGGTGGCCGCACCGTTGGGGCGGGAATCGTTTCACAGATCGTTGAATAGTTGAGATTAATTGTTAAGGCGTGCTCTTGCACGCCGCATGACAGGGAAATGAAGGTATGAACGGTCAGAACATCCGCATTCGCTTGAAAGCGTTTGATCATCGGATTCTTGACGCTTCGACGCGGGAGATTGTATCGACCGCCAAGCGTACCGGTGCCAACGTCCGTGGTCCCATTCCGCTTCCAACGCGGATTGAGAAATTTACGGTCAATCGTGGGCCGCACATCCATAAGAAGAGCCGTGAGCAATTTGAAATGCGCACACATAAGCGTCTTCTTGATATTGTTGATCCGACGCCACAAACAGTGGACGCGCTGATGAAGCTCGATCTTTCTGCTGGTGTGGATGTTGAGATCAAGCTTTAAGGCTGGGGACAGAAGGAACGAACCCGATGCGTTCAGGTGTAATAGCACAGAAGCTGGGCATGACGCGTATCTATAACGATGCGGGCGAGCATGTACCTGTGACAGTACTACGTTTAGAAAATTGTCAGGTGGTAGCTCAGCGTACAGTAGAGAAGAATGGTTATACGGCTGTTCAATTAGGTGTAGGTCTTGCGAAGGTAAAGAATACTTCGCAGGCTTTGAGAGGGCATTTTGCAAAAGCTACGGTAGAACCCAAGGCAAAATTGGCTGAATTTCGTGTGAGTCCTGAGAATTTGCTTGATGTGGGTGCAGAAATCACTGCTGAGCATTTTGTTCCTGGGCAAAAGGTTGATGTGACGGGGACTTCAATTGGTAAGGGTTTCGCTGGTGTAATGAAGCGACACAACTTTGGTGGCCACCGTGCATCCCATGGTAATTCGATCACACATCGTGCTCATGGATCGACAGGCCAGCGCCAAGATCCAGGTAAAGTATTTAAGGGCAAAAAAATGGCTGGACACATGGGGAATACCCGTGTGACAACGCAGAATATTGAAGTTGTTTCTACAGATGTTGATCGTGGGTTGATTTTGGTGCGTGGAGCTGTTCCTGGCTCTAAGGGGGCATGGATTTTAGTGCGTGATGCTGTTAAAAGGAGCCTTCCAGACAATACGCCAAGGCCAGCGGGTTTGCGTCAAGTGGTGGAATCAAAAGTAGACGCTGAAGCCCCAGTAGCTCAGGGAGCTGAATAATGGATCTTACGATTACAACTTTGGAAGGAAAAGAGGCCGGTAAGTTAAAGGTTTCGGATGAAGTCTTTGGTTTAACTCCTCGGGAAGATATTTTGCAGCGGGTTGTCCGTTGGCAATTGGCTCGCCGTCAGCAAGGTACGCATCAGGTTCAAGGTCGTGCCGATGTATCGCGCACTGGGGCTAAGATGTATAAGCAAAAAGGAACAGGGCGGGCGCGCCATTCTTCGGCACGTGCTCCGCAGTTTCGCGGTGGTGGTAAAGCCCACGGTCCTGTTTCTCGTTTGCATGCTCATGATTTGCCAAAAAAAATTCGGGCACTTGGCCTGAAATTAGCTCTTTCTGCAAAGGCAAAAAACAATGACCTTATCATTGTTGATAATTTGGCTGCGGGTGAAGCAAAAACGAAACTGCTTGTTTCGAATTTTGCTAAGCTTGGACTTGCCAATGCTTTGTTGATTGGAGGACAAGAGGTGGATGCAAATTTCTCTCGTGCAGCGGCTAATATCCCTAATATTGATGTTTTGCCTGTACAAGGGATTAACGTTTATGACATTCTGCGTCGCGGCAAGCTTGTTTTGTCCAAAGCAGCTGTCGAGATCCTTGAGGAGCGTTTCAAATGACGGATCTTCGCCATTACGACGTAATTGTCAGTCCGGTTATTACCGAAAAATCAACCATGGTTTCTGAGTATAACCAAGTTGTGTTTAATGTCGCGCCGAAAGCGACAAAGCCTGAAATCAAGGCTGCTATTGAAGCGCTTTTTGGCGTAAAAGTGAAAGCAGTCAACACGGCGACCCGTAAGGGTAAAGTGAAACGGTTCAAAGGCGTTGTTGGTCGGCAGAGTGATGTGAAAAAAGCGATCGTGACGCTGGCTGAAGGTCAGTCTATCGACGTTTCGACAGGTCTTTAAGAGGCTCGGAGTTAAGAATAATGGCACTCAAGCACTTTAATCCGACCACGCCTGGGCAACGTCAGCTTGTTATTGTTGATCGTACGACTCTTTATAAGGGGAAACCTGTCAAGGCTTTGACTGAGGGTTTATCTTCTAAGGGTGGACGAAACAATTATGGACGAGTGACGGCTCGTTTCCAAGGTGGTGGTCATAAGCGTAGCTATCGTTTTGTTGATTTTAAACGTGAAAAACGTGATATGGTTGCAACAGTTGAGCGTTTGGAATATGATCCAAATCGTACAGCTTTTATTGCTCTTATTCGTTATGCAGACAACACTTTAAGTTATATCTTGGCGCCGCAAAGGCTTGCCGTTGGTGATGTCGTAATAGCGGGAAGTCAAGTGGACGTAAAACCTGGTAACGCTATGCCACTTGGTAATATGCCTGTAGGCACCATTATCCATAATGTGGAAATGAAGCCAGGCAAAGGTGGACAAATTGCTCGTTCAGCTGGCACCTACGCTCAATTGGTGGGGCGTGATCAAGGTATGGCGATCTTGCGTTTAAATTCGGGTGAGCAGCGGTTGGTTGCTGGTGCATGCTATGCAACGGTTGGGGCGGTTTCTAATCCAGATAACAGCAACATTAATGATGGAAAGGCTGGTCGTTCGCGTTGGCGGGGTAAACGGCCACATGTTCGTGGTGTTGCCATGAACCCGGTTGATCACCCTCATGGGGGAGGTGAAGGACGTACGTCAGGCGGTCGTCATCCAGTCTCGCCTTGGGGGCAGCCTACAAAGGGTAAACGCACTCGCTCAAACAAGGCGACTGATAAATTTATCATGCGCTCACGTCATCAGCGCAAAAAGTAAGAGAGGTAGTCTAAAGTGGCTCGTTCAGTTTGGAAAGGACCGTTTGTCGATGGCTATCTTCTCAAGAAAGCTGAGAAGGTACGTAGCGGCGGTCGCAATGAAGTTATTAAAATGTGGAGTCGGCGCTCCACTATTCTGCCGCAATTTGTGGGCTTGACCTTTGGGGTTTACAATGGAAGCAAGCATGTGCCTGTTTCTGTATCCGAAGAGATGGTTGGGCATAAGTTTGGCGAATTCGCTCCCACGCGGACCTATTATGGTCATGGTGCGGATAAGAAAGCGAAGAGGAAGTAACCATGGGCAAAGCTAAGGCTCCACGCCAGCTTAAAGATAATGAGGCGCAAGCTGTTGCGCGGACAATTCGTGTTAGTCCCCAGAAATTAAATTTGGTAGCTGCGATGATTCGTGGCAAGCCTGTAGCGCGGGCGTTGGCTGATTTGACATTTTCTCGCAAGCGTATAGCGGCTGTGGTGAAAAAAACTTTAGAGTCGGCGATTGCTAATGCGGAAAACAACCATGATCTTGATGTAGATTCTTTGGTTGTTTCTCAGGCTCATGTTGGCAAATCGATTGTGATGAAACGTTTTCATGTGCGTGGTCGTGGAAAGGCAAGTCGGATTGAACGACCTTTCTCTCATTTGACTATTGTCGTACGTGAAGCTACCGCTAAAGGGGAGGCCGTTTGATGGGTCAGAAGATTAATCCAATTGGTTTGCGTTTGGGGATTAACCGTACATGGGATTCGCGTTGGTATGCAGATACGGGTGAATATGGTTCCCTTTTGCATGAGGATTTAAAGATTCGTGAATTTCTTATGCGGGACTTGAAACAAGCAGCGATTTCTAAGGTTGTAATTGAGCGGCCTCATAAGAAGTGCCGTGTTACTATTCACGCTGGGCGTCCCGGTTTAATTATTGGGAAAAAGGGCGCGGATATTGAGAAATTGCGTCGTAAGTTAGCGCAAATGACAAATGCTGATACGTCTTTGAATATTGTTGAGGTTCGTAAACCAGAAGTTGATGCAACTTTAATTGCGCAATCAATTGCCCAACAATTGGAAAGACGGGTGGCTTTTCGGCGTGCGATGAAACGTGCAGTACAGTCGGCCATGCGGCTTGGTGCTGAGGGTATTCGAATTAACTGTGCGGGCCGCCTTGGTGGTGCAGAAATCGCGCGAATGGAGTGGTATCGCGAAGGGCGTGTGCCTCTTCACACATTGCGCGCTGATGTTGATTATGGTACGGCAGAGGCAGAGACCGCTTATGGGATTTGCGGTGTTAAAGTATGGGTATTTAAAGGTGAAATCCTTGAACATGACCCGATGGCTTCTGAACGCCGTGCTTTGGAAAGTGATAATCAAGGTTCTGCAGGGAACCGTCGTCGCGAAAACGCTTAAGACGCGTTGCGAGACAGATTGGAGTGAAGAACAATGTTGCAGCCAAAACGCACAAAGTTCCGTAAGCAGTTTAAGGGTCGTATTCATGGCGCTTCGAAGGGCGGGACGGAACTAAATTTTGGTGCTTACGGCCTAAAGGCTCTTGAGCCAGAGCGTATTACAGCGCGCCAAATTGAAGCTGCTCGGCGTGTGATTACGCGTCATATGAAGCGTACGGGACGCGTGTGGATTCGTATTTTTCCTGACGTGCCTGTAACCTCCAAACCAACTGAGGTGCGGATGGGTAAAGGGAAGGGTAGTGTTGACTATTGGGCTTCTCGTGTGGCACCAGGCCGAATTATGTTTGAGCTTGACGGAGTGCCAGAAAGTGTGGCACGAGAAGCATTGCGCTTAGGTGCTGCTAAATTGCCTATAAAAACACGTTTCATCCAGCGCATAGCTGAATAAGGGGTTAGCGATGAAAGCCGCAGAAATCCGAGCGCAAACGCTCGATCAAATGACCGATGAGTTGGTGAAGTTGAAGAAAGAGCAATTTAATCTGCGCTTTCAAAAAGCAACGGGCCAATTAGAAAAAACCGCACGTGTAAAACAAATTCGTCGTGACATTGCACGTATTAAAACCATTGCCCGCCAGAAGGCGGTCGAAAGCAAGGCTTAAGGAAGTAAGACATGCCTAAACGCATTCTGCAGGGTGTTGTTGTCAGCGATAAGAGCGACAAAACTGTTGTTGTAAAGGTGGAGCGTCGATATTCGCACCCGCTTCTCCAAAAAACGGTTCGTCAATCGAAAAAATACAAAGCGCATGATGAACATAACCAATTTAAAACTGGGGATCAGGTTTTTATTCAAGAATCAAAACCAATCTCTAAAGATAAACGCTGGATTGTTGTTGTAGACGGTGCAGCGTAAGGAGCGTAACTTATTATAGGATTAGTGGGAAATCTCAATAATTTTATAAGAAGTTAAATCATTGTTTGACAGGCAAGTCCGGATGTGTCAGAGGCACAGCCGGACGAAACATTAAGAGAAGGCGGCCAGTCATGATTCAGATGCAAACAAACCTCGATGTTGCGGATAATTCTGGCGCTCGTCGTGTCATGTGCATCAAGGTGCTGGGCGGCTCGAAACGGAAATATGCTTCAGTAGGCGATATCATCGTCGTTTCTGTTAAGGAAGCTATTCCTCGTGGCCGCGTAAAAAAAGGTGATGTGATGAAAGCTGTGGTGGTGCGTACCGCCAAGGATATTCGTCGTGCAGATGGTAGCGTTATTCGTTTTGACCATAATGCTGCTGTTTTAGTGGATAATAAGAAAGAGCCGATCGGTACACGTATCTTTGGACCGGTTCCCCGCGAGCTTCGTGGAAAGAACCATATGAAGATCATTTCGCTCGCTCCTGAAGTATTGTAGGAGAGGTTCGATGCAAAAGATCCGTAAAGGCGATAAAGTGGTTGTTTTGTCCGGTAAGGATAAAGGGCGTGATGGTGAAGTGCTTAAAGTGCTACCTAAAGAAGGTATGGCCATTATAGGTGGCATCAATATGGTAAAACGTCATCAACGTCAGACCCAAACGCAAGAAGCTGGGATTATTTCCAAAGAAGCGCCGATTAATCTGTCGAATTTGGCGGTGAAAGACCCCAAGGATGGTAAGCCTACCCGTGTTGGTTTCCGTATTGAGGCAGACGGCAAGAAAGTCCGTATTGCCAAACGTTCGGGAGAACTGATTAATGGCTGAGAAAAAGCAAGAATCGCGTATGAAAGCGCATTATCTTGAAGTGGTGTGTTCGGCTCTTCAAGAAAAGTTTAAATACGAAAATGTTATGCAGATCCCTCGTATTGAAAAAATTGTTATCAATATGGGGGTTGGCGAAGCGACAGCTGATTCAAAAAAACCTGCAATTGCTGCTGAAGATTTAGCTTTGATAGCTGGGCAAAAAGCTGTTGTGACTAAGGCACGTAATTCTATCGCTACCTTTAAGGTGCGTGAGGGAATGCCTTTGGGTGCAAAAGTAACATTGCGTAAAGAGCGCATGTATGAGTTTTTAGATCGTTTGATTACGATTGCATTGCCACGGGTTCGTGACTTTCGTGGTCTTAATCCTAAGAGTTTTGATGGTCGTGGTAATTTCGCCATGGGTATCAAAGAACACATTGTGTTCCCAGAAATCAATTATGACAAAGTTGATCAAATTTGGGGTATGGATATCATCGTTTGTACGACGGCGAAAACGGATGATGAAGCGCGTGAGTTGTTGCGTGCTTTTAATTTTCCGTTCCGTTCGTAACGGCAAGCGTAGCGAGGTATAATTATGGCCAAAGTAAGTGCCGTTGAGAAAAATAAGCATCGTAGAGAACTAACAAAGCGTTATGCAAGTCGTAGGGCGCGGTTGAAATCTATTGTTATGGATCAGAATCTGCCCTTGGAAGAGCGTTTTAAAGCGACAATTCAATTAGCAGAAATGCCCCGTAATTCGGCAAAGGTTCGTATTCGTAACCGTTGCGAGGTTTCAGGTCGCCCTCGTGCTTATTATCGAAAATTGCAGATGTCACGGATTGCCTTGCGTGAATTGGGTTCGCTTGGTTATATTCCTGGTATTGTGAAGTCTAGCTGGTAGAGGAGAATAAGCGATGTCTATGTCAGATCCTCTCGGCGATATGTTGACGCGTATCCGCAATGCTCTTGGTCGTAAAAAGACTGCAGTTATGACTCCTGCCTCAAAATTACGTGCTCGTGTGCTTGATGTTTTGCAAGCTGAAGGTTACATTCGTGGCTATACACAGGTCGATTTTGATAATGGAAAGTCAGAAATTGAAATTGAGCTGAAATATTATGAAGGCGCTCCAGTTATCCGTGAGATTGCGCGGATTTCAAAGCCTGGTCGTCGTGTTTATGTATCTGCAAAATCAATCCCGCAGGTAGCTAATGGCTTAGGGATTTCTATTTTATCAACCCCAAAGGGGGTGATGGCTGATCATGAGGCACGCGAACAGAATGTTGGTGGGGAGCTTCTCTGCCGAATCTTCTGATTGGTGGGGAATAAACGGAAGAAAGACAGGTTAAAACAATGTCTCGTATTGGTAAAAAACCCGTTCCGGTTCCTGCTGGTGTTACAGCCACTGTTGACGGGCAGTTGGTGAAGGCTAAAGGGCCTAAAGGCGAACTGAGCTATATTGTAAATGATGAAGTTTTAGTGAAGCTTGAAGATAATGCCGTTTCGGTTGCACCGCGGGATGATTCAAAGGATGCACGTTCCAAATGGGGGATGTCGCGTTCAATGGTTGAAAATATCTTTATCGGCGTAAAAGATGGCTTTGAAAAGAAGCTTGAAATTAACGGGGTGGGATATCGTGCGGCGATGCAGGGAAAAAATCTGCAATTGGCACTTGGTTTCTCGCATGATGTGGTTTATCAAGTGCCTACTGGGGTCAGTGTTGTGGTGCCAAAGCCTACTGAAATTGTGGTTTCTGGTATTGATAAGCAACTGGTTGGCCAAGTGGCGGCTGAAATCCGTGAGTATCGTGGACCTGAGCCTTATAAGGGTAAGGGTGTGAAATATGCGAATGAGCGTATCGTTCGCAAAGAAGGTAAGAAGAAATAAGGAATTCGCGTTATGGCTTCGCCTAAAGAAATTCTTCAGCGCCGCGCCCAGCGGGTTCGTCGCCAAGTTAAAGCGGTTGCTAACGGTCGTTTGCGACTTAGTGTTCATCGCTCTAACCAGAATATTTATGCGCAGATTATTGATGATTTGCGTGGTCATACAGTAGCTGCTGCTGGTACTCTTGATGCAGAGTTGAAAAAAACTTTGCAAAAAGGCAATGATAAAGTAGCTGCTAGCGCGGTTGGTAAGCTGATTGCTGAACGTGCAAAACAAGTTGGTGTTCAGGACGTGGTTTTTGATCGTGGCGCATATATTTACCATGGTCGTGTGAAGGCTTTGGCTGAAGCCGCGCGTGAAGGCGGTTTACAGTTCTAAGCGTCTATCTAGTAAGTAACGTGCTTCCGGAAAAGAAAAAGGAATGAGGAATGGCACAAAAAGAACGGAATAATCGCGACGAACGTCGTGAAGAACGCGATAGCGAGTTTGTTGACAAGCTTGTCCATATTAATCGTGTGGCAAAGGTTGTTAAAGGTGGCCGCCGTTTTGGTTTCGCTGCACTTGTTGTTGTGGGAGATCAAAAAGGTCGTGTTGGCTTTGGCCATGGTAAAGCCCGTGAAGTTCCAGAAGCTATTCGTAAAGCGACTGAGGCTGCCAAACGTGAGATGATCTATGTGCCCCTACGTTCAGGGCGGACATTGCACCACGATATTGAAGGGCGCCATGGAGCAGGGCGTGTTCTATTGCGTGCAGCATCTGCTGGTACGGGGATTATCGCTGGGGGGCCTATGCGTGCAGTATTTGAAACTTTGGGTATGCAGGATGTAGTGGCAAAATCCTTAGGATCTTCCAATCCTTATAATATGGTGCGTGCTACCTTTGATGCTTTAAAACATCAAATGCACCCTAAAAGCATTGCCGCCCAGCGTGGTATTAAATATTCGACCTTGCAGGCACGTCGCCAGCATCTGGTCGGTTCGGAAGAATAGTCCCCGGACTTATCAGAGAGGAATTGAGATATGACTGAGGATAAAACTCAGGGTAATAAAACTGTTACCGTGGAGCAAATTGGAAGCCCAATTCGCCGTCCACAAATTCAACGGGCGACCCTAAAAGGTCTTGGGTTAAATAAAATGCATCGCCGCAAAACCTTGCAGGATACACCTGCTGTGCGGGGGATGATTGCTAGGGTACAGCACCTTGTGCGTATCGTGGATGAGAGCTGAGCGCGGGAGTATTAAATTATGAAACTCAATGAACTGCGTGATTGTGAAGGCGCGACAAAAAACCGTAAGCGGATTGGTCGTGGTATTGGTTCTGGTACTGGAAAGACTGGCGGCCGTGGTGTAAAGGGGCAAAATTCCCGTTCAGGTGTAGCGATTAACGGGTTTGAAGGTGGGCAAATGCCTATCTACCGTCGTTTGCCAAAGCGCGGGTTTAAAAATCCTTTCAGTAAGGTCTATAATGAAGTGTCATTAGGTCGTCTACAAGCGGCGATTGATGCTGGTAAGTTAAATGGTAATCAACTCATTGATTTTACTGCTTTGAAAGAGGCTGGCGTTGTGCGCCGTGAAAGAGATGGCATTCGCCTTTTGGCCGGGGGTACTTTGACCACTAAGGTGGTTGTAGCGGTAACTGGTGCTTCAGCGGGGGCTATTGCTCAGGTGGAAGCTTTGGGTGGCCAAGTGCAAGTGCTTAAAGCGAAAAATGAAGATAAGGCTATGTCGTAATTAACGGCCGCGTTTTACTGTAATAATTTAAGAACGGCCCGATTGGAGAGTCCAATTCGGGCTATTTCTTTAATACATCCTTTAAATATATATAGCTTTTCTTGGTGTTTATGATTAAAATGCGGCTGCTAAGGGTTTATAAAGTGTTATGGGAGTCCCTTGCATAAAAAGGCGATGAGCATTAGATTATTGGTGGGTTGCCTATTGGGGCGGCTTTGGCATATTATACCGCTATTTGTCGCATAAAATATTATGACAGAACTTTGATTCCATCGAAATGTGTCTGAAGTGGAGAAATTGAATGGCATCAGCCGCAGAGCAACTTGCTTCTAATATGAATTTTGGCGCCTTTTCGCGCGCTACGGAGTTAAAGCAACGGATCTGGTTTACCCTAGGCGCGTTGTTGGTTTATCGTTTTGGTACTTATATCCCTATGCCAGGGGTCAATGTAGAAGCGTTGCGCCAAACTTTCGCGCAACATGCTTCAGGTGTTTTAGGCTTCTTCAATTTATTTGCTGGGGGCGCTGTAGGGCGAATGGCCATTTTTGCGTTGGGGATAATGCCTTATATATCAGCTTCAATTATTGTACAATTGTTAACCTCTGTTATCCCTTCTTTGGAGGCCTTGAAAAAAGAAGGAGAATCAGGGCGCAAAGTTATCAACCAATATACGCGTTATGGCACGGTGTTTCTTGCGATGATTCAAGCCTATGGGATTGCTGTAGCTCTTGAGTCTGGACTCGGGTCTGGGTTACAGATTATCGCCGATCCAGGGCTTTTTTTTCGCGTTTCGGCGGTGATTACGCTCGTCGGTGGTACGATGTTTTTGATGTGGCTTGGGGAGCAGATCACTTCTCGTGGGATTGGGAATGGTATATCGCTAATTATCTTCACGGGGATCGTTGCTAATTTACCTTCGGCGCTGGCGCAATTGCTCACTGCTCATAGCCAAGCTGATTTATCAACCTTTACTTTGATTGCTATTGTGGCAATTGTAGTTGCGGTAATCATGGTGATTGTCTTCATTGAACGGGCACAGCGTCGGATTTTGATTCAATATCCTAAGCGGCAAGTGGGTAATCGTATGTTTCAGGGTGAAACTTCACATCTACCGCTTAAGTTAAACACAGCGGGGGTTATTCCGCCTATTTTTGCTTCTTCTTTGTTGATGTTACCTGCGACGGTGAATAATTTTTCTAGCAATATGCCACAATGGTTGCAAAATCTTTCATTTGCGTTGAGTCATGGTCAGCCACTTTATATGCTGATTTATGCTGCCCTTATGGCTTTTTTCTGCTTCTTTTACACAGCTATTGTTTTTAATCCTAAGGAAACAGCGGATCAATTGAAGAAACATTCTGGTTTCGTGCCGGGTATCCGCCCAGGCGAGCGTACTGCTGATTATATTGATTATGTATTAACCCGCATTACGGTGGTGGGCGCCATTTATATTATTCTAGTGTGTTTATTACCAGAATTTATGACGTCTGCCCTGCATGTGCCATTTTATCTTGGTGGAACATCTTTATTGATTGTTGTTACTGTGACATTGGATACAGTAGCTCAGATCCAAGGTCATTTGATGGCACATCAATATGATAGTTTGTTAAAAAAGTCAAAATTACGGGGGGGGAGGAGAAATCAATGAAACTTATCCTTTTTGGTCCTCCGGGAGCGGGAAAAGGCACGCAAGCAAAAATTTTAACGGAACGCTATTCTCTTGTTCAATTGTCGACGGGCGATATGTTGCGTGCTGCTGTAGCTGCACAAACAGAAATCGGTAAAAAAGCTCAAACGGTGATGGATGCGGGTGGATTGGTTTCGGATGAGATTGTTAACCAAATCGTGGCAGAACGTATTGAAGCTCCAGATTGCGCTAAAGGCTTTATCCTAGATGGCTATCCTCGCACAATAGAGCAAGCAGAAGCTTTGCAGAAGATTTTGGCGACAAAAAACAGTAAACTTGATGCGGTTATTGAATTTGTTGTTGACGAAGCGGTACTTTTGGAGAGGATTCAGCAGCGGGTAAACGATATGCTTTCGGTTGGTGGGACAGTGCGTTCGGACGATAATCCTGAAACCTTTGCTTTGCGTCTTAAAGCTTATCGCGAAAAGACTGCCCCCCTTTCAGCTTTTTATGCCCAAACAGGACAGCTGAAGAAGATTGATGGTATGGCGCCGGTGGAAAAAGTGGCCGAAACTATTGCTACTTTGTTAGAGAAGACGCCTAGATGAGAGATAGATTATTATACAGTGGCTAGTCTGCTATTAGTTTGTCGGGCGGTGTTTGACACCTGTAATTCCACACGGGGGGCGGCTTACAGTGTAGGTAAGTACGTTTGCTTTAGGGGCTTAAGCCTTGTGAAAGGGGGCAGAAGACAGTTGACTTTTTGACAAGAATAGGCCAAAGACAATTAAATTTCGTTTACTCAGGGTTGGATTCGACCTATAGTCGATTCTAGCGGTCGTATTTTTAGGTGTTTTCACCTTGAAGTTAATCAACATAGTTAAGGAGAATAGGCGTGGCTCGTATTGCTGGCGTCAACATCCCAACAAATAAGCGCGTGGTTATTGCGCTTCAATATATTCATGGGATTGGACGAAAATTTGCGCAGGAAATCGTTAAAAAGGCAGGCATTCCTGCTGAGCGTCGGGTGAATGAACTTTCGGATGCGGATGTTCTGCAAATTCGTGAAGCCATTGACCGTGATTATCAAGTGGAAGGGGATCTTCGTCGTGAAGTGGCGATGAATATTAAACGCTTGATGGATCTTGGTTGTTATCGTGGTTTGCGACACCGTCGTTCCTTGCCGGTTCGTGGGCAACGCACACATACTAATGCGCGTACCCGTAAAGGGCCAGCAAAGGCTATCGCTGGGAAGAAAAAGTAATGGCTTTTACGGATCGAAATCATTCGCTTGTTTTAGTCTTGGCGGGTGGTTGTGTCGTTTTGTTGGGCAAAGGGGGCTTTGAAACATTAAGTTATTGATGGCCAGTTTTAATGGCCGTTATCCACGGATGGCTCTTTATAAAAGGGCAGAACCATATGTAAATGATTTGGTATTTATTGAATCACGTACATCGGTTAGATCTGTGAAAAGAAGGAAGCCAAGTTTTTTACATGCTTGGCTTTAGGTGGAGCCGCTGGTAGTACGGCGGTGAAGAGATCAAGAAAGGACAGTTATGGCAAAGGAAGCCACACGTATTCGCCGCCGCGAACGTAAAAATATTTCGTCGGGTGTCGCTCATGTGAATTCAACCTTTAACAATACTTTGATCACCATTACAGATGCCCAAGGCAATACTATTGCTTGGTCTTCAGCTGGGGTGCAAGGTTTTAAGGGCTCACGTAAAGCAACGCCTTTTGCCGCGCAGGTTGCTGCAGAAGATTGCGCAAAAAAAGCTCAAGAACACGGCATGCGTTCTTTAGAGGTAGAGGTTTGTGGGCCTGGATCTGGACGTGAATCAGCTTTACGTGCTTTGCAAGCTGCGGGGTTTGTGATTACTTCCATTCGCGATGTCACCCCCATTCCGCACAATGGTTGCCGTCCGCGCAAGAAACGGCGCGTTTAATTTGTTATTGTTTTTCATTGCCAGCTTTGCTGGCGTTCAGACTGGCCGTTGCGAATGAATGGCAGCGGAAGTAAAGAACAGGAATAGACATATGATCCAGAAAAACTGGCAAGAATTGATCAAACCAAGCAAAGTTAATTTTGTTGGGCGGGGCGATGCAAATAAGGTTGTTGTAGTGGCCGAACCTTTAGAACGAGGTTTTGGCTTGACCCTGGGAAATGCTTTGCGGCGTGTTCTTCTTTCTTCTTTGCGGGGGGCGGCGATTACTGCTGTTCAGATTGATGGCGTTTTGCACGAATTTTCTTCTATTACTGGCGTGCGTGAAGATGTGACAGATATTGTTCTGAATATCAAAGAGATCGCTATCCGTATGGAAGAAGAGGGTCCAAAGCGGATGGTTATCCGTAAATCTGGGCCTGGTGTTGTGACGGCAGGCGATATTCAGACTGTCGGAGATGTGGAAATTCTTAATCCGGAACATGTAATTTGCACCCTTGATCAGGGCACAGAAATTCGGATGGAGTTTATAGTCAACAACGGTAAGGGCTATGTGCCTGCTGATCGCAACCGTGCTGAAGATGCTCCAATTGGGCTTATCCCTATCGATAGTCTTTATTCGCCCGTGCGTAAAGTCTCTTATAAAGTAGAAAACACACGGGAAGGTCAGGTTTTGGACTATGATAAATTGACCTTGAGTGTGGAAACCAATGGCGCGGTAAGTGGTGAAGATGCGATTGCTTATGCAGCACGTATTTTGCAGGATCAACTGTCGGTCTTTGTAAACTTTGAAGAGCCGCAAAAAGAAGCGTTGCAAGAACAAGTTTCTGAACTGGCCTTTAATCCAGCGCTATTGAAAAAGGTGGATGAACTAGAACTTTCGGTTCGTTCGGCCAACTGCCTAAAGAACGACAATATTGTATATATTGGCGATCTTATTCAAAAATCGGAATCTGAAATGCTTCGGACGCCGAATTTTGGCCGTAAATCCCTAAATGAGATCAAAGAAGTTTTGGCGTCTATGGGGCTACATCTGGGAATGGAGATTCCTGCGTGGCCACCAGAAAACATTGATGATCTCGCTAAACGTTATGAAGATCAATATTAATCTGAAGGAGAAGGCTCATGCGCCATGGAAACTCAGGCCGCAAGCTGAACCGGACTGCTAGTCATCGTAAAGCAATGTTTGCCAATATGGCTGTTGCCCTTATCGAGCACGAACAGATCGTTACTACGCTGCCAAAAGCTAAAGAAATTCGTCCTATTGTTGAAAAACTAGTAACGCTTGGGAAGCGGGGTGATTTGCATGCGCGGCGTCAAGCAATTGCTGCTATGCGTGATGTAAAGCAAGTGGCTAAGCTCTTTGATACTCTGGCACCACGCTATGCCACTCGTAACGGCGGCTATTTGCGCATTATGAAAGCTGGCTTTAGAGCAGGCGATAATGCTCCCCTAGCTGTTATTGAATTCGTTGATCGCGATGTAGATGCTAAGGGCGCAGCCGATAAAGCGCGGCTGGCGGCTGAAGCTTTGGTTGATGAGGCTAACGCCGCTTAAGTGGCAATTCTGTATTGCTATTTAGAAAATAAATGCACTGTATATGTGATAATTAACCGCCCATACGGGCGGTTTTTTCATTTGTTTTCTAAAATATGTTGGTATTATGCTTCACCGTTTCCATATAATAGACGAGAATAGGGGTGTTGCATGCGGTTTTTGAGAAATTTCAAGACTCTTTTGATCGGCGGGCTACTTATAGCGTTTCCTGTTTATGCTCAAGCAGAGATTCCACAAAGTAGGGAACAAATTACCTTTTCTTTTGCCCCTCTTGTAAAAAAAGCCATTCCCGCTGTGGTGAATATTTATGCAGCACGCCAAGTAAGATCCCGCTCACCTTTCACGGGTGATCCGTTTTTTGAACAGTTTTTTGGGCGCCAATTTTCTCAAGGTCCCGCTCGTATTCAATCATCTCTAGGGTCGGGGGTGATTGTTGATCCGAGTGGCTTGGTGGTGACGAATTATCATGTGATCCGAGATGCCGATGATATCAAGGTGGCTCTATCGGATGGTCGCGCGTTTGAAAGCGTAGTAATGCTTAAAGACGAGGCGTCGGATATCGCAATTTTAAAAATTGAAACAAAGGCGGGCACGTTTTCTACGTTAGCATTGGGAGATTCTGATACGGTAGAGGTGGGCGATTTGGTATTGGCAATTGGCAATCCTTTTGGGGTAGGGCAAACCGTGACAAGTGGTATTGTTTCGGCTAATGCGCGTACCCGTGTGGGCATTTCTGATTTAGATTTTTTTATTCAAACGGATGCGGCGATTAACCCAGGCAATTCTGGGGGAGCTTTGGTGAATATGAAAGGTCAGCTTATTGGTATTAACACAGCAATTTATTCTCGTTCTGGCGGGTCGGTCGGGATTGGCTTTGCTATTCCGGCAAATTTGGTACGTGCTGTGGTAGATGCGGCGAAGCGTGGAAGTAAATATTTCGAGCCTCCTTATATCGGCGCGGCCTTTCAAGCGATCACTAGAGATGTTGCAGAAGGTTTGGGGATGGATCGCCCTTCGGGCGCAATTGTGAGTACGGTAGTAGCAGACGGTCCCGCCGCTAAAGCAGGGATTAAAGTGGGGGATGTAGTAATAAAAGTCCAAGGTCAAAAGGTAGAAAATCCTGACAGCCTCCTTTATCGCCTGATGACGGCTCGGGTGGGCGATATTCTTGTTTTGACTTATATAAGAGATGGAAAGGTGGCGCGGGTATCTGTACCCATTGAGATGCCTAATCACGACATGCGAGTGCAAGCTATAAAAATTACTGGTGACTCCCCTTTTTCTGGATTAAGTTTGATGGCATTGACGCCGAACACCAGCGGCCGTTTTCATCTTTCCTCCGGCGCGCAAGGGCTTGTGGTTGATAATATAGCGCGCGGAAGTTTAGCGGCGCGATTTTTTCAAACGGGCGATGTATTGCGAGAGGTGAATGGAACGCGCCTTACCACTATTGATGATCTGCGTCGCATTTTAGAGGGGAAAAAACCTCTTTTCTGGCGGTTTGAATATATGAGGAATGGAGTATTAATTCAACAATATATTCGTTAAGCTTTGGAATCGTGTATTGAGGGAAATCTGAAAAGGATGGCTGATCTTTTTATTGAAGCTGCACCTAAAGAAGAAAGGAAATTACGCCCTTTGGCAGAGCGCTTGCGCCCAAAACATCTTGCAGAGGTGAGCGGGCAGGAGCATTTGACGGGACCTGATGGAGCGTTATCACGTATGATTGCGGCTCAATCTTTGGGATCTTTGATTTTCTGGGGACCACCTGGGACAGGTAAGACGACTGTGGCACGGCTTCTAGCAAAAGATATTCACATGGCTTTTGCGCAAGTCTCAGCGATTTTTAGCGGGGTAGCAGATTTAAAGAAATTATTTGAACAGGCTCGTTTGCGTTACGAGAATGGTCGGCAAACTTTACTTTTCGTTGATGAAATTCATCGCTTTAACCGTACGCAACAGGATAGTTTCTTACCGATGATGGAGGATGGAACAATTATTTTGGTGGGAGCTACCACTGAAAATCCCTCCTTTTCGTTAAATGCAGCGCTTTTATCGCGGGCGCGGGTTTTGGTATTTAAGCGCCATGATGAAGAAAGTCTCAAGGCATTGCTTGTTCGTGCGGAGGCTCTTGAAGAAAAAGAATTACCAGTTGACGAAGTGGCACGAACGCTTTTACTACGTTTAGCGGATGGCGATGGACGTGCGCTTTTGACGTTGGCGGAAGAGGTATGGCGCGCTGCTAAGGGAGGCGAGGTCTTTACTCCGCAAGAGTTGTTAGACATTGTCCAGCGGCGGGCGCCTATCTATGATAAAAGTCAAGATGAACATTATAATTTGGTTTCGGCTTTGCATAAAGCGGTGCGTGGATCTGACCCTGATGCCGCGCTTTATTACTTAGCGCGGATGTTGGAGGCCGGGGAGGATCGGTTGTATTTAGCTCGCCGTTTGGTGCGTATGGCGCTTGAAGATGTAGGTTTGGCCGATCCACAGGCGCTTATTATATGCAATGGAGCGAAAGAGGCTTATGAGTTATTGGGCTCTCCCGAAGGAGATTTGGCGCTTACGCAAGCATGTCTTTATGTGGCAACCGCTCCTAAATCTAACGCTGTTTACAAAGCTCATAAAGCAGCGGCAGATGCCGCTCAATGCTATGGCTCTCTCGCTCCACCCAAACATATTTTAAATGCACCTACTAAACTTATGAAGCAGCAGGGCTATCATCTTGGTTATCGCTATGATCATGATGAGCCTGATGCTTTTTCAGGCCAAAATTATTTTCCTGATGCTATGGGACGACAGGTTTACTATACGCCACCTATGCGCGGTTTTGAACGCGAGATTCAGAAACGGCTCGAATGGTGGAATAAATTGAGGCGTGAACGTAATAATGCTAAAAATGATGATAGAAGTGGAGATATAAAATGCTAAAAAAGAGCGCAATTTTTGTAGTCGTTGGTGGTATTTTGGTTGGTTGTACTACGGTCGATCCTTATACGGGGCAGCCACAAATTTCGAACACAGCAGGCGGTGCTGCAATTGGTGCAGCAGTGGGCGCTATTGGCGGAACTATCTTAAGCGATACCGGATCAGGAGGGCGAGGAGCACTCATTGGCGCGGGGGTTGGCGCTTTAAGTGGTGGCGTGATTGGCAATTATATGGATCGTCAACAAGCAGAACTTGCTGCTCAGTTGCGGGGGACGGGCGTTTCTCTTGCTCGCAATGGTAATCAGATTGTTTTGAATATGCCTGGAAATGTGACGTTTAATACAAATCAAGATTCGCTTAAAGCCCAATTTTTTCCCGTGCTTAATTCTGTAGGTTTGATTTTGAAAAAATATAATAAATCTACTTTGACCGTTTCTGGTTTTACCGATTCAACGGGTACCTATGGCTATAATATGGGCTTGTCGCATCGGCGGGCTTTTGCGGTGGCTGAATATCTGCGCGGTCAAGGAGTAGCTCCTCAGCGTCTTTTGGTGCAGGCTTATGGGCCGGCTTACCCTATTGCTTCTAATGCCACGCCGGAGGGACGCTCTCAAAACCGTCGGGTGGAAATCCAGATTACCCCTTTGCGGGATGTTAATTATTATTAAGCTATAAGGGTGGCATTTTTGGAATAGAGGAATAGATAGTAAAAAAACCAGCATTCGCAATGTTGAAAAGCAGTGCGGTGCTGGTTGATATTTATAGCAACGTTAGGTAGATTTAGATACGATTATGATTCTGGTTGTTTAGAGCAATTTAATTATATTAGCGAACTTTGTATTTTTGTAGGAAGAGATAAGAATAATGGCCATAATACCTGATTTTGTGATTGAGCCTATAGTCCGTAATGCCTTGGCAGAGGATATTGGCTTGGCAGGAGATATAACAAGTACTGCAGTGATTCCTTCTGATCACCGATCAAGCGTGACAGCCGTGGCGCGCGCGGGTGGCGTTGTTGCTGGTCTGGATGTAGCGGCGCTTTGTTTTAAGCTTTTGGATAAAGAAACGCGCGTTCAGTATTATAAGAAAGATGGAGATTTTATAGAAAAGGGCGAAAAAATTGCGACTATTACCGGTATGTCTACGATTTTGCTGGGTGGAGAACGAACTGCTTTAAATTTTCTTAGTCACCTTTCAGGTATTGCTACGATAACGCGTGAGCATGTGGAAGCTATTCAGGATTACCGAGCGCGCGTTGTGTGCACACGGAAAACCACGCCAGGTTTGCGTCTTTTAGAGAAGTACGCAGTACGCATGGGAGGTGGGGACAGTCACCGCTACGGACTGAATGATGGGATTTTAATTAAGGATAATCATATTGCTATGGTGGGGAGTGTGAAAGATGCCCTAAAGCGGGCAAAGTCTCAAGCAGGCCATATGGTTAAGATTTCAGTAGAGGTTGATACTTTAGCCCAACTTGAAGAGGCTTTGACCATTGGTGCTGACGGATTTTTATTGGATAATATGCCCCCCACCATGTTACGCGAAGCAGTGGACATGGTGGCAGGGCGAGGCTTTACCGAGGCCTCAGGTAAGGTGAATTTAGAAAACATTGTTTCTATCGCTGCAAGTGGTGTTGATTATATTTCTGTGGGTGGAATTACTCACAGCGCTTGCATTTTGGATATTGGTTTTGACTTTTAGTATTAGAGCTGGTTCAGCGGCCAAGATTTTTTGTAGTGGAAAAATTTCCTAGTTTAATACGGTAATTATACAGCAGTACCGAAGAGATCGTAAGCATCAGAGCGTTCGATTTTCACGGTGATGAATTCACCCTGCCGTAGAGGACGGCGTGATGTAACATGAACCACGCCATCAATTTCAGGTGCATCATATTTTGTACGGCCGACACCGTTAGTTGTTTCGCTCTTATCTAAGAGGACGCGCAATCTTTTCCCCACCTTCTTTTTTAAAAGAGCGGTAGAAATCGCTTGTTGATGAGCCATAAAGCGGTGCCAACGGCTTTCTTTGATTTCTTTGGGTATGGGTGGTAAGCTAAGATCGTTGGCGCGTGCCCCTTGGACTGCTTCATATTGAAAACAGCCTGCGCGGTTGATTTTAGCTTCTGAAAGCCAATCAAGCAGAAAGGCAAAATCTTCTTCGCTTTCACCGGGAAAGCCGACGATGAATGTAGAGCGTAGGCTGAGATCAGGACAAATTTCACGCCATTTCTCAATACGGCGGCTTGTTTTTTCGGCCATCGCGGGCCGTTTCATATGGCGCAATACTTCTGGGGAGGCGTGTTGGAAGGGGATATCTAAATAGGGCAGAATTTTTCCTTCAGCCATGAGAGGAATGACGTCATCCACATGGGGGTATGGATAGACGTAGTGGAGGCGGATCCAAATGCCCATTTGGCCTAATTCTTCGGCTAGTGTATAGAATTTGCTTTTTACTTCGCGCTCTTTCCACATAGAGGGGGCATATTTTATATCTATTCCATAAGCACTTGTATCTTGTGAAATAATGAGGAGTTCTTTTACACCTGCTTGGGCAAGTTTTTCTGCCTCGCGAAGGACATCGCCAATGGGGCGTGAGACGAGCGCGCCACGTAGATCGGGGATGATGCAAAAGCTACATTTATTGGAACATCCTTCGGATATTTTTAAATAGGCATAGTGACGCGGTGTAAGCCGAATCCCGTGATCAGGAACAAGATTTAGAAAAGGATCAACACGTGGAGGGACGGCCTCATGAACAGCGGTCATAACACTTTCATAGGCTTGCGGACCAGTGATGGCAAACACGTTAGGGTATGTTTTGCGAATAAATTCTGGTTCAGCCCCTAAGCAACCTGTGACAATAACTTTGCCGTTTTCATTTAGGGCTTCATTGATATGACTGAGAGATTCTTCGCGTGCTGAATCCAAAAATCCACAAGTATTGACAATTACCAAATCAGCGCCTTGATGTTTACGAGTGATTTCATAACCTTCAGCTCGTAATTGGGTGATAATACGCTCAGAATCAACAAGAGCTTTAGGGCAGCCGAGAGAAACAAAGCTGATACGGGGCGCGGGCATGGATTTTCCTGTTGGTGGTGAAATTAATTATAAAGACGGTCTGCACCTTTACCTAAAGATGGGCGAGGTTTTACCTATATTTTAAGAACACAAGCGTTTTGCTTGCTTTTAAAGCATTTTATTGGCAAAGCCAATGGCCTTTTGAGCAAATAATATGCTAGAATAGCAGTGGCTACTAGATAAATTATGAAAGGGTGGCATAAGGTTGATGATGAATGCAAGGCCAAAGGTGAAAGAGTGGCAGATTGGGAAAAATTGCTGTCTTGAGCTTGGTGAGCGCGCAGTTTTGATGGGTATTTTAAATATTACGCCCGACTCATTTTCCGATGGCGGTCAGTTTTATGGTAAAAACCAAGCCTTGCACCATGCTGATATTTTGATCAAAGAGGGGGCGCAGATAATTGATGTTGGTGGAGAGTCTACGCGTCCGGGTGCCGCGCCCATTCTTGCAAAGGAAGAGCAGAGGCGGGTTTTAGATACGATCTCTGAACTTGTAAAAAGAGGCGGAGCCTACGTGTCGGTTGATACATATCACCCAGAGACGGCGCGTGCTGCTTTGGTTTGCGGAGCTCACATCATCAATGATGTAGAAGGCTTGCAAAAAGAAAGTGCGATGGCTGATATTATCGCCCAAATGGGAGCGGGCATCATTATCATGCATAACGCGCGTGGCCGTGCCGTATTGGATGACGTTATAGAGGATCAGAAATATTTCTTTGACCGCTCGCTTACAATTGCGCAAAAGGCTGGTATTAAGCGTGAACAGATCGCTTTGGATCCTGGTTTTGGATTTGGTAAGGACGCGGCCCAAAATTTTGAACTTTTGGCTCGAATTGAAGCGTTACAAATATTTGATTACCCGTTTATCGCAGCGACTTCACGCAAGCGGTTTATTGGTACGGCGACAAACCAAAATTATGCACCCGATCGCGATGTAGCCACGGCCGCTACTTCGGCCTTTTTGCGCGAACGCGGCTTCTGTGTGTTTCGGGTGCATAATGTAAAAATCAACAAAGATGCTCTTGCTATTATTGATGCTTTGATAGCAGAGCGACGCAATAGAACGGACACATGTGAAAACCTTTTGGCTTAGTTTTGGTAGTAATATAGGCGATAGTGTAGGGATGATTGCTCAAACTTTAGAGCATCTTCGTATGAATGAAGCCATTGTTTTGGGCGCTGTTTCATCTTTTTATATAACCCCGCCTTGGGGTAAGCTTGATCAGCCACCCTTTATCAATGCGTGTTGCGAATTGACGACTGTTTTATCCCCAGAGGCTTTGTTGGCACTCTGTTTGGATCTCGAAAAACAAGCGGGCCGGGTCAGGAAAGAAAAATGGGGCCCGCGCTGTTTGGATATTGATCTTTTGGTTTGCGATTTTATTAATTCTTATCAAAGTCCTATGCTCACCCTACCACACCCACATATGTTGGAGCGACCCTTTGTGCTGCAGCCCTTGGCCGAAATTGCTGGTGATCTATTGGTAAAGGGTAAAACAATAAGCGATTGGGCGGCAGAAAAATTTGACTCAGAGGTGAAGCCTGTTACTCTTTAAGGAATTACTTATCATTTTGAAAAAGGAATGGGCTCATATGGGCTGTTTGTAGGGCTTCATTCAAGTGTTTTCCATAGGAATCGTGTGAAATTTCATACGCTCCGAATTGGGCAAGGTGAGGGGTGATAAATTGGCTATCAAGAAGGGTAAAATCGTGTTCTTTAAGGCGTGCGACAAGATGCACTAAACAAGCCTTTGAGGCATTGCTTTGGTGAGAGAACATGCTTTCGCCAAAAAAGGCGCGCCCCAATTCCAGCCCGTAAAGCCCGCCGACTAGTTCTCCATTTTGCCACGCCTCTACTGTGTGGCAAAAACCTAGGTCAAATAAATCGGCATAGGCTTCGCGGATTGGTTCATTAATCCAAGTATTTTCTCTTCCGCTTTTGCTTTGTGCACATCCATTGATTACACTATGAAAAGCACTATCATAACGTATATCAAAAGGAGCTTTTCGCAGGAATTTAGCTAAGCGGCGCGGTATATGAAAATCCGCAAGGGGAATGATACCACGTTTTTCAGGTCGGATCCAAAAAACCTTTTTATCTGTGGCGCTTTCTGCCATGGGAAACAGCCCCTGTGCATAGGCATTAAGAATGCGCTGAGGTGTTAAAGTTTTGGGCAAGATTTTGCCTGTCATGGAGAGGATTTGGAAGCTTGCTGTTTTTCAAGATATTTTTCTAACCAATGGATATCATAATCGCCATTGGCGATGTCTTGATTATTGATTAAATCACAAAAAAGCGGCAGAGTCGTCTTGATCCCATCTACGACAAATTCATCCAAAGCGCGTCTTAAGCGCATCATACATTCGAGCCGCGTGCGGCCATGTACAATTAATTTACCGATAAGGCTATCATAATAGGGTGGAATTCGATAGCCGGAATAGACACCAGAATCTACCCGCACACCAAGACCGCCAGGGGTATGAAAGTGCGTGATGAGCCCTGGTGAAGGGATGAATGTGGCAGGGTCTTCGGCGTTGATTCGGCATTCTATGGCGTGCCCTGAAAAGCGGATGTCCTTTTGCGTGACAGAAAGGCCACCACCTGCGGCTATGCGGATCTGTTCATGCACGAGATCAATTCCTGTAATGGCTTCGGTTACAGGGTGTTCTACTTGTAGGCGGGTATTCATTTCAATGAAATAGAATTCACCGTTTTCGTAGAGGAATTCAATTGTTCCTGCTCCTCGGTAGCCCAATTTGGCACAAGCTGTAGCTACAATTGTACCGATTTTTTCTCGCTCCGCATCATTAAGTGCGGGAGAGTTAGCTTCTTCCCATACTTTTTGGTGGCGCCGCTGGAGAGAGCAATCACGCTCCCCGAGGTGCACGGCTCGACCAGCCCCATCACCCAGGACTTGCACTTCAATATGGCGCGGTTTTTCGAGATATTTTTCAATGTAGACAGCGTCATCACCAAATGCGGCTCCTGCTTCTGATTGAGCTGTATACAGGGCAATGGAAAGCTCATCCTCAGAGCGGGCGACCTTCATCCCTCGTCCACCGCCACCAGCAGAGGCTTTGATGATGACAGGATAGCCGATGTCTGCTGCAATGCGAAGGGCGTCTTTTTCGTTACTTACAGCCCCATCAGAACCTGGAACCACGGGGATCCCTAGCTCTTTTGCAGTTTTTTTTGCGGCTATTTTGTCGCCCATAATGTTGATATGCGCTGCAGTAGGGCCAATAAAAGTTATTTTATGGGCTTCAAGAACTTCAGCAAATTTAGCGTTTTCAGACAAAAAACCGTAACCGGGGTGAATCGCATCAGCACCGGTTATTTCACAGGCAGAGACGATTTGGTGAATGTTGAGATAAGAGTCCCGGGAAGGAGGAGGACCGATACAAACACTTTCATCGGCAAGCCGAACATGCATGGCATCAGCATCAGCAGTGGAATGAACCGCTATGGTTTTTATGCCTAGTTCCTTGCAAGCACGTAAAACACGGAGTGCAATTTCACTACGATTGGCAATGAGGATCTTTTGAAACATACCCTATTCCATTACTCAATGATTATCAATGGTTCACCATATTCAACCGGCTGTGCGTCACTGATTAGAATGGCAGTGACGGTACCAGAGCGCGGCGATGCAATCTGGTTCATGGTTTTCATGGCTTCGATAATTAGCAGGGTTTGTCCTTCAGAGACTTTTTGTCCGACTTCGACAAAGGCACGCGCGCCTGGTGCTGCAGCAAGATAAGCAGTACCTACCATGGGCGAAGTAACAGCATTTTTATTTTTATCTTCTTTGGAAGGAGTTGACACCGCTGTAGGCGCGACAGGCGCTATTGGCGCTGTATCTGTAGGGGGCGCATAAACAGTTTGCTGTGCTACTGGTGCGGTTTGCCGTGAAACGCGGATGCGTAGTTCTCCTTGTTCAAGCTCAATATCTGTGAGGTGCGTTTCATTGAGAATTTTTGCAAGGTTGCGAATAAGCTCTGTGGTATCGACGTCTTTAGATTTCGTCGTGACCGATGCCTTAGTTGCCATCTATTTTAAACTCCTCGGCTTAGCGCCGTCATTTGTTGCTATGGGTAGCCTTGGCGGCCCATGGAAATGATAAACGCTCTAATGATGAACGCTTTAATAGTCAACGCTCCAATACACACTTACCTTCTTGGGATAAAGTCTTCTCCCCAATATAGGTAATTAAGATGATGATTATATCTTAAAACAGGTTTGATGCAAATTAAATCAAGGCCTTATCTTAATAAGCCATGGATTACTCTTAAAATTGTTTAACAGGGCTGTTATTTTAAAAGGCGCATGGCAGTTAATTCCTGCTCCCAAAAAATGGAAGGAAATAAACAGAATAATCCAGCTTTCACGCTGTCTAGCTTTATTGGTTATTTAGGATTTTTTGTAGAGTACCTTTATCGACTGCGCCCATAATCACTTTCTCATTAATGATGTAAGCGGGGGTTCCATCAATGGCTAGTTGGTAAGCAATTTGGCGGTTGACCGAAAAAGGGGCGCTTATCTGTGGATCTGCCATGGCAGCGCGCAATTTTTTTTCATTTGCGCCAAGAGAGAGGGCGATGCTTATAGCTTTTGCTTCAGTGGCTCTCCCAGGATTTGTGAGGAGTTTTTGATGAAATAAAGCAAATTTTGCGGGTAGCTGCTGTTTAAAGGCGCGGGCTACGATATGGGCTTTGGTTGAATCAGGGCCAAGTACTGGGAAATCCTTTAGAACAACCCGTAAATCAGGGTTTTCTTTAATTAGAGTTTGAAGGTCCGGGTAAGCCCGTTTACAAAAGCTACAATTATAGTCAAAAAATTCGACTATTGTGGTTTTTCCCTGTGGGTTGCCTAAAACTGTGTCATTGGAGGATTGGAAAATTTGTTGATGGGCGGCGCGTATGAAGGCACTCTGTATAAGCTTTAATTGATTTTGCTGTTTTTTTTCAAAGGCTTCTTGGACTTCATATAAAATCTCGGGATTCTCTAGAAGATAGGCTTTAACCACGCTACGGATGTGGGAATCGTCTTGTTTGTTTGATATTTTGTTTTTGAGCGTATTGAGAAAGTCTTTGTCTGCCAATAATTCTTGCTTCAGCGTTTCAATTGGTTTTGAGGATATATTTTGGGAGTGAGCAGGTGTGAGTGCAATCCACAGGCTGATCAATGCGCAATGGAAAGATCTGAGGCCAAAGCCTTTGCGAGAGAGGAGATATGCAATCATAGCTGACCTTTAGAACTAGGAATTTGGAGATAGGGCGCGCGTTCCGTAGCTTGATAGTTGGAACTTTTGATTCGGTGTTTGTGTCTAGTCGGTGTTTAATGAGGTGGGTTCATATACTTTCTTACCATTGACATAAGTAGCTTTGATTGTAAATGTGTGGTCAAAGGCGGTAAGATTGGCCACATGGCCTGCTTTGATAACGCCCAGGCGGTGGTCAACTCCAATGGCGCGGGCGGGATAGAGCGTGGCCATACGTAATGTTTCATCCAAGGGGATACCTATGTGATTAACGGTATTTTTTATTGCTTCGATCATGGTTAGAGACGAGCCGCTTAAAATGCCATTGGCATCAACACAGGAGCGATTTTTGTAATAGATTGTTTTTCCCGCAAAGGTGAAATGATCAAAATTTTGGGTAGTAGGATTGCTATCTAAGGTAATTCCCGCGGGGGCGGTGGCGTCGGTGACAAGGATTAGCTTATCTCCTTTTATACGCTTGCTAAGGCGAATATTTGACCAAGAAATGTGCAAGCCATCGGCAATTATACCCGCATAAACTTCAGGCGTGTCATAAATCGCTCCTACAAGCCCAGGCGCGCGACTCGCTATATGGGACATAGAATTATACAGGTGGGTTGCAAAGCTAAGCCCTGCTTGAAACGCCGCGCGGGCCTCTTCATAGGTGGCGTTAGAATGGCCAGCGGAAACAACGATCCCCGCATTAGCTAAACGATTAATATAAGTTAAATCAACTAGTTCTGGAGCTAATGTAATCTTTCTAATGAGGTGCGCATGGGCAATAAAATGGTCGATCATTTCTGGTGTGGGGATGCGTAGCAGCTCCGCTTGGTGGGTTCCTTTTTTTAGTGGGTTAAGATATGGCCCTTCAATGTGTAAGCCCAATGCTTGGTTTTGATGTTGGGTTAGATAGTGGTCCATGACAGTGATGGCGTGTTTAATAAGCGCATCGGGGCTAGTTATCAAGGTAGGGAGAAAGCTTGTGCAGCCGCTACGTTCATTGGCTTTTTGCATAATGCTGATGTGATTTTCACTCACATTCTCTGGTGTATCACTGAATTGAACGCCACCACAACCATTGACTTGTAGATCAATAAAGCCTGGGGAAAGGATGGCTCCTTTTAAATCTTCGTGTTCAATCCGTGGATCAAGTTTTTCTTGTGGTAAGATAGCTTTGATAAGCCCATCTTTGATGAGAAGTACATGACCGTCTAATCTTTCATGGCCAGTATAGATGATGCAATTGATAAGGGCATACATGGGAGAACTCCAAATAGATTTATTGATATTTTATGATAATATTTTTCTCTAATCCTTTGAAATATTGCAATGTTTTTACCTTTAATTCGATGGTAGCTTCCTCGTCGCATACGAGAATTGCTTTGCAATGCATTTGAATAGCACTAGCAGGCCATAGATGGGTAACCGCACCTTCTACCACCGCTTGCACTGCTTGGGCTTTGGTGGAACCTGTGGCGAGGATGAGGATTTCTTCAGATTCCATGAGTGTTCCCACGCCAATCGTTAGGGCATAATGAGGGACTTTTGTTATATCATTGTCAAAAAAGCGCGAATTGGCCACGCGTGTATCCGGTGTGAGGGTTTTGATGCGGGTTCGTGAGTTTAAGGAAGAACCAGGCTCGTTAAAGGCGATATGCCCATCGCCGCCTAGACCGCCCATAAAAAGGTGAATAGATCCATAGGCTTTGATTTTATTTTCATATCTCTGGCATTCGGCTCCATAATCTTTGACATTCCCATTAAGCAAATTTATATTTTTTTGTTTAATATCAATATGATCAAAGAAATTCTTATACATAAAACTGCGATAGCTTTCTGGATGCCCGTAGGGTAGGCCTATGTATTCATCCATGTTAAATGTTACCACGTGTTGAAAGCTAACCTCACCTGCTTGATGCATTTTTATGAGTGTTTGATAGGTAGGTAGAGGGGTGCTGCCAGTAGGAAGGCCTAATAGGAATGGCCGTTTTTCGCTGGGGCGAAAGGCGTTGATTTTATCGGCGATATATTGAGCTGACCAAGCCCCGACATGTTGTGCCTTGGGAAGGGGAAGGAGCCGCATACGATACCTCTTGGGTTATGTTTGTGAATCTTGTGATGCATATCAGATTGGGCGCTTTTACTCATTTGAGATAGTGAAGCTTATTATAATTTACATAGAGCGACAAATGAAATCAAACTGCTGTTTTGTGCATTTCGATTAGCGGGGTGTGCATTTGCCCCACTTGCTCGTTTGTTATTTTGACTCTCGAATGGTTGGTTATAAGATTTACGCTGTTTCCATAGTAGCTTGCGCCCAGAGTGCAGCTCCGAAAAGACCAGCGTTTTCTTGATGATAGGCGCGGTGGATCTCCGTGTGATAAGTTGGCGGTTCATCTTGAAGGAATGCTTTGACTTGGTCGATGTAGCCGGCTGCAAGTCCAACGCCGCCGCCGATGACTACGCATTGGCAATCGGTCATGATTTTCATATCAGCTACAAGGCGAGCAATGGTTTGCGCAGAACAAGCAATCAGCTGCTTTGCTTGTTCATTGCCTGCAGAGGCATGAGCAAAGATCTCCTTAGCGGTTTTCCCCGTTAATTCGCCTTTAGCTGCGTTGGAAATACCAAGACCGGACGCGATGGCTTCTACGCATCCTCTCCTTTGGCACCCGCATGTAGGGCCGTTGGGGTCAGCAAGCATATGGCCGATATGACCAGCTATCCCGCCGCGGCCGGTGAGCAACGAGCCTTTACTGATAACTCCGCCGCCTACACCCGTAGAAACTGTGATGAAAACCATATCACTTATTGATGGATCAAGTCTTTTATATTCAGCTAGGGCGGCTGCTTGAGCGTCATTGATTGCTACGCCTTTTAGACCTGTGGTTTTAGTAAGTACGTTAATCAGCGGAAATTGCGCAAGTCCACCTAAGTTTTTTGGGTTGAGAGCGGTTAAAATTCCATCATCAATGATGCCAGTAGAAGCAACAGCGAAGCAATTCACTTGGTTTTTATAGGGGGCGGTGAGTTTTGTTAGCGCATCTGCTAATTCATCGGGCGTACGGCTGCTAGGGGTAGGGATTTCCCGTCGTTGTGTAATTTCTAGGGTTCCGTTAGCTTTGACCAAAGCGGCCGCCAATTTTGTTCCCCCAATGTCAATAGCGAGTGTTGTCATGAATTTACCTGTTTTATTGCGTTTAGATACCAGTGGCAGATATGCTCAAGCCGTGTGATGGCTGAACCAACGGTGACAGCCCAAGCACCATGTGTTATGGCTTGAGCCGCAAGCGCTGGTGTATTGTAACGTCCTTCAGCCACTACCCGGCAGCCAGCGGCGCTTAGTGTGGCAACTAACGCAAGATCAGGTGTCTCAGGCGTGGGCTCGCTTATGTAGCCAGACATGGTTGTTCCGATGAGCTCTGTCCCTATTTTTTGGCAAAAAAGCCCTTCTTCTTGGTTGGAACAATCAGCCATAGCAAGGAGACCCATCCGATGAATATGTGCTAAGATCTTTTCCCGTGGGAAGGGGCGGGGACGGTTTGTTCCATCAAAGGCGATAATGTCAGCGCCTGCTTTACTAAGCATCTCAACATCTTCAAGCAGGGCGGTGATGCGGATGGGAGAATCGGTATAATCACGTTTGATAAGACCAATGATTGGGACGGTGACAAGAGAGCGCGTCGCTTGAAGATTAGCCACCCCTTCTATCCGTATAGCGCAAGCGCCCGCTTGTTGCGCAGCTAAGGCCATAGCGGCTACTATATCAGGCTTATCAAGCGGGCTGTTGGTGACGGGTTGGCATGAAACAATCAATCCGCCTTTTTCTTTGGTTTCATGATCTAGCTGTTTTAGAGAATACATGAGAACTCCATGTACTAGGGATGAGAATAATATTTTTTCCTTGGCAAAGACGTGTGTTTTTTTAGGATATTATATTGCACTACTAAGGGGATTGTCGTCAATGGTATCAAAGTTATGAAAAGCGTCAGTTGGGTATGATGAGGGCAAGGGTGCGTTGGTTTACTTTTTATGTAGAATGAGGCGTGGGAGTGTTTTGGCTGATATATAAGGCTTTTAAACTTAATGCATCTTTGAAATCTTGCCTTGACGATATTTGTGAGTTTTACTCTTTTGGTTGTGGAAAAACTGCTAATATCTTAATGGACAGTTATAGACGGGTGCTCTTAAAGATAATATACGTTATGTGTTATTATATTATCGCAAAATCAAATGCAGATGGATATCGCTAATGGATGCCAGAAAACATTATGACCTCTTTATTATTGGTGGCGGTATTAATGGGTGCGGGTTAGCGCGCGACGCGGCGGGACGCGGTTTTTGTGTGGGGTTAGCAGAAAAAGGAGATTTAGCTGGTGCTACTTCAAGCGCCTCTACCAAGCTTATTCATGGTGGTTTGCGTTATTTAGAACATTATGAGTTTAAATTGGTGCGGGAAGCTCTGCAAGAGCGCGAAGTGATTTGGCGCATGGCTCCACATATCGTACGCCCTTTGCGGTTTATCCTTCCCTATCATAAGGGGCTACGTTCCCGTTGGCTTTTACGAGCAGGGCTTTTTATATACGACTATTTAGGCGGGTGTACTCAGGAATTATGGAGAACAAGAAATATAGATTTTAAAAGTACTTATAGCAATATATTAAAGCAGGAATATAGAAATGGCTTTGAATATTCTGATGCGCGGGTAGATGACGCGCGCTTAGTGATTTTGAATGCGCGCGATGCCAAAAAGCGCGGGGCAGATATTCATGCCCGATGTGAAGTCATCGGCATGGAAGCGCGGGAGCAGACTTGGTTTATTCATCTTTACGACCATAAAACGCAACAGGAGAAAGTGGTAAGCGCATCTTATCTCGCTAATATGGCGGGGCCATGGGTGAGCACAGTCTTATCAAAAGCATTCGGGGATAGAGAGCATGCGCCTATCCGTTTGGTTAAGGGCTCTCATATTATTGTACGTCGTCTTTATGATCATGATCGCGCTTATATTTTCCAAAATCAAGACGGCAGGATCATTTTTGCGATTCCTTATCAGAGGGACTTTACTCTAATAGGCACAACCGATTGTGATTATTCGGGTGATCCGACCGATGTTGTAATCAGCGAAGAGGAAACCGCTTATCTTTGCGGGGCGGCCAGTGAATATTTTGTTAAGCCTATTAAAACGCATGATGTCGTGTGGCACTATGCAGGCGTGAGACCTCTTTATGATGATGGCGCGCAAGCCGCTCAAGCCGCCACGCGTGATTATATTCTTAAAGAAATGGATAAGGGGGGAGCCCCGATTCTGAATACTTATGGTGGTAAAATCACTACATATCGGCGCCTTGCGGAAGATGCTATGGCGCTCATTGAAAAAAAAATAGGAACAAAAAAACCAGCCTGGACCGCTAAAGCACCCTTGCCTGGTGGTGATTTTCCTCACAATCAATTGGCAAAATTAGAAGAAAGAATCGCCCAAGCACTTCCAGAGCTTGATACATTTACTCATTGGCGCTTAGCTCGTTCTTATGGAACAGAAGCTTTTGAAATTTTTTCATCTGAAAAAGAGAAGGGGGAGCATTTTGGCTTTGGCCTTTATGCAGTGGAAGTAGAATGGTTGCGGCGCGAAGAATGGGCATTGAGTGTGGAGGATATTTTATGGCGACGTTCTAAATTAGGGCTTTATTTTGATGACAGGCAATGCGCATCCCTTGCTGCTTACTTGGAAGCGAACCGATATGTTTAAGTAATTCAAAATTTGATAGTGAAAATGTTTTGGAAGGAGAGATAATATGGAAAAAAAACAATCGCTAACCTATGTGTGTTTTGGTGAATTTATGGGGACTTTCCTCTTTCTCGTATTAGGGATAGGTGCAGTTGCTGCGATTAAGGTTGCGGGTGCATCGTTTGGTCAGTGGGAAATTTCTATTGTGTGGGGAGTTTCTGTTGCTTTAGCAGTTTATGTGTTTAGCGGTATTTCGGGGGCTCATTTAAATCCTTCAGTTACTGTTGCGCTGGCTCTTTTTGGCGGCTTTCCTAAGGGTAGAGTCTTGCCCTATATTGTGGCTCAATTTTTGGGTGCTTTTGTAGCTGCGGCGGTCGTCTATGCTCTTTATCAAAATTTATTTTTAGAAAAAACGCTTATTACAGCAGGTGTTTTTACTACATTTCCTCATGCTAATATCAGTTTCATGCAAGCCTTTATGACTGAATTTTTTATTACCGCCCTTTTGGTAGGGGTAGTCTTTGGTCTTGTTGATGAAAATAATGGCCTAGCACGCGGTGCTTTGGCGCCTTTATTGATTGGTCTTATGGTCGCAATTATTGGCAGTGCTTTTGGACCTTTGACGGGCTTTGCAATGAATGCAGCTCGTGATTTTGGTCCCCGTACTTTTATTTATATGATGGGGTGGGGAAGCGATGTTATGACTGGCGGCAAAGATATTCCTTATTGCCTGATTCCTTTGATCGCTCCTGTTTTGGGAGGCTGTGTTGGCGCTGGCTTTTATGTTAAATTGTTTGGCGGTCCTTTGAAACAAAAAAAAGCCTCCGCTTAATCATAAATGGATGACAATCAAGGAGATTGCGATGCAGGATAGAAAATATATTGTTGCTTTGGACCAGGGAACAACGAGTTCACGTACTCTGGTAATGGATCAAAAAGCGCAGATTATTAGCGTAGCTCAGCGTGAATTTAGTCAGATTTATCCGCGACCCGGTTGGGTGGAGCATGATCCACTTGAGATCTGGGCAACTCAAAGCGCTACCTTGACTGAAGCTTTAGCTAAAGCCGGTATAAAACCTGATGAAATTGCCGCAATTGGGATAACCAATCAGCGTGAAACTACCGTTGTTTGGGAAAAAGCTACAGGAAAACCTGTATATAATGCAATTGTTTGGCAGTGCCGACGTACTACAGATATTTGTACGCGCCTAAAAAATGAAGGGCTTGAAGATTATGTGCGTAAAAATACGGGTCTTGTAATTGACCCTTATTTTTCGGCTACTAAAATTGCTTGGATTTTAGAGCATGTCGAAGGAGCGCGGGCAAGCGCTGAACGCGGTGAGCTTTTATTTGGGACAGTGGATAGTTGGTTGATCTGGAATATGACGCAGGGGCGTGTGCATGTGACCGAGTATACCAACGCCTCGCGCACTATGTTATTTAACATTCATAAGCGCGATTGGGATGAAACCATGCTGAAAGCGTTGGATATTCCCCGCTCTATGCTACCGGAAGTTAAAGCTTCATCGGAGGTTTATGGGCAAACGAATATTGGCGGCCGCGGAGGTACGCGTATTCCTATTGCTGGCGTAGCTGGTGATCAACAGGCGGCATTGTTTGGTCATATCTGTATTGATGAAGGTCAGGCCAAAAATACGTATGGAACAGGTTGTTTTATGCTGATGAATACGGGGCAAAAAGCTGTTACATCGGAGCATGGTTTGCTAACTACTTTGGCTTGTGATGGGAAAGGCCAGCCTTGTTATGCGTTAGAGGGGTCTGTGTTTGTGGCGGGGGCGGCTATTCAGTGGTTGCGTGATGAGTTGAAATTATTTACTGATTCAGAGGATTCGCAATATTTTGCTCAAAAAGTAGGAACATCTAACGGGGTTTATGTTGTTCCTGCCTTTACGGGCTTAGGCGCTCCTTATTGGGATCCATTTGCGCGCGGGGCGATTTTTGGTTTGACACGCGGTATCAACCGTAACCATATCATCCGTGCTACTCTAGAGGCGATTGCTTATCAATCAAAAGATATTCTTGATGCTATGCTTAAAGATGCGGGCACTGATCTTAAAACTCTGCGTGTGGACGGTGGAGCGGTGGTTAATGATTTCTTGATGCAGTTCCAGGCTGATATTTTGCAAAAGCCTGTTGAAAGGCCACAAGTTTTAGAGGTTACAGCCTTTGGTGCGGCCTATCTTGCGGGCCTTGCGGTGGGCTTTTGGCCTAGTTTAGATGCGTTGCGCCAAGTATCAAAGATTGAACAGACCTTTGTGCCTTCAGAGGATGTTGAAAAGCAACAGCGCCGTTATAAGGGTTGGAAAAAGGCTGTGGAGCGTGCGCGTGAATGGGAGGCTATGGATGAAGAGATTTAGTGAATCTCTATGAGACGCGGCTTTCGTATTATCTTTTAAGATCTATACATAAAAGTGGGGGCTTGCGGTATCGCGTGCTTTTTGGCAAAGAAAAGATATGTCACTCTACCGTCCCCCCTTTTCAATAAAATTTGCTATAGCCCCGATGCTTGATTGGACAGATCGACATTGTCGATTTTTTCACCGTCTTCTTACGCGGCGAGCCTTACTTTACACAGAAATGGTGGTGGCTGACGCCGTTATTCACGGGCGACGTGAGGCCTTATTAAGCTTTGATGCTGTTGAGCGGCCTCTTGCTTTACAATTGGGAGGAAGTGACCCACAAAAATTAGCACAAGCGGCAAAGATTGCTGTTGATTTTGGTTATGATGAGATCAACCTTAATGTGGGGTGCCCATCTGATAGGGTTCAATCAGGTGCTTTTGGAGCTTGTTTGTTGCGCACACCGGAAGTGGTGGCACGTGCGGTGGCGGCGATGAAGCAGGCTATTTCTCTACCTATCACTGTTAAGTGTAGAATCGGGGTGGATGAACAAGATGAAGAAGAAGCTCTTGATTGCTTGGCTGACCTTGTTTGGAAGGCTGGGTGTGATGGCTTATGGGTGCATGCTCGCAAAGCATGGTTGAAGGGATTGAGTCCTAAAGAAAATCGCGATATCCCGCCCCTTAATTATGAGCGGGTTTACCGTTTAAAAGCACGGAATCAACAAAAATTTATTGGTATGAATGGTGGGGTCAAAAATATATCTGAGGCAAAGAATCATTTGCAATATTGCGATGCAGTTATGGTGGGGCGGGCGGCTTATCATGAGCCTGCAATGCTTCGCATGGTGGATCAAGTCCTTTATGGGGAGGAAGACGCGTTCTGTTGTGATGGTGAAATCATTGAAGCTATGACTGAGTATGCGCAGCGCCATTGTGCGACGGGGGGAAAACTTTCTTCTGTGCTACGGCCGATGATTGGATTTTTTTATGGCCGCATTGGTGCGCGCCGTTGGCGACAGTTGCTTTCGAATGGGGCAATCAGCTCTGCGGCGACCCCAGATTTATTGCGTATGGCTTATGCAGAGGTTTTAGCATTGAATACAGAGGCTCAAGAGCAATTGAATGGCTGAATTTTGTGGAATATTTATGTGTAAAGGCTAATAAGACTGAATGTCAATGCAACCTTTATGACGATAAGATGATTTTTTAGAAAAATAGCATCCATGGTAAAATGCCTTAAATATTCTATAGATAAAATAATTAATTGATGTACTGAAATGAGATAGGAAATTTTATGCCTGAGCGCCCTTTAGACGATTTTCGTGCCCTTTTAAATCAAATGCCTGTTGCTGATGAATTTGCTATGACTTTGGCGCGTAAACGCCAAAACGAATTGACTAAACCAAAAGGTTCTTTAGGGCGCCTTGAGGATATTGCGGTATGGTATGCCGGTTGGCGAGGCGGGGAAAAGCCGCTTGTAACAAGACCGCTTGTAGCTATCTTTGCTGGTAATCATGGAGTGGCGGAAGAGGTAGTTACGCCGTTTTCACCCAGTATGACTCAAAAGCTGGTGGAAAACGTTGCTAAAGGCGGAGCTGTTATTAATCAGCTTTGTGTGGCTTATGATTTAGGGCTTAAAGTTTTCGACCTAGCGCTTGATTATCCTACAGAAAGCATTACCAAAGACGCTGCGATGGACGAGCGCAGTGCCGCTACGACTATGGCTTTTGGTATGGAGTGCATTGCGGGCGGGGTGGATCTTTTGTGTTTGGGCGAAATGGGTAGTGGCAATAGAATTATTGCTTCGGCGCTGTGCATGGCGCTTTTTGGTGGGGAAGCAGAAATATGGGCAGGTTCTGCTGAGGCGCATCATGAGCGTGAAGTGGTAGCAGTTAAAAAGGCGATGGATTTGCATGGGGATTATTTGAGTGATCCATTTGAAATGGTGCGTCGGCTTGGAGGGCGCGAAATTGTTGCAATTATCGGGGCTATTCTCGCGGCGCGCATGGAAAAAATTCCTACTCTTTTGGATGGATTTGTGGCAACGGCTGCTGCAGCCGTGCTTTATAAAGTTTGTCCGCAGGCGCTAGATCATTGCTTGGTTAGCCATGTTTCAGCTGAGGCTGCTCACCGCCTTTTATTGGAAAAAATTAATAAAAAACCGCTTTTTGATTTGGACATACGTTTGGGTGAGGGAAGCGGTGCAGCTCTAGCTGCTGGGCTTGTGAAGGCCGCTGTTTTAACGCACGCCCAAACTGCAACCTTTTCTGAAGCAGAAATTACAGTGTGAAAGCGCTTTATTTATCAAAGTCTCTTTAAGGTGTGGTGAAGGCACAGAGGATACGCTTGGTAAGGAAGACTAGAGATGTCTTGAAATTTTGCGCCGTTAATCGGGATGCGATGGCATAGAGGTGCGTTGATTATCTTTATCGATGGGGATGTAATCTAGTGGTAGCTGAGTTGTATATTTGATCTGTTCCATTGCAAATGAAGAGGACACATCGCGGATATCAATTTTGTTGATTAATCTTTTGTAGAAATGGTCATAGGTGGCGATATCGGGGACAACAACCCGCAACAGGTAATCTATGTCGCCACTCATGCGGTAGAACTCTATAACTTCAGGGAATTTTTGAACGACTTCGGAAAAGCGTTTTAGCCATTCGTGATTGTGAGAGCCAACACGAATAGCAACGAAAACCGTAACATTTGCATTGATTTTTTCTGGCGCTAAAACAGCTACCCGCTGTTTGATCACGCCATCTTCTTCTAACTTTTGGATGCGCCGCCAGCAAGGCGTGGTGGATAGGCCTACTTTTGCAGCGATATCAGCTACGGAAAGGGTAGCATCCTCTTGTAAGAGGCGTAAAATTTTGCGGTCTAACCGATCCATTATTACTTCCTTTTCTAACAATAGAGCACAATTTATAGAAGAAATCTATGGCAATATTATCGGGGGATAAATTCGGCAATAATGGCGCGTAAGTGAGGGACGAGATCTTTCTCAAACCATGGATTTTTTTTGATCCAGACGTTATTGCGCCATGAAGGGTGGGGAAGGGGAAGTACAAAATAGCCGCGTTTTTGACGTTTTTTGCTTAGTTCGCGCCAGTGGTAAACGCGCTCTGTTAATGTCGGATATGGGATATCAGGTATATGCCAATTTTGCGCGAAACCGCCCACCGCAATTACCCATTCAATTTGAGGCATATGAGAAAAGACTTGTTCATGCCATGTCTCACGACATTCGCGGCGCGGTGGCCGATCACTTTTTCGGGTATCGTAGCCAGGAAAGCAGAAACCCATAGGAATGATGGCAAAATAATTAGGATTATAAAAGCTTACTTCATCTACTCCTAGCCAATCACGCAATCTTTGCCCCGAACGGTCATAGAAAGGGCGGCCTGTTTGGTGCACTTTAAGGCCTGGTGCTTGCCCAGCAATGGCAATTTTTGCGTGCGGCGACAAAATGGCGACTGGGCGCGGTTCATGCGGTAAAGCTGGAAAATATTGAGGGTTATCGCGGCAAAGACGGCAGGTTTTAATCCTTTGGCTGAGAAAGGCTATGGCTTTATCTGGATTGGGACTTTTGGTCATCCTTGTTCGGTTTATCCTTATTGACTTTTGGAGCCCAACGGTGCTTTTTGCGCCAATCTTGAGGCGTTTCAAAGTGCAAACGCCATATGCCACGTTTTTGTTGCCGTGCTTCTTTTTCTTCTGTTTTGTAAGAATAGTAACTCACTGCAAAACCAGCACGGATCATCTCACGGTTGAGATCTGCAATGCTATTGGTTTGGCAGGTAGCTAGAAGGCGCCGGTACTTATCGCGCTTGATGCTTGTACAAGTCACGATTTGGTTGTTTATAAGTTTAACAAGGTATTCTTTGGCCCAAAGGCCACAGGGGTGGTCATTGCCTTTATTATCTTGGCACATCTGGTGCAATTCAGGTGCATCAATCCCCAAAAGGCGAATCTTTTGGCGATCAAGAGTGATGGAATCGCCATCGGTGATATAAGGTTTGCCTATGAGCGTTTGAGGAAAAGAATTGTGCGTTGATGGAGCTTTATAATTATACCATTCATAAAGCGCTGTTCCCAGAATGGCTAGGGCAATAAAGGCTCCATAAAGGGCAACTTCTTGTGATGAAGGCATGTAGCCGTTTTGTCTTTTGCCACGGGGGCGCAAGCGATACAGAAGCTGTAAAAATTTTAGAGGCATGCGCATGGGTTTTGATCTCTGGACTGTGGAGAAAAATATCCTAGCCTAGGTTGAATTCTTTGAAAAAGTCATTGCCCTTATTATCAATCACGATAAAGGCAGGAAAATCTACTACTTGGATTTTCCATATGGCCTCCATGCCTAGTTCGGGATATTCTACCAATTCTACTGTTTTAATGCAATCTTGCGCAAGTCGTGCTGCTGCACCGCCAATGGAACCAAGATAAAACCCGCCGTGGCGGGCGCAAGCATCGCGGACCGCTTTGGAGCGGTTGCCCTTAGCAAGCATAATCATAGAGCCACCAAAGGACTGAAATTGGTCAACAAAGGTATCCATCCGCCCAGCTGTTGTAGGGCCGAAAGAACCTGAAGCATAGCCTGTTGGGGTTTTTGCAGGCCCGGCATAATAAATGGGGTGTTTTTTGAAATATTCAGGCATAGATCCGCCTTGCTCAAGGCGTTCGCGAATTTTTGCATGGGCTATATCGCGCGCTACGATAATTTCGCCCGTAAGCGAAAGCTGTGTTTTAATGGGGTGTTTGGATAGTTCTTGCAAAATTGTTGCCATCGGTTGATTAAGGTCAACTTTCACCACATGGCTACTCAACGCACCTTCGTTGACTTCTGGCAGGTAGCGGGCGGGGTTGGTTTCTAATTGCTCAAGAAATACTCCGTCGCGGGTAATTTTGCCCAGTGCTTGGCGATCAGCTGAACAGGAGACGCCAATCCCAATGGGAAGAGAAGCGCCATGGCGCGGTAGGCGGATGACACGAACATCATGGCAAAAGTATTTCCCGCCAAATTGCGCCCCTACGCCTAGTTGTTGGGTGAGTTTGTGGATTTCTGATTCCATAGGGAGATCGCGGAAAGCATGGCCACTAAGGCTCCCTGATGTGGGTAGTTCATCAAGATAGCGGGCAGAAGCCAGTTTCACTGTTTTTAAATTCATTTCCGCTGAGGTGCCGCCAATTACAATTGCTAAATGGTAAGGCGGACAGGCGGCTGTTCCTAAGGAAAGAATTTTATCTTTTAAAAAGTCAAGCAAGCGGTCATGGGTTAAAAGTGAAGGTGTGCCTTGATAGAGAAAGGATTTATTGGCAGATCCTCCTCCTTTAGCAAGAAATAGGAATTTATAGCTGTCTTCACCTTCGGCATAGAGTTCAATCTGGGCGGGTAGATTGCTACAGGTGTTTTGTTCTTCAAACATAGAAAGCGGCGCTAATTGCGAATAGCGCAAATTTTTACGCTCATAAGCATTCAACACCCCTCGGGCTAAGGCATCAGCGTCTGACCCATCGGTCCAAATGCGGCGACCTTTTTTTCCCATAATAATGGCAGTGCCTGTATCTTGACACATGGGGAGGATACCGCCGGCGGCGATATTGGCGTTTTTTAAGAGATCATAGGCAACGAATTTGTCATTATCGGTAGCTTCAGGGTCATCCAAAATGTTAGCTAATTGTTGTAAATGGCCTGAGCGTAATAGATGGTTGATATCGGCAAAGGCGGTATCTGCTAAAAGAGTGAGGGATTCTCTTTTTATAAAGAGGATCTCTTCCCCGCGATAAATATCGCGTTCAATAGGATCAGTATCAAGCTTCTTATAAGTCGTTCTATCTGGGCCTAGGGGGAATAAGTCATATTTTTGATGGTGTGACATCTGAAACTCGCGGTCTTTCATCTATAATTTTGATATATATTATGTCTTATTTATAGAAAAGCATAGGGTTATTTTACAAGGAAATATCAAGCCGCCTAGGAACACAAAGCCCCAACACGCGGGGTGCTGAGGCTTTGTTTACAATACTTATTCCAAGCGGAATAGGGCTTATAAAATGAAGATATTATTTAATTTTTGTTTCTTTGAACTCGACATGTTTCCGAACCACGGGGTCATACTTGCGTTTCGTCATTTTTTCGGTCATCGTCCGGCTGTTTTTTTCTGTGACATAGAAAAATCCAGTATCCGCGGTGGATAAGAGTTTGATTTTGATCGTTGCTGCCTTGGCCATGATGGGTTCCTAATTATGCAAGAAATTTCCGTAAAGGGCTAAAGGGCCCACGCGGCGATTTTATGCAGAATTTACGGAAATCGCTCCAAAAGTCAAGAGCGCAATAAGATGAGGGTCAGTCGAAAAATCATCAAAAGGATATAAAAGGCAAAAAAACAAGCCATAGCAGCGGAAAAGCCAAAGGGAATGAAATGATTCATAAAGGTGCCTATCATGGTAGGGCCAATTAACATACCCATTCCATAACAGAAGATAAAGGCAGAATTGGCGGCGGAGAGCTCTGATCCCCGCAGGCGTGCTCCCAATTGAGCAAGACCCACGGTATAAAGACCAGCAGATACGCCCCCCAAAAGAAATAAATCTGCAACCAATAGCCATTTATAATAGGCGATCCACGGGACAAGCAGGGTTCCTATCAAACCAAGGCAAGCGCAACCTATCAAAGTATAGCGCTTATCACCTAGCCAATCGCTAATAAGTCCAATCGGCGCTAAGAGCAGCACATTACCTAATGCTAAAAATGCCATGAAATTAGCTGCTTCGCCCTCGCTATAGCCAAGACCAAGGCTAAAAGGGGAAATGAGGGTAAGCGCTCCCATTTGGATGGCTCCATAGATAAAGACGGCCATAGTGGAAGATGGGACATAAAAAATATAGCGTAAAAAGCTGGCATGGGTGCCCTCCTTGAATTTTGGGCTTTCTTTCCAAGCTATCACAGTAGGTAATGCGGCTAATGCAATGACAGTGCAACCTACCCCAAAGGGTAAAAAACCCATGGTGCCAACAAAGGATAAAAGCGTAGGGCCGGAGGCAAAGCCAAGCCCTAAGACAATAGCGTAGATAGAGAGGATAAGCCCACGCTTTTTAGCGGGGGCGGAACTATTTACCCAAAATTCTGATAGGATAAACAGGATGGACATCGCAAAATGAAGGAAGAAGCGTAAAAGAAACCATATTTCGATTGAAGAAAAGAAATAAAACCCTATAAAACTTATTCCCCCTAGGAGAAGCATAAGAAGAATAGACGTTACAACGCCCAAATATTTTGCGAGCGGAGAAGCAAAACCCGCCGCCACAACGGTGGCAACGCCGCCAATTGTCCCGCTATAACCAATGGTGGCGCTGGAAAACCCACGAGTCACCATAATAGTAGAAACCAGCTGGGTGCCAAGTCCTACTGCCACCCCGACGGCGCCAACTGTTGCTATCGCGGCAAAAAGCGCACGCCAATTGGTTTGCTCTTCTTTCTTGGTTAGCTCGGGTTTGCTGCTTTTTTTCTTCTGGATGTCTTCGAGTTTTTCACACTGCATGATTTGTGACATTCTAAATGTTATAATTAGCTAAGATCGAGGCTTTAGAAGTTGAGCCTATACTTTACCGCCTCTTTTTTCTCGTGGAGTGCAATTTTTTGATTTTGTGATAAGAACGACTAGCAATATTAAGGGCGCGTGGCTGGCTAATCATAGAAAGGCGTAAAGCGCCAGCGAGCGGTTGGACGTTTTCAATTTGCACTTCGACGCTATCGCCTAATTGAAAGCCTTTACGCGTGCGTTCGCCAATGAGGGTATGGCGCGCTTCATCAAAGTGATAATACTCATCTCCAAGGCTTGAGATAGGAATAAATCCATCTGCGCCCATGGGATCCACAGCTATAAAAAGGCCGGCCTTAGTAACGCCTGCTATCCGCCCTGCGAAGCGCGCGCCAATATGAGAGGCCAAATAGTGAGCTACTAGTCGGTCAATGGTTTCTCGTTCTGCCACCATGGCGCGGCGTTCACTCTGCGAGATATCACGGGCTATTTCTGTTAAATTGGCTTCTTGTTCGCAGGTAAGACCCCCTTCGCCCAAGGCAAGTGCTTTGATTAAAGCACGATGGATGATTAAGTCGGCATAGCGACGAATGGGTGAGGTAAAATGAGCATAATGCGCTAAATTGAGGCCAAAATGGCCAATATTATCGGGGCTATAATCCGCTTGCGATTGGGTGCGTAATACGACTTGATTAACCAAGTTTTGATGGGGTGTCCCAGTCACTTTTGTTAAAATGCTATTAAAATGCTGAGCTGTTAGCTTTTGCCCTTTAGGGGAGGGTAAGTTTAGGCTGTGCAAAAATTCGAGCAAGCTTTCTTGCTTAGCGAGGGAAGGTTCGTCATGGCAACGATAAATGAGTGCTTGCTTTGTTTCGCGCAAGCTTTGTGCTGCACACACATTGGCTTGGATCATAAACTCTTCGATTAATTTATGGGCATCAAGCCGCGGTGGGATGACAACATCTTGTACTCGACCAGATTCATCAAGAAGGATTTTGCGCTCTGGTAAATCAAGGTCAAGCGGTTGACGGCGCTGACGAGCTGCTTGTAATAAGGCGTAGGCAGCCCATAGAGGCTTTAACGAAGTTTCAAGAAAAGGGGTAGCTCTTTCGCTAGGCTGGCCATTAAGGGCTTTTTGTGCGTCTTCATAAGATAATTTTGCAGCTGAGCGGACCATAACGCGGTGGAAGCTGTGGTGAATTTTTTCACCCAGCTGGTTGAAAACCATGCGCACTGCAAGAGCAGGGCGATCTTCTCCTTCTCGCAAAGAGCATAAATCGTTAGATATGCGTTCGGGTAGCATGGGAACAACGCGGTCAGGAAAATAGACGGAATTACCGCGTTTACGCGCTTCTTTATCGATTTCTGTTTCAGTTTTTATATAATGTGCTACGTCAGCAATCGCTACATAGACAATTGCGCCACCGTGGTTGTCATTAGCTTTATCTTGGGTGGCGTAGACGGCGTCATCGTGGTCTTTTGCATCGCTGGGGTCAATAGTGATAAAGGGTAAAGTCCGCCAGTCCTCACGGCCTTCAAGAGAAGCGGGGCGTGCGTTTTGCGCTTCTTTAAGGACGGCATCGGGGAAAATATATGGGATCTCTTTGCTGATGATGGCGATCATTGAGAGGCTTTTTTCATTTTCAATATGGCCAAGGATATCGCAGATTTTACCGCGCTTTAAGCCATGTTGATGGCTGCTTGCTAACCTAGCACTGATGAGATCACCTTCGCGGGCACCTTTTTCAAGTGCATCAAGGATAATCATTTCATCCATTTTGCGATCAATGGGGATAAGTCGCCAACTATTATCCTCAAGCCTATGTAAAAGTCCCAATTGGCTAAGGCCATTTGAGGGAAGGGTACGAATAACGCGCCCTGTATAAGGAATGCTACTTTTATCTTCTTTTTTATTGCGGAAGATTTTCGCAAGAACACGGCTGCCCACTCCCAAAGTTGAACCTTTATTGTGATGGTGCGGGCGGATAGCTATCAGAGGTGGGGCTCGGTCTTTATCAAAAAATTCACCGCTTGGACGAGCGATGAATCCTCCTTCGCTGTCTCTTTGAAAGATCTCTAATACTGCTACGGGCGGTAGATCGTTTCGTGGGGTAAGTCTTTTGGAGGCGGATGTAATAGCTCCTTCCTCTGTCATACTCCGCAATAGCTCTTTGAGCCAGATGCGGTTTTCTCCTTTTAAATTGAAGGCTTTAGCTATTGCTCGTTTGCCTGCTTGCCCGGGATTTTTGCGAATAAAGTCAAGGATTGCTTCGCGGCTTGGCTGTGTTTTCGTGTGGCCGCTTGTGGGTTTTGTTGAGGGAGTATTAGAAGGCGAGTCGAAGGTCAAATTATGATTCTTTCTTCTTTTCTGTGGTTTTCTTTGTTTTTGTTTTCTTTGCCGTCGTCGTCTTTTTTGAGGCAGTTTTTTTAACCGCTACTTTGCGTTTTGGTGCTGCTTTGGCAGCTTTTATTGCTAATAAGTCTAAAGCTTCAGCGAGTGTTATGGTTTCTGCCGACCGCTCTTTAGGAAGGGTGGCATTAAGTTTTCCCCAATTCACGTAGGGGCCGTAACGGCCATCGCGTATGCTAATGGCTCCACCATCAGGATGTTCACCCAAATTGGCTAGTACAGAAGAGGCGATTCCACGCCGTGCGCTTTTTTCTGGCTTATTGGTCAATAGAGCTAGCGCCTCGTCAAGTGTTGTGTTGAATACTGCATCAGAATTGGGCAGTGTTGTGTATTGCCCGTTATGGAGAATGTAGGGGCCAAAGCGACCAAAGGCAGCTTGGATGGGCATATTTGTTTCGGGATGGATACCAACGGTGCGTGGTAGCGCTAATAATTTCAATGCGGTTGCGAAATCTATCTGGCGGTCGCGCCAATCGCGCGGGATGGAAGCACGTTTAGCTTCTTTGCCAACGCCGCGTTGAATATAGGGTCCAAAGCGTCCAACTAGGCGATTTATCTCTTCGCCTGTTTCAGGATCTTGGCCTAAAAGCTCTGTAGCTGTTGTTTTTTCTTGGTCACTTTCTGTGCCAAGCTGGCGGCTATAGTTGCAGTCTGGATAATGCGAACAGCCAACAAAAGCACCAAAACGTCCTAATTTTAGCGAGAGTTGTCCTGTTTTGCAGGTCGGGCAGCTTCGTGGATCACTATTATCTTCACGAGGTGGAAAGAGAAGTGGGGCTAAGGTTTCGTTCAATATATCAAGGACGTGAGACACACGTAAATCTTTAATATCGGCAACGGCTGCGCTAAAATTTTTCCAAAATTCACGTAAGACGTCCTTGAAAGCTAGTTTGCCATCGGAAATTAGGTCTAGTTTGTCTTCTAGTTCGGCAGTGAAATCATATCCTACGTAGCGATTGAAGAAGTTTTCTAAAAAGGCGGTGACAACCCGGCCTTTGGCTTGGGGGATGAGTTGGCGCTTATCTAGGGTAACATAGTCGCGCTCACGTAAGGTAGTAAGAGTGGAAGCATAAGTTGAAGGCCTACCTATGCTTAATTCTTCGAGCTTTTTTATAAGAGCTGCTTCAGAATAGCGCGGTGGCGGCTCTGTAGTGTGAGCGGTTGTGATGATTTCTTCTTTGCGCAGTGTGTCACCATTTTCCATGGCTGGCAAGCGTTTATCATCGCTTTTTTCGTTTTCAGTATCATGATGATCGTTATAGGCGGCTAGAAAGCCATTAAAACGAATAACTGAGCCTGTAGCACGCAAGCCTGCTACTTGGGTACCGTTCCGGGCTTCGATTTCTACCACCGTACGTTCAATTTCAGCGGAGAGCATTTGGCTAGCGATTGCTCGTTTCCAGATGAGGTCGTAAAGCTTGGCTTGATCGCTATCAAGATAGGAGCGTACCTGATCAGGATGGCGGTGGAAGTCAGCAGGACGGATTGCTTCATGAGCTTCTTGCGCATTTTTGGCTTTGGTGGCGTAAAAGCGTGGTTTATCAGGTACGTAATTTTTTCCAAAAGCATGCGCAATGGCGTTACGCGCCATGTCTATCGCTTCGGGCGCTATCTGTACCCCATCGGTACGCATATAAGTGATAAGCCCTGTAGTCTCACCACCAATGCTTATACCTTCATAGAGTCTTTGCGCGACTTGCATAGTGCGCGAAGCAGAGAATCCTAATTTAGACGAGGCGGCTTGTTGTAAGGTAGATGTGGTAAAGGGCGGTGCAGGGTTCCTTTTGCTAGGCTTTGCCTCAACGTTTAAAGCTTTGAAAGTAGCGCCTTCCAACATTTTATGAATTTTTTCAGCTTCTATAGCACTTGTGATACTGAGCTTCTCTAATTTTTTGTGTTCAAAATTTGTGAGGCGCGCTGTAAAGCTTTCTTGATCGGGAGTGGCGAGTTGAGCTGTAAGCGACCAGTAATCTTGGCGCTCAAATCGTTCAATTTCTGATTCTCGGTCGCAAATTATCCGTAGAGCAACGGACTGCACGCGCCCAGCAGAGCGAGCCCCAGGCAATTTGCGCCATAGAACTGGTGAAAGTGTAAAGCCGACCAAATAATCTAAAGCACGACGGGCGAGATAGGCATCAACTAAAGGCGTATCAATGGTACGAGGGTTGGCCATAGCATCAAGGACGGATTTTTTGGTGATGGCATTAAAAACAACTCGTTTTACAGTTTTGTCTTTGAGTAATTTCTTTTGCTTTAGCACTTCAAGGACATGCCAAGAGATTGCCTCGCCTTCGCGATCTGGGTCGGTGGCGAGGATAAGACCATCGGCTTCTTTGAGCGCTTTTACGATTTCGCTCAGACGTTTTGATGAAGCACTATCAACATCCCATTTCATCGCGAAATCTTCATCTGGCAAAACCGAACCATCTTTAGCAGGTAAGTCGCGTATGTGTCCGAAGGAAGCTAAAACTTTATATTCGCTTCCTAAATACATATTAATCGTTTTTGCTTTCGCGGGTGATTCTACTATAACAATATCCATGCGCCTTACCAAAGTTTATTTTGACTTTCTTTCACATGAACAGACAATAAGGTTTGGTCAAGGGTAAATCACAAAAAATTACGATAATGCAACTAGCAATTGCAAAATATGAAACTACACATTATTAATGTAAAACGTTGTTCACTGCTATTTGAATGCGAATAGTTAAAAATAGGTGAAGCGCGGATAGTATGTGAAAAATAGGTCAAGCGATACGCGGATATGAGTAGAAGAGGAGCCGTGTATATTTTATCAATCGGCTTCTCGCTTTGGTTTTTCGTTTCGCTATTTTTAGCGCGAAGGTGATTTTACATTATGAGATATGTCTGCGTGTTTAAAACGATCGTTCGCATAGTATCATATGGCGGAGCATAGGATCTAGGAGTGGGCTATGAAAGCAGATCGTTTGCAGTTGATTGGATATATCGTTGATATGTCAGAAGAATTAAAAGAAATGGCACGTCAATCCCAAAGTCCTCTTTTAGCCTTACTTTTGGAAATGGTAGCACAAGAAGGACGCGATATTTTGGAATCCGTCGTAACACCGCCGGAGGGGTGAAGGTTTTGCTATGCTAAAAGGTTTGGCGGCGGGAAAGGGTGCCGTTATGATGGCGGATAAGTTGGCCTGAGAGGTCAAGCTCTATTAAAGCAAGATGTAGCCTATGAAGCGGTATCCCACAACGGAGCGAGAGGGTTTCTTGGTCAATGGGTGTAGATGAAAGGGCGTTTAAAACTGTTTTATGGTCTTTTTCATTTCGTATGAAGCTGATTCTATCGCTTGGGAGGGGCGTGTTTGGTGTAGTATAAAGGGGGGTAGAAGTAGGAATAAGGGGCAGAAGTGTTTCGATGATATCGTCAGGGCTTGTAGCAAGGAGGCCCCCTTCTTTTATTAAATTATTGGTTCCGGCGGCGCGTGGATCAAGTGGTGAGCCGGGGATAGAGAAAACCATGCGTCCAGCTTCCCCTGCCAAGCGCGCCGTGATAAGAGAACCAGAGCGTAGTGCAGCTTCTACTACTAAAAGCCCTAAAGACAAGCCGGCGATCAGGCGGTTACGCCTTGGGAAATCTGCATGGCGGGGAACCCAGCCCAATGGCATTTCGCTTATGAAGACGCCGCCTTTATCTAGTATATCTTGATAAAGCCTATTATGCTCTGGTGGGTAAATATGGTCGACCCCACCAGCCATTACAGCAATTGTTCCAGTGGTAAGGCTTGCTTGGTGTGCACAGGCATCAACGCCCCGTGCAAAGCCTGAAACAATTGTAAATCCAGCTGCGCCTAGGGAATGGGCGAAGTGTTGGGCGATTTTCTTTCCCCCCGTCGATGCATTGCGTGCACCCACAATACCGATGCTGGTTTTGGTAAATAAGGTAGGATCACCGCGAACCGCTAAGAGAGGCGGAGGGGCGGGAATTTTGCGCAAAAGGGAGGGGTAATCGGGTTCGCATAGGGCGATGAAGCGTATATTAAGCGCAGATGCGGCCTTTAATTCCCGTTCAATATGCGCTCGCTGGGCGATACGAATGGGCCGTTTATGGTTTTTCTGATGGATAAGGGCTGGAAGGTGGGTAAGAGCTTCTTGTGCGCTATGGTAAGTGTATAAAAGATTATAAAATGTAGCGGGGCCTATGTTTTCGCTCCGTGCTAATTGTAGCCAACAAAGACGCTCTTCTTCACTGAGGGTTTTGACCTCTCTTTTCATTATTCTTAGCTCCAATTTTAGGCTCTTGCCCTTGCCATAACCGGATAATATTGCTTTTGTGCTTCACAATGATGATGCATCCCATAAGTGCTAGAGTCAAACTAGCGGGAATATTATGGCTATAAATATAAACAAAAATGGGTACGATGAAGATAGCGATTAAGGCGGAAAGGGAGGAATAGCGTGTAATTAGGGCGATGCTAATCCAGCTTAGAGCGAAGGCAATAGCGCTTAGCCAAGATAGGCCTAAGCACACCCCCAGATAGGTCGCTACACCTTTGCCGCCCTTAAACCCTAACCAAAGAGGAAAAATATGGCCCAAAAAGGCAAGAAGTCCAGCCAAAAGACTGATGATTTCTAGATGAGGAAAAAGGATTTTACTCAAAATTAAGGTTATAGTTCCTTTGAGGACATCGCCCAATAGGGTGAGAGCAGCAAGCTTTTTATTGCCAGTGCGTAAAACGTTGGTTGCTCCAATATTACCAGAGCCGATTGCACGTACATCTCCCATACCGGCAAGCCATGTGAAGATAAGCCCAAAGGGAATCGTACCGATGAGATAGCAGCAAAAGAGAAAAAGCCACGGTGTGGGCTCATGGAAAGAGGGAAGAATCATAATACCTCGCTTTCGTGGAAGAAAACGCGGTTTCCGGCCACCCATGTTTCATGAACACGACCCAAAAAACGGGCATTTTCAAAACAGCTATTTTTAGCACGTGAACGTAATTGATCCAACTTTAAAATCCAAGGGTCCTCTAAGTCAACAATTATAAAGTCGGCATCTGCTCCTTGTTGTAAGGTACCTTTATTGAGGCCGAATTTTTTGGCTGGCGCGTAGCTTAACAGGTTGCTTAGCTGAAGCAGGGATAAATGTTCCTCATGATAAAGACGCAGAGCGGCGCTAAGTAGCGTCTCAAGGCCAATTGCGCCCGCTATTGCTTCTTCAAAGGGCAAGCGTTTGGCATCGACATCTTGTGGGTCATGAGAGGATACAATCATATCCACCGTTCCATTTTTGACTGCTTCAATCATAGCAAGGCGGTCGTCTTCATGGCGCAAGGGAGGAGTAAGGCGGAAAAAGCTACGATACTCATTAATATCATTTTCATTCAGCGAAAGGTGGTGGATGGAAACAGCGGCGGAGATTTTATCGCTTTTTTGTCTGGCGCGAGCAAGTGCTGCTACTGAGAGTGCGGTTGAAACTTGTGAGGCATGATACCGGGTATTTGTCATTAAAGCGAGATAAAGGTCGCGTTCTAAGGGGATGACTTCAGCTTCACGCGGGATGCCAGGCAGCCCGAGCCAGCTAGCGAGAAGCCCCGCGTTCATAACCCCCTGACCCGTGAGATCAGCATCTTGTGTTTCAAGCATAAGGGGTAGATCAAAATCGCGAGCATAGGTCATGGCTCGTCGTAAAAGGGACGGGCTAGCAAGGGTATGACGCCCCTCGCTTAGGGCTATGGCTCCCGCTTGTTGCAAAAGCCCAAATTCTGTTATTTCCTGCCCAGCAAGACCACGGGTGATGGCGGCGGTAGGATAGATATTGACCAGCGCACTAGCTTGGGCGGTTGTGTAAATAAAGTTTACCAAAGCGGTGTTATCAATGACAGGGTTTGTGTCTGGCATGAGTATAAAAGAGGTAACGCCTCCTGCAACTGCAGCTTGTGCTGCAGTGACCAAGGTTTCACGGTGTTCTTCGCCCGGCTCACCAGTAAAGACTCGTGCATCGACAAGGCCGGGGAGGATGGTTTTGCCGTTTATATCAATAATCTCTGTCCCTTCTGGTGCGCCTTGGTGCAGAGCATCGCGCCCGGCTGCGAGGATAGTACCATTTTCAATAAGAAGAGCACCTATTTCATCAATTTGAGAGCACGGGTCAATAATACGTGCATTTTGAAAAAGAACGGGTTTCATTACTGTGTTTCCCTTGACATGCTTTGAACCTTTTGCAGACTTTTAGCGGCGGCGTTATTAGGATCAAGCAAGGCTTCCATCACTGCCATGCGTACAGCCACGCCCATTTCCACTTGGGTTTGGATAAGGCTTTGGGCGCTGTCAGCGATATCGGAGGCGATTTCAACTCCACGATTCATTGGACCAGGATGCATGACAATGCAATTCTCTTTGGCGTAGGTTAGTTTGCTTTTATCTAGACCATAATAATGATAATATTCACGGATTGATGGGATGAAGGCGTTCGCCATGCGTTCTGTTTGCAAGCGTAGCATCATTACCACATCAGCCCCTTTTAGGCCATCGGCCATCTTATGATATACTTCTACGCCCATATTTTCGATAGCGCTAGGTAAAAGGGTAGAGGGGGCGATAACCCGTACTCGTGCACCTAAAGTATTGAGGCTAATAATGTTAGAGCGGGCAACGCGTGAATGAAGAATATCGCCACAAATGGCGATGGTAAGTCCTTCGATTCTTCCTTTGGCGCGTTGAATGGTCAGAGCATCTAATAGGGCTTGAGTCGGGTGCTCATGCGCTCCATCTCCAGCATTGATAACCGCACAGTCGACCTTTTGTGCCAAAAGCGCTACAGCGCCGGCTTTTGCATGCCGAATTACCAGAATATCCGGGCGCATAGCATTTAATGTCATGGCGGTATCGATAAGGGTTTCGCCTTTTTTAAGGGAAGAATTGCCTACCGCCATATTCATGACATCGGCTCCTAATCTTTTTCCAGCAAGTTCAAAGGAGGACTGAGTGCGCGTTGAAGCTTCGAAAAAAAGGTTAATTTGCGTGTAGCCACGTAATGCGCCACTTTTTTTGGAGGATTGGCGAGAAATGGAAACATTGGCATTAGCGCGATCGAGAAGGGTTGAGAGATCGCTATAGGTTAGTCCTTTCATTCCAAGCAGGTGGCGATAAGGAAAAGGAGGGTAGGCACGATTTTGGGGCATAGTTTCACTCATATTAAGACGTTGTGGTATGGTAACAGATATTTTTTGTAATTTGTAGGGGCGTAAATATTCTGGAATGAGCGTATGGGTGGCCGCTTTTATGGAAGGTGCTTCAAATTTATGCGCAAAGTGCATTGCGTGGAAGGCAAATTGTTATAAAACTGCTCTAGATGATTCGAATATTGGATAGAGCCTGTGAGTAATTTAATGCCCCCCCATACGACACGAAAAAATGCCTTTTTGAGTGATGTGTTGTTATTTCGTCTTGCAGCGCAGCTACCTTCTGGACTGCTTGCTGGCTTTGAAGATGTAGGGGGATTTGTTGCTAGCCGTGAGGGGCGTGATTTGTCTCGTCTTGCTAATTGCTATCGGCCCCGTTTGCGTCGCGAGTGGGAGCGAGGCGGTTTTGTAGAACAATTAGAGCAACATCCCTCTTATCATGCTTTACAAAGGCGTTCGCGCCAAGTAGGGCTTGCATCTTCTTTGTGGGAGGAGTCGGGAGCAGAAAATGGTTGTCGCTATCAGGCGCGGGCGGTACGTTTGGCTTTGATAGCCGGTTTAGAAACGGGCCATTTGAATGAAATTACTACGTTGAGTGCGGCTTCAGCTGTATTGCTAGGTGAGGCAGACCTTTTTCACAATTGGCAAAATATTTTGCTTTCGCGTCAATATGACTTTTCCTCGCGGCCGGCTTTACAAAAGAAAGCAGGCTCTTTAGCTTGTGCTTTTACTGATGTGGAAGAGCAAAGTCGTCCTTTAGTAAAGGCCGCTAGCGCTCATAAGATTTCTTATGATGATACCACCAATCGCGACCTTTATCGTATCAATGCTAGTAAGACGAATATTATTCAGCCCATGGCCGATGGCTATTTCGTTAGTGCTGACGTAGATGGGTATCTGAGCTGTTTCCTTGTGCCGCGTTTTCAGGAAAGCGGGGCGATGAACGGAATGATAAGGGTAGAGCATTTAATTGATCGCGCGGGCGAACGCTCTGTAGCTGAAGGGCAGGTTACATTTTTTAACAGTCATGGATGGCTGTTGGGGCAGGTGGGCGATGGAGCGCGCGTGATTAAAGATATGGATACGATGATTTGTTTTGATCATGCGGTTATTTCGGCTGGGGTATTGCGCGCAGCTTTACAATATGGGGTGGATTTTTATCGTGAATCTTCACCAAAATATGTGCTTTCGTCTCTGACGGAGCGTATCTTTGCTGATATTGCTTTGGATGTGGCAGGAGCGCAAGCTTTAGTTATGCGTCTGGCAAAGGCATTTGATAAAGCTGCTCATGATCGTAGCGAGGCTGCTTTTGCTCGTATTATGACGCCGATTATTGCTTGTCATATTAATCAGCTTGTTGTTCCTATTTTGGGTGAAATTATTGCCCAGGTGGGGGATAGCAGCTTTATGGAGGGCGGTCTTTTGGCCCAAATGTTTTTTGATGCACCTGTCCGTTTGCTGAAAGGGCGTGGCGGTAATGATCTGGTTGGCGAAATCGTGCAAATGGCTCATAAAGCGCCGGGGCTGTTTCAGCAATTATTAGAAAAAATTGCAGCTGATATTGGCTCCGCGGGTCCTGGTACGGTAGGCATTTTAAAGACAGCAATCCAAGTTGCAGCTACCGATGGGGGAGCAGGGCGTTTGTTCGTTGAGCAAATGGCTTATGCTGCTTCGGCGGCGGCTCTGAGCCACTGTGATATAGAATCTATCACCAACGCTTATATCGAAAGCCGGTTGGGAGGACAATGGCGATCCTCTTATGGAATGCTCAGTGCGCGCCACAATGCTGGGCAGATTTTACAAGCGCTTTATCCAGCCGCTTAAGGCGTGGGCGGTAGGTTTAGTTTTAATCTCTTGCCTAATCGCGTCTTAAAATATGCAAGCGGTCAAGCGCTCCTTGGAGGATAAAGGCGGCGGCAGCGGCGTCAATGCGTTGGTTGCGTTTGGAGCGCGATACATCCATACTGATCAGATTGCGCTCTGCTGCTACGGTGGAAAGACGCTCATCCCATAAGATGAAGGGGAGGGTAGTATGGGCAGCCATGTTACGCACGAAGGTACGGGTTGATTGGGCGCGTGGGCTTTGACTACCATCCATATGAAGTGGTAAACCAATGACAATGGCGCCCACATTTTCTTCTTTTAAGATTTTAATCAAGCTGCGGGCATCATTGCTGAATTTTGTGCGCGCTAAAACTAAGCGGGGGTGGGCAAAGTGCAAGCCAATATCTGACACGGCAATCCCAATGGTTTTGCTACCCAAATCAAGCCCTACTATTGTTTGTTTGGGCGAAAGATAATCAAATGTTTGCGTGATATCAATAATGGCCATATCTGTTCTATAAGGTGAGTTTAGGAGACATATTATGAAGCTAACTTGGTTTGGGGTATCCTGCTTTGCGAGTAGAGGTAAGGCAAGTCGTTCTTTAAAACAAAGGTTATGATTTAACGGCTGGTGCTGCCGATGTGACTCAAATCGCTTTGGCACATGGTCATATGAACCATATTGGTGGCATAGTAAAGCTCGCAAATGAGGTCAATGTTACCGTCATTGCAAACTCAAATTAACGCGTTGTCTAACAAGTGAAGGGATAGAAAAGGTTATTAGCGGTAATATTGGCATCACTTAGTTGATGGACGATAACGAGGAAACTAGCGCTTTATAAGTAAGAGGCTATTGGACGCGTAGGGCATATCAATTTGAAGCACAATATGAGATTAGATTCTGAAACATTTTTCTGCCATCACTACCGATTTAGGGCGAGTTATATAAGGCTTCTCCGGAAATAGAAGGGGTGGCTGAGATCTTTTTTACGAATCTGCTCATTTATCTAGAATGGGGGAAAATGTCCACTATACCGTTGATATGCAATGTTTATTGAATACGACCACTGGCGTGGGCTAGCATAGTATAAACTTTGCCTGTATCTGTAGTTAGATATTTTTGAACTGTTTCGTTACTATTTGTTTTTTCAGCAATATCACGCAAAATCGTTTCAAATTCTGCAATATATTTCTGGACAGATTTTTTGAACTCTAAGTCGGCGCGGTATTTGGCGCGGATTTTTTCAAAAATCTGTATACCACGTTCGGTGTAGAGGGCGCCCATGTGTATATTAACCCGCCCGCGGCGATAGCGCTTCCATAAGGTTACTGCCGATTCATGACGAATAGTTTCAGCAATGACCGCTCCCAGTCCACTTAATTCTTCTGCTGTTTGTTCAACCAAGACATCATTTTCCGTTTCGGTTATGGTCTCGTTGGCCTGGGTCGCACGAGGCGTTAAATGTTGATATTGTGTATTGGCAACAAAGGCGTTGTCTGCTTCGGGTGTATTTTCTGCCTGCGAGGCTCGAGCCAAAAGGTCAGAAACCCAACTCGGTTTTTGTGCACGCACAGATGCGTTGGTTGCTTCTTCTGGTACAAGCGGGGCAATGGCGATAGGTGCTGCTTGTATTGGTTGTTTTATGGTATTTTGTGAAGCAATACCAGTCAGTTGTTTTAATGCTTCGATTTGGTCACTGATAGCATTACGCATAGCTTTTGTAGTTGCTTGGGTTTGGTCGGGTAAGGTTTGCAACGCATTTGCCATTTCTTGGCGAGCTTCTACCAAATCGTTACGTAAGCGATCAGCCGATTGGCGCATGGCATGTGTGGCTTCGCTAAAGCGTTCGGTCGCCTCACTAATCAGCGCTAGTAAGCTTTCTTTCATAGCTTGACTATTAGCGCGGGTTGTTTCATCCCCTTGCTCCAAAGCAGAGGCAATGGTCTGTTCATAATAGCCAAGCGCTTCGTTAATTTCGTGTGATTTTGCAATTAACGTTTGGTTTAACGCATCAAGTGCAGCTTGTTTGCTATGCAAATTTTCGCTCAATCCTTGGTGAGAGGTATCAATGGCAGCTAAAACTTGCTCTAAAGTTGTGGTATGGGTCTGAAACCCTTCATGCATGGCACTAATATGCTGAAAGGTTTGTTGCAGAACTTCGATATTGGTTTGCAATTTTTGATTAGATAATTGTAGATTATCGGTGAGATTTTCAGCATTTTGTTGAAGGGAACGCACAGTAGCATTTAGATGCCCATCGGCTTCACGCGTTGTATTAAACAAGTATCTACCGCTTTCATGAATGCTTTGTGCTGTTGTTTCAATTTGATTTAATAAGTCCCCGATATGGTTGGCGAAATCACTTTTAAGGGCAAGCATATTTTGCAATGTTTGTTCATTACGCTTTTCTAAGGTTTGCAATAAGTCTTCATTTTGTTGTTGGATTTTTTGTTGACTTTCTTGAGTGGCATAATAGATTTTTTCGCCCAAACTTTGTGCCAAAGTGCCAAAATTTTCGCCAGTTTGTTGAGCCGCATCGCCTAGATAAGTGGTTAGAGTATTTAATTGCTTAATCTGACTACTCATTTTGTTGATGGTGTTGTCACTGGTTTTTTCAAAATGCGTTCCTGCTTCATTTAACTGTAGAGCTAATGTGGCCTCAAAATTTTGCGCTATTTCTTGCAGAAGGTTAGAACGATTAGTTAGTGATTGCTCTATCGTTGCTACTGAAGTTTGTAAACTCGTATCCCAGTCCTTTTGTTGTTGGCTTAAAAATGCTGCTGCTTGTGTTACACTTGCTTCAAAGTTGGACTGCACCATTTGTCCAGCAGCCTGAATGACTTCCGCTTGTTCTTGACTCTGTTTACTTACAATAGTGCCGGCATTTTCGGTAGCACTGATTAAGTGTTCGCCCACTTGCTCTACACTTTGGGTGATACTTTGCACCACGTCTTTACCCGTATGTTCAAGGATCGTTTGCGCTTGCATATGGATATCTTGAAAAGAGGCTAAAATTTCTTCCCCCGAAGCATCGATCTGAGCTGCGACTTGACCGCTTTGCGCACTTAAAGATTGAACAAGATGTTGGGTTTTTTCGCCTAATAGGGCATTAGCTTTTTCAACTTCATGCTCTAAGGTGGCAGAGACTTCACTAACGGCGCCTTGTAAACGTGTTTCTAAGGTCTGAGAAGATGTTTCAAGACTGCGGCGTGCCTTTTCAGCACCGTCCTGCAACATGGCTTGAATTGATTGGCTTCGTTCTGCGAAAAGCGCGGTTTGGTTATTAAAAGATTGATCAACTATCTCATTATAAGCGCCAAATAAATCTTCCATGTGTGCGCATTGTGCTCCCAAGTGGGCGCTACGTTGATCAAAAGTTTGTTCAATATTTGAAAGAGCTCGGGTAAGCTGGCTTTCAACGGTAACTCCTTGTTGTGCAATATCCTGGGTTTTGTTATCCAAGACTGTGCTTAATGCGCCAATTTGAGTCTCTATCGTTTCATGCAGTGCATTCGTTTTGATTGTTAAAGTCTCATTCATGGTGTTGATTTTGTTATCAAACGTTTGGTTTAGTATGCCAACTTTGCCATCTAGGTTAGTAAGTAATGCTCCGCCTGATTGTGAGAGGCTTTGGTGTAAAAGAGCAATGTGTTCTTCAAAGCCTTTCAGATGCTCAGCAATGGAGGCTTTAATTTGGCCATTGCCATTTGCAAAGGCTGTTTCTAGTACGTGAGTGTGCTCGCTCAGCGCTCCATCAAGCTGGGTGTCGCTTTTTTCAATCAAATTGCGTATGGTTTGGATACGTCTTTCAAGCTCAATCCCTTGGTTTGCTAGTACTTCATTAAGAGTAGAACTGTTAATCGCTAAAGAATCACGCAAAGCATCAGCGCGTGTATCTAGATTTTTTGCCTGTGTATCTAAGATATCTTTTGTTGCCTCATAGCTTTTTGTTAGCGCCAATTGCAAAGTTTGGGTGTGCTCTACAATCCCTGAAATATGGCTGCGAGTTTGGTTGTCAAAAGCCGAGATGTTTTGCGATAAAACATTCTCAATCTCTCCCGCATGGCCAGACAATCCATCAATCTGATTTTTAATCGCTACTAAGAATTTGTCTTTTTCTGCTTCGAATATTTCAGCCAGCATTGTGCGGCTATTTTCAAGCTCACCGCTGAATTCTTGTGATTTATCTTTTAGACTTTCTCCAATGGATTGGTTAAACTTGTCTACTTGTTCGGATAATAGTACCCCCGTTTCATCAATGCTAGCACGCAAGTCTTTTTGGCTACGCTCAAAACTATGGGCGATATCAAGGCTGCGTGCTTTCAGGGTTTCATCAATTTCAAGTGCGCGAGCTTCCAACATTGTATCAAGCGTTTTGGTATGCGCGCCTAAGGATTGAGCCCGTGCTACAAAAGATTCAATGATTGAGGTGCTATGATCGCTTAAACTTATATCTACTTTTGCAAGGCGTTTCTCAAAAGCTTCAATGGCACTGTTGGTTGTGTCGTCTAGTTTCTCAGCTAAAGTTTCCTTTAGATCATCAAGACGTAAAAGCTTTTCATCGAAATTGGCAAGTGTTTGGTTGCCGCGGTCAATAATAGCATCATCCAAATGCTTAAGGCGCGCGTCGAAATCATCAAGCGCGTTTTGTGCAGCATGCCGCATGGCTTGGGCTGTTTGTTGGGCTAACAATTCAGCGTCTGTTGCGCTTTCATGGAAAGTTGTCGTTAATAATTTGCCGTTTTTATCAAATACTTCACGCAAATTACTAAAGCGCTTTTCTAGATTATCAAATAATCGTTCATTTTGCCCTTCAATATCACGAGCCGTATTGTTGTAGCGTTCTACTAATTCTTTTGTAAGGCCATTACCCGTATAGCTTAATTTGGCGATCAGTTCTTCGCCCTGTTTTTGTAGCGTTTCGGCTAGAGTTTTGGCTACATGACCCACATCGCTGGCAATGGTAGAGGCAATAGCACCAAATTCTTCATTAAGTTGATCTTGGGTACTTACAATCGTCGATTGTACGCGCGCGGCGTGGTTTAAAATTGCTTCGCGTTCATTGTTGAGCTCTTTCATTAAAGTGTGGATGCGCGATTCATTTTCGGCATAAGCGCGCTGAAGGTTTTGTACTTCACCTTGCATAAGCGCCTCAAGTTCTACTGCGCGCGAAAGGGTGCGCTCAATGCCTTCATTCATTAAGGCGACCTCTTGACGCACTGTATGGCTGACAGCCATCATTTGTTCGCTTGAGGCGCTATAAGGGTCACTGATCCGCAGTGCCGCGTCGGTTATCATTGAGGCAATATTTTGCAATTGTGTAGCCCGCTTGGCCAATTGGGCAAAACTCCAAAATAGCAGAATTGGCGCCAAGGTACCGGCGGTTATCATAAATCCGGTGGGTGTTATTAAAAAATTGCCAATAGCGGTAAGTGAACTAAGGCCTGCAGGCGCCAAATGATTAGCTATAAAAGCGCCTCCTGCGGCCCATAGGCTGCTTAACGCTGTGGTGCCCCAATAAAGGCGTGATACCGATTGTTCGGGGTGTAGTTGAAAGAGCGAAGGGCGAATCCCCTTATCATTGGTTGTATCATTAGCTGCATGCAAATTTATGGAGGGGGAGCCTTCAACAGTACCGCCTGTAGGAGCCTGTTTTGGCGTATTTATAACGCTTGAGTTGACAGCACTCGCGCCCGCTTTCTGAGGCAGGTTGGAAGTTATTCTTTCAACTTTTTCCTGGGCAAGTTCCTTAGCAGCTATAGCAATTTCTTCGGCTAGATGTTCAGGATTGGTATCTAAAACAGGCATTTTTTGTTTAGCGACGGGCTCGGCATTAACGCTATTAAAGTCGAAGTCAAGCGCTTGTTTCAAGGCCTCCTCTACCTCTACTTCAATTTTTTTTATTTTTGTTTTGCGTGCCATACTCGCCTCATATTCTATCAATGAAAAGGCTACACCCTTTCTTAACGCATTATGATATCATTTGCCTGTCTAAAGAACGAAACATATTTTTACAAATGTTTGAAACTTTGTAATTAAAGTTAACGCTTTGGTGTCTTGGCAATTATGAAGCTTGTAACAATTGGTCGTCAAGCGGGGTAGGAGGCATTATTTTGTTTCGTGGTTAAAATGAGGCTTTATTAGCTGGCTGGTCGCATTTGGGCGACCTTTTAAGGGTGCGTTTAGAAAGCATCCCGTATAAGAACGCTTTTCTTTGATAATATCTTCAGGCCGCCCCACGGCTACAATTTCACCACCACCATCACCGCCTTCTGGACCTAAATCAATGATCCAATCGGCGGTTTTTATAACGTCAAGGTTATGTTCAATTACCATTACACTATTGCCTTGATCAACGAGCTCATGCAGAACTTCTAATAATTTGTTCACATCATGGAAATGCAACCCTGTGGTTGGTTCATCGAGAATGTAAAGGGTGCGGCCTGTGGCGCGGCGTGATAATTCCTTTGCCAATTTTACTCTTTGGGCTTCACCGCCTGAAAGGGTGGTTGCTTGTTGTCCAACTTTAATATAGCCAAGCCCTACCTTAACTAAGGTTTCCATTTTGTCGCGAATAGCAGGGACGGCGTGAAAAAAGCTTGCCGCTACTTCTACCGTCATATCTAAAACATCGGCGATTGATTTGTCTTTATATTTGACTTCTAAGGTTTCACGATTATAACGCTTACCTTGGCAGACATCGCATGTTACATAAACATCGGGTAAAAAGTGCATTTCAATTTTAATAACCCCATCGCCTTGACAAGCTTCGCATCGACCACCTTTTACATTAAATGAAAAGCGTCCTGGTAGATAGCCGCGTGTTTTTGCTTCGGGTAGACCAGCGAACCATTCGCGTATGGGAGTAAAGGCGCCTGTGTAAGTTGCAGGGTTAGAACGCGGCGTACGTCCGATGGGCGATTGATCAATATCAATAACCTTATCAAGATGCTCTAGTCCTTCAATCCTCTCATAATCGGCGGGGTGTTCGCGGCTGCCCATTAATTGGCGAGATGCAGCTTTAAAGACAGTTTCGATCAAAAAGGTTGATTTTCCGCCGCCTGAAACACCGGTGACGCAAGTAAAAGTACCAAGAGGGATATGCGTGCTTACATTTTTTAGATTATTGCCCCGCGCTTTAATCACCTTTAGTTGCTTGTCAGCTAAGATAGGGCGGCGATTACTAGGAACCTTAATGGCTCTTTTGCCTGATAAATATTGCCCTGTTAAAGAATGGGGGTGGTTGATAATATCGCGCGGTGTGCCTTGAGCCATTACTTCTCCACCATGGATACCAGCGGCTGGTCCAATATCTACTACATAATCGGCGGTTAGAATGGCATCTTCATCATGTTCCACAACTATGACTGTATTGCCGAGGTCACGTAGATGATGCAAGGTTTCAAGCAAGCGGGCATTATCGCGTTGATGGAGGCCGATGGAAGGCTCGTCCAGTACATAAAGCACTCCAGTAAGTCCAGAGCCAATCTGTGAGGCGAGGCGGATTCGTTGACTTTCTCCACCCGAAAGAGTGCCAGAATTACGCGCTAGAGTGAGATATTCGAGTCCTACATCATTGAGAAACTTTAATCGCTCGCGGATTTCTTTCAAGATACGAGCTGCAATATCACGCTGTTTTTGGGCGAAGGTTTCCTCCAAATGGCTAAACCATTGGTCTGCTTTGGCAATAGACATTTCAGAAACTTGGCCGATATGTAACTTATCAATTTTAACTGCTAGAGCTTCCGGCTTTAAGCGATAGCCATGGCAAGCAGGGCAGGGGCGGGCGGTCATATAGCGTTCAATTTCCTCGCGCCGCCATGCCGAATCTGTTTCCCGCCAAATGCGCTCAAGATAAGCGACCAGCCCTTCATAAGGCTTAGTTGATTGTATACTACGGTTGCCATTATAATAGGTAAAGGGAATGGGCTTTTCTTCTGTTCCATATAGAATAGCCTTTTGCGCTTCTGGCGTAAGGTCCTTCCATGTATTATTCAAATGAAATCCATAAGCTTTACCTAGAGATTCTAATAGTTGCATATAATAAGGGGCAGAGGATTTCGCCCAAGGCAGGATAGCTCCGCTTTTAAGGGGGATAGCCTCAGGAGCGATTAAAGTTTGCGGGTCAATTGCTAATTGGTTACCCAAACCATCGCAAGTGGGACAGGCTCCAAAAGGATTATTAAAGGAAAAAAGCCTTGGTTCAATTTCTGAAATTGTAAAACCCGACACGGGACAGGCAAATTTTTCTGAAAAAAGTAAGCGTTCATGGGTTTCGTTTTTTGATTTATTGGCTCGTCCATCCATTTTTGCTGTAAGGGGTTTATCTGCTAATTCGGCAATGGCTAAGCCATCGCTTAATTTAAGCGCTGTTTCTAAACTATCAGCAAGCCGGCTTGCAATGTCGTCTTGTACGACTAAACGATCAATTACAACATCAATATCGTGTTTATATTTCTTATTAAGCGTTGGTGCGTTGCTAATGTCGCAAAAGACCCCATCAATTTTTACGCGTTGGAAGCCCTTTTTTTGTAATTCTGCTAATTCCTTTTTATATTCGCCTTTGCGTCCACGGATAAGGGGGGCTAGAATATAAATGCGTGTACCTTCCTCTAAATCATGAATACGGTCTACCATTTGACTCACCGTTTGGCTTTCAATTGGTAAACCCGTCGCAGGCGAATAGGGAGTGCCTACCCGCGCAAATAATAAACGCATATAATCATGGATTTCTGTCACTGTTCCCACGGTTGAACGCGGGTTTTTGCTGGTGGTCTTTTGTTCAATAGAAATGGCCGGCGAAAGCCCGTCAATTCGGTCAATATCAGGCTTTTGCATCATTTCCAAAAATTGCCGCGCATAGGCAGAAAGGCTTTCTACATATCGTCTCTGTCCCTCTGCATAAATTGTATCAAAGGCAAGAGATGATTTTCCAGATCCAGAAAGGCCCGTGATAACAATAAGTTTATCCCGCGGTAGATCGAGATTGATGTTTTTAAGATTATGTTCTCGTGCGCCACGTATAGAGATGTATTTTTTTTCCGACATGGAAAGCCTTAAATATAGAACAAAAATTGAACTTCTGCTATAAATAGGGGAGGCCTATAAAAATTGCAATCCTTGATTTTTTTCTTTTTTGCAGAGAAGTCTGTGGATGGTTTTTTTTAATACTCTCTTGTATTATTTTTATGTTAGAATAGGGGAAGAATTTGGTGTGCCTCATGTGATTATTACGGCGAGGTAAGGTGTTGGAGCGGAGTTTAAAATGGCAGGTAGCCTAAATAAAGTAATGTTAATCGGCAACGTGGGGGCGGATCCTGAGATTCGACGTATGGGCTCAGGTGATAGCGTCGCCAATTTGCGCATTGCCACAAGCGAGACATGGCGTGATCGTAACACTGGAGAACGACGGGATAGAACCGAATGGCATTCAGTGGTTATTTTTAATGAAAATTTGGTCAAAGTAGTAGAGCAATATGTTAAAAAGGGGGCGAAGCTTTATATAGAAGGGCAATTACAAACCCGTAAATGGCAAGATCAAACAGGAGCAGATCGCTATACAACTGAGATTGTCTTGCAAAAATTTCGTGGCGAATTGCATATGTTGGATAGTCGTAACGCGGGTGGCGGCGAAGCTTATGGTCGTGGGGGTGTCGATAACCGACAGAATAATGACGACCGTGGCCATGCTACTGCTCCCTTTGATAGTTATAATGCTAATCAGAGCGTTTATAATCAATCTAATGGGGGCAAATCCAATAGGGGCGGTGATTCCTCCCAAGATTTAAACGATGAAATTCCTTTTTAAAGCCATATTTTAGGCTTTAGCATTTTTTCTTTTTCTAGAATCGGGGCCCTCTATGGATAAAACATTATCCCGCAGTTTTATTGTGCTAATTATTTGCCTATCAACAGGCGCTTTAGTCTCTACAGATATATTTTTGCCGGCCCTTGATACAATGGCCGGTTTTTATCATGTAAAGGAAGACGAAATTCAAAAAGCAATTGCTGTCTTTATGTTAGGGCTTTCTTTCTCGCAATTGATTTACGGCCCGCTCAGCGATCGCTTTGGTCGCAAGAACATCTTGCTGGTGGGGCTGTTTATTTGGTTATTTTCAACTGTTGCGGTTATTTATACGACTCATATCAATCAGTTGCTTTTTTTGCGCCTTGTGCAGGGGGTGGGTTCTTGCGCAGGTCTTACTATTAGCCGGGCTATCATAAATGATGTTTTAGAGAAAAAACAAGCTGGGCAATTATATTTGGTTATCTTTCCTTTTGTTGGTATGTCGCCGGCTATTGCACCCATAATTGGAGGTACATTAAGCCATTATTTTGGTTGGCAAGCCTGTTTTGTTTTTCTCACCTTATTTATTCTTCTTACTCTAACTCTATGCTTTACTACTCTAAAAGAAACTTTGCCTGCATCAAAACGTATGGGGCGAGGTTTTTTTAGCACAATTGAGGGAACGATTGCTGTTTTATGTAATCGCAAATTTTTGTTTTATTCCCTTATTCCTTGTTTTGCTTATGGAGTATATTTTTCTTATTTGGTTGAGTCACCGTTTTTATTAACTCGTTTAGGATTGCCTGATTTTTATATCGGCTATACTTATGTTACTTTATCAGCCGCTTATATCTCTGGTAATCTTGTAGCGAAGAGGGTTTCACGCCTGCGTGGTATTGAGGGCACACTTGCTATCGGTTACGCCTTTACCTCTGTAGGTGGCGTTATCTTTATGTTACAGATGTTTTTTAGCCCTTTTGCGCTTCTTACCAGTATTCTATCTATTTCTATTGTCACTTTTGGTAATGGTTTTTTAATGCCACTGGGTACAGCATCGGCTATTGCTGCGCATAGTCATGCTTCAGGCACGGCCTCGGGGGTTATGGGAGCTTTACAATTAGGCGCAGCGGCGTTTGCTACCTTTGTTATTGGTACCCTTACTGGGCATGAACCACATTATGTAGCACTTATTATTCTTACCTATTGTCTTGGCGGTGCTTTTATTTATTTTGTTGGCTATGCTCGTCATTTGCGTGGCATTGAGGCAGAGGTGGGGGAGTAAAGCATTTTAGAAAGTAGATCTTTGTTTAAGAAAGCTATTCCCACACTTGTTGGATTGCTTTAAAAGGTGGATAGTTTTAGAATCAAAGCCCACAGCCGCTTAGCGCGCTTATATTAAAAGGCGCGAAGGGCGGGCCTAAGTGTGGTTGCAAATGAGTGTAGCGATGCATAGCGTAAACGAGATCCGTTCCGCCTTTCTTAATTATTTTCAAAAAAACGGCCATGAGGTTGTGGCTTCAAGCCCGCTTGTTCCACGTAACGACCCGACGCTTATGTTTACTGCTGCTGGTATGGTGCAGTTTAAGAATGTTTTTACTGGAGCAGAACAGCGGCCTTATAAGCGCGCTGTTACAGCGCAACGTTGCGTGCGTGCGGGTGGCAAGCATAATGATCTTGATAATGTGGGTTACACAGCACGCCATTTGACCTTTTTTGAGATGCTTGGCAATTTTTCTTTTGGAGATTATTTTAAAGAAGAAGCAATAAGCCTCGCTTGGAATTTACTCACTAAAGAGTTTGATATACCTCGTGAAAAATTATTGGTGACGGTTTATCATACAGATGAAGTGGCGGCGAATTTATGGCGTAAGATTGCGGGTTTGCCGGATGACAAAATTATTCGCATCGCCAGTAGTGATAATTTTTGGGAAATGGGTGATACGGGGCCTTGCGGGCCGTGTTCGGAAATTTTTTTCGATCATGGCGAGGGCGTTTGGGGCGGCCCTCCTGGTAGCAAAGATGAAGATGGCGACCGTTTCATTGAAATTTGGAACCTTGTTTTCATGCAATATGAGCAGGTAAATAGCGAGGATCGGATAGATTTGCCATGCCCTTCCATTGATACGGGCATGGGTCTTGAACGTCTTACCGCTGTTTTGCAAGGTGTGCATGATAATTATGATATTGACCTTTTTCGCACGCTTATTGCTGCTTCAGAAGAAGCAACGGGCGTGAAAGCAGTGGGTGAGTTTATGGCAAGCCATAGGGTGATAGCCGATCACTTGCGTTCTTCTGCTTTTTTGATTTCTGATGGGGTTTTGCCTTCTAATGAAGGGCGAGGTTATGTCTTGCGTCGTATTATGCGGCGGGCGATGCGTCATGCTGGTTTACTAGGTGTAAAAGAACCACTTTTATGGCGATTACTACCCCCTCTTGTGCGCGAAATGGGCGAGGCTTATCCAGAGTTAGTTCGTGCTCAAGCATTGATTTCAGAAACATTAAAGCTTGAAGAAGTGCGTTTTCGTAAAACGCTTGATCGTGGCCTTTTACTTTTGAATGAGGCAACAGCAAATCTCAAAAAGGGAGATCAGCTTACTGGTCAGGTGGCGTTTAAACTTTATGATACGTATGGTTTTCCTTTAGATCTTACCCAAGATGCTCTACGCCGCCGTGATATCAGTGTTGATGTGGCCGGTTTTGATGTCGCAATGGCAAAACAAAAAGCTGAAGCGCGTGCGCATTGGGCAGGATCAGGCGAAGCTATAACGGAAAGTCTTTGGTTGGACTTGCGGGATAAAGCAGGGCTAAGCGAATTTTTGGGCTATGATACAGAGCAGGCTGAGGGAGTAGTTATCGCTTTTATCCAAGAAGGGAAAGAGGTTGATAAGCTCTATCAAGGTCAAGAGGCGGGACTTGTTGTCAATCAAACGCCATTTTATGCAGAATCAGGCGGGCAAATTGGTGACACCGGATTGATAACGGTGGCAGATAGTCTTTTTGAGGTGCTTGATACGCAAAAAAAGGCCGATGGTGTTATTGTTCATAATGGTGTTTTGAAAAGCGGTCAGTTAAAGTTGGGGGATGCCGTCCATTTGCAGGTGGACGGGGCGCGTCGCCGTAAAATCCGCGCTAATCATTCAGCAACTCATCTACTCCATAAGGCTTTGCGACATGTATTGGGTGATCACGTGGTGCAAAAAGGTTCGCTTGTTTCTGCGGAGCGGTTGCGTTTTGACTTCTCACATCCTCAAGCGATGAGTGCTAAAGAGTTAGAACAGGTTGAAGCTTTGGTTAATCATATGATCAGGCAGAACAGCGCAGTAAAAACGCGTCTCATGGCTGCGGATGAAGCGATTGCGATAGGAGCAATGGCTTTGTTCGGCGAAAAATATGGCGACGAAGTGCGAGTTGTTTCTATGGGTGAGGCCGCAGGAGATCAAGAGAAAAGCACAGGGCTTCGTCCTTGGTCTGTGGAATTATGTGGAGGCATCCATGTACGGCGAACGGGTGATATTGGTATTTTGCGCTTTATTAGCGAAAGCGCTGTGGCTTCAGGTGTGCGCCGAATTGAAGCTTTGACAGGGCAAGCTGCTTATGATTATCTCGTTGCACAAGATCAACAAGTGATAGAGATCAGCCAACTTCTGAAGATCACGCCTCAAAACATCCAATCCCGTTTGCGCAGTCTTTTGGATGAGCGTCGTCGTTTGGAAAAAGAGTTAATTGATTTGCGTAAAAAATTGGCTTTACAAGTCGATGGCATAAAGAGCCCGATCCAAATGGTTGAAACGATTAATACAATTTCATTTACGGGTCGTATTGTAAGCGGTGTCCCGCCGCGGGATCTCAAATCTTTGGTTGATGCAGGCAAAAAGCAACTTGGCTCAGGGATTGTAGCCTTTATCTCTGTAGGAGACGACGATAAGGCTAGCGCTGTGGTGGGGGTGAGTGAGGATCTAACGGCGCAGTGGAGCGCTGTTGATCTTGTTCGTCTTTTGTCTAACACGTTGGGCGGGCAGGGCGGTGGTGGACGTCCCGATATGGCTCAAGCAGGGGGGCCTTATGGAGCTAAGGCCGAAGCAGCGCTTGCCGTTTTGCGTTCTCATCTTAAAGATAGAGAAACGGCTTTATGAGTTTAGATCTAGGCTGCTGCTTCATGTAAAGAAACAACTTTACCTTGTTTGTTGTCTTTTATGGTTTCGTCATTAATAAAGCCACCTGCTTGAAGAAGCGCGGAAAAGCGGCCGCCTTTCGTAGCTAGCTCTTGATAGGCGCCTTGTTCGACAAGGCGTCCTTTTTCCATGAATAAAATCATATCAGCGTGGCGGATAGTAGAAAGCCGGTGAGCGATGATGATGGTTGTTCGATCAGAGCTGATTTTTTTAAGGGAATCTTTTACGCGCAATTCGGTTTCCACATCTAAAGCGCTTGTCGCCTCATCTAAGATAAGGATAGGGGCATTTTTTAAAATGGCTCGGGCAATGGCAAGACGCTGGCGCTCACCTCCAGAGAGTTTATCGCCGCGTTCACCAATATGTGTGTTGTAATGTTGGCTTTTAGCAAGGATAAAGTCGTGGGCTGCAGCCATTTGTGCGGCACTATAAAGTTCTTCATCACCAGATTTTGGGTTTCCAATAGCAATATTTTCACGGATTGTGCGGTTAAAGAGGCCGGCTTCTTGGAAGACAGTCGCTAATGTTTGGCGTAATGAGGTGCGATTAACATTGCGGATATCTTGTCCATCAATCTCAATGCGGCCTGTATGGGGATCAAAAACTCTTTGCAAAAGGTTGATAAGCGTGGTTTTTCCTGCTCCTGTAGGGCCTACAATAGCAACCGTTTGTCCAGGATTAATGGTGAAAGAAATATCATAGACGCCTTGGCTGGAGGTCGAGAATTCATAACTTACATGGTCAAAACGAACTGCGCCTTTTACTGAACCTAATGCGGGGAGCGAGGCATCTTTTTCAGTATTTTTTGTTTCGTCATAGAGGGTAAAAAATTGTTCAAGCTTAGCGTGAGAGGAAGCAGCCATGTGGATAAAGCCACTCAATTGGTCAAGACGTCCAATTAATAATTGTGCAAAGCCAATAAAGGCTACTACTTGGCCTACGCGTATTTCACCTTTGGCTACCAAAAAGGCCCCTAAGAGTAAAACTACCATCATTGAAATGGTTGAAGCCATTCGGTTAAGACCACTCGCTAAGGCCCACCAATTGAGAACAGGGTTTTGGGCTCTGAGAAGATCTGTTGCGTAACGACGCAAGGCATTGGTTTCAGCTTCAATCCTATTATAGCTTTGAACCACTGCAATATTCGAGATAGAATCGTTAATGTGGTCAAATACACAGTGGTGGTGCGTTTCGACTGCAGTTTGCCCATCTTTGGTTCTTTGCATGATCATGTGAGCAATCAAGATGTAAATAAAACCAAGGGTAAGCAAAACAATAGAAAGTCGCCATTCCATAGCGAAAGCGGTGGGAATGAGGATAAGCAACGCAACCATGGTTGCTAAATGTTGTCGCATAAATTCTAGCCACATAGTAGGCATGGTGTCACAAGCGCGTAAAAGCGTATGTAAAATTTGTGATGTACCATGTTTGTGATGCCAGCTGAGGGGCATCTGTATGAGGCGTTCAAAGGCATCAGTCAAAACGCTAAGCCGACAGCGATGAGCTAGGCGGTCTGCACCGCGTGCTACCAAGACGTAAGCCAAAATATTAAAAAGCCCAAAGCCTACCCACCATGCTAAAGTGGTAATAATATTCGCTTTGGCTGCAATAGCATCAATCACCCGCCCAAATAAAACAGGCTCCGCGATAGCAATGATTGCTAAGATAATATTGGCTCCACTGATAGCAAGACTTTGCTTTTTTTCTTGCTTTAGATAAGAAAGAACCCGTAGATTGCTTCGCAAAAAAGACACAGAATGCGCGCTCCAGAATCTTATTAATGTAAGGCCCTAGGACCAGCTATAGATTTAATAAATCTTGGTCTATTAGAAAAACCAATTTTAACGACCAAATGTAACGTAGCGTGATAAGATCAAGATGGCAGCTATCGCTTTTCAAAGTAAAAATGTTCAAAACATGGCTGTGGGCGGGGCATGCTTTATATGCTATGGACAAATAGGCGCGGATAAGCTGCAGGTAGAATAGGAGATAGCGATGGCAGGTGTGGAAGTGAAAAAGGTGGGCAGCGATGAAAATGGTATGCGCCTTGATCGTTGGTTTAAAACCTATTACCCCGGTTTAGGATTTGGACAATTGCAAAAGCTTCTGCGTTCGGGGCAAATCCGTGTTGACGGTGGGCGGGCAAAATCGGATATGCGGCTTCTGATAGGGCAAATGGTACGCGTCCCTCCTTTACCCGTGGATAAAAAAAGCCTTACGCCTCTCACGGGAAAAACGTTGCGCAATCAGAGCGATCATGATGTTTTGCGGCAAATGCTACTTTATGAGGACGCTAAAATTTTGGTGTTTAATAAACCTGCTGGGCTTGCTGTTCAAGGAGGATCGGGAATCGTCCGTCATATGGATGATATGTTGGAAGCTTGGCGCAATAAAAAGGGAGAAAAGCCGCGGTTGGTGCATCGACTTGACCGAGAGACATCGGGCCTTTTATTGGTAGCTCGCACCCGCGGAGCGGCGCAATTTTTAACAGCAGCATTTCGGATGCGTAAAACTGAAAAAACCTATTGGGCCATTGTTCGGGGGGTTCCTAAAAAGCGACAAGATAAAATTTCCACTTGGCTTGTAAAGGAAAAGACTAGCAATGGCGACAAAATACGTGCTTGCCTCCATGGTGAGCCTGATGCTGATCACGCTATCTCACATTATCGGCTTATTGATTCCCGTGCTCGCACGCTCTCATGGTTGGAAATGGAGCCTTATACAGGGCGCACACACCAATTGCGGGTGCATGCTGCCCATATCGGTCATCCTATCATTGGTGATAATAAATATTTTTTTGCTGATAGCAATTGGAGCTTGCCGGGAGGTATGCAAAACCGTTTACATTTACATGCACGGCGGCTGAAAATTCCTGATCCAGCTGGGGGTACCCTAGACTTTGTTGCGCCTCTGCCGCCCCATATGGTGCAAAGTTTCAACCTTTTTTCTTTTGATGAATGCGATGGCGAAGGTAATCAATGAGTGCATCTTTACGTTTGGTTCTTTTTGATTGTGATGGTACACTTGTTGATAGCGCTGCCTTTATTCAGCAATGTATGCATAAAACCTTTATTGAATTTGGTCTTTCTCCGCCGCATGAGGCAGAAACCCGCGCTATTATAGGCTTATCACTTGATCAAGCGATTGCTACTCTTTGTAAGCGGCCGGTAGATGCAGAAATAGCGGCTATGGTTGTGGCGTATAGGCAAGCGTTTTGGGCTTTACGGCAAGGTACTCGCCCTTTAGAGCCTCTTTATGATGGCGTTTCTGCACTTCTTAAAACGCTTTATCAGATGCCCAATATTTTATTAGGCGTGGTGACGGGTAAATCACGGCGGGGGTTGGATGCGATTTGTGCGCAGAACCGTATGGAAAATTTTATCACCATTCGCACTGCCGATGATTGCCCATCAAAACCCCACCCAGCTATGGTAGAGGAATGTTGTCAAGAGGTGGGTGTTAGCGCTAATCAATGTTATGTGGTTGGCGATTCGATTTATGATATGCAAATGGCTAAGGCTGCTTCTGCTAATGCCGTAGGGGTTTCTTGGGGGTATCATAGTTCGTTAGCGCTTAAGGAGGTAGGAGCGGATTTTATCATCAATACACCGCGAGATTTGTGTGTGATTTTGAATAATTCCTTAAGGTAATCAGCAGATAGGCTTGAATATAAATGTATAAGATTTTCGAAATGCTTGAATCCCCCCCCCAGGATAAAGCATCTATTGATGAAATGCCCGTTCAAAAAGTGCAAAAATTAGCGAAGCGTTTCTACAAAGAAGTATGGGTGATAGAGAAAGAGACCGGCTTTTTGCCTTTGCTTGATGGCCATATTATAAAAACCCCTGCTAGAAAGGCATTGACCTTACCCAATGAGGCGCTTGCTCAGACTGTAGCGCAAGAATTTGTTATGCAAGGTGAATATATTAATCCAGTAACTATGCCTATCACTCGGCTTGTTAATACAGTGATTGATCGCCTTGACTCTGATCCGCAGCCGATTTTTGAAGATATTTTGGACATTTTAAGCACTGATATGCTTTTTTATCGTGCCCAGGCGCCGCAAGAATTGCTAGCACGCCAACGTACTTCGTGGGATCCAATTTTAGATTGGGCAAAGAGTCGATATGGAGCGGTTTTTTTTACAGGTAAGGGAATTATGCATATTGAACAGCCTCCAAATGCTATTCAAGCTATGAGAGTTTTGCTTGAGTCTGTAAAATCGCCCTATGCTTTGGCTGCTCTACATATGATGACAACCCTTATGGGCTCTGCTCTTTTGACTTTAGCCACTTATGACGGTGCTATCGCTGGTGATGAGGCTTGGGCTTTAGCTCATCTTGATGAAGATTGGACGATTGAGCACTGGGGTGCTGATGAGGAGGCACTGAGAGTTCGTATTCATAATAAAAAAGAATTCTACGCCGCTCTTCAGGTAATGAACGTAGCCCGTTCTCATTGAAAAAGCGCCCATAAGGGCGCTTTAGAGCTCTTACTATAAAGAGTTGTTTATACAGAATAGTACATATCGAATTCTATAGGATGGGGAGCCATTTCAAAGCGTTTCACTTCTTGCATTTTTAAATCAATAAAAGCACTGATTTGATCATCAGAAAATACATCTCCTGCCGTTAAAAAGGCACGATCCTTATCCAACGCTTCCAACGCTTCTCGCAAGCTGGATGCTACAGTAGGAATGTTTTTTAATTCTTGGGGAGGTAGGTCGTAAAGATCCTTATCCATAGGTTGTCCAGGGTGGCATTTGTTTTTGATGCCATCAATGCCTGCCATTAAAAGGGCTGCAAAGGCGAGATAGGGGTTGGCCGCTGGGTCGGGGAAGCGAAACTCTACGCGTTTAGCATTGGGCGAAGTAGCATAAGGAATACGACACGAGGCAGACCGGTTGCGCGCTGAATAAGCTAATAAAACGGGTGCTTCATACCCTGGCACCAAGCGTTTATACGAGTTGGTGGAGGGGTTGGTAAAGGCATTTAGTGCCCTAGCATGTTTTATAACGCCGCCGATGAAAAACAAACAGGTTTCCGAAAGCCCAGCATATTCATTGCCTGCAAAAATAGGTTTACCCTCTTTCCAGATTGACATATGAACATGCATTCCCGACCCATTATCACCATAGACAGGCTTAGGCATAAAGGTTGCTGTTTTTCCATAGCTATGGGCAACTTGCTGGACAACATATTTGTAGATTTGTAATTTATCGGCTTCACGCACCAAAGTATCAAATCGGATGCCTAATTCGTGCTGGGCGGGAGCGACTTCGTGGTGGTGTTTTTCGACTTGCACACCCATGTCGGTCAAGGCAGTCAACATTTCTGAGCGCATATCATGGCAAGAATCAATGGGAGGTACAGGAAAGTAGCCACCTTTTACGCGGGGTCGGTGAGCAAGATTACCTGTTTCATATTCGCTATCATCATTTTGCGGAAATTCGCTTGAGTCGAGTTTGAAACTGGTATTGTGGGGATCAGTTTTAAACCGCACATCGTCAAAGATAAAGAATTCAGCCTCTGGTCCAATATTGATTGTGTCGCCCACACCGGAAGCCTTTAGATAAGCTTCGGCTTTTTTGGCGGTAGAGCGTGGATCACGCGTGTAGGACTCACCTGAAATCGGCTCTAAGATATCACAAAAAATGACCAACGTTGCTTGCGCAAAGAAAGGGTCAATATGTGCGGTTTCTGGGTCTGGCATCAAAACCATGTCCGATTCATTAATCGCTTTCCAACCAGCAATAGAGGAACCATCAAACATAACGCCATCGGCAAAGCTATCTTCAGTGATCTCGGCGCTATCCATCGTAAGATGCTGTAGCTTACCTCGTGGGTCGCTAAAGCGTAGATCTACAAAGCGAATGTCATTATCTTTGATTTGCCTAAGAATTTCGGTGGCTGTACTCATGATCTCTTTCCTAATAGCTTGCAGTGATTTTTGAAAACTAAATAGCGTCAATACCTGTTTCACCCGTTCGAATACGGATCGCATCTTCAACGGGGAAAATAAAAATTTTTCCGTCGCCAATGCGCCCCGTTTGCGCTGCTTTTTGTATGGCTTCGACAGCTTGTCCAACAACGTCGTCGCAAACCACCAATTCGATTTTTACTTTAGGCAAAAAATCCACCACATACTCCGCCCCGTGGTAAAGAGCTGTATGACCCTTTTGCCGCCCAAAGCCTTTAGCTTCTGTTACAGTGATGCCTTGCAATCCAATCTCTTGAAGGGCTTCTTTAACTTCATCAAGCTTAAAAGGTTTAATAATCGCTTCAATTTTTTTCATCAAAGGCGTCTCGTTCCGCTTTTACAGGATAAAACTATCATAAGCGCAAAGTGCCGTTATTTCCAGACTATAAAATCAAATAATTTATATAAACCATGTGTGGGCTAAAGAAGATTGCTCCGATGGCGTGGAAATGGTTTATTTCACCCTTTCAATTATTTATGAAAGTACTTAATTAGCTTCTTAGTATTGGGGGCTGTAGTTACGCAAAATTGCTTTAAGTTCGGGCTCGCGTACGCGTTCAGCCGCTTGTTTGGGACACACCCATTCATAGATGCGTTGACCATGTTCGGGCCATTTTTTTTCTTGATGCGAGTAAAATACGGGGAAAATATACACATGAATAGGGATATTAAGCGGCGAGGCAACCTCTTTTTTCGTGGTGATATCGGTAGGGGTGAGGGTATAATTATTAACAGCAAAGGGCGAGAGAAGTCCTGGTTCTTTTGCGGTTAATAGGTGTAAATTCGTATGCACTTTTTGACTTAGAGCTAAATCTTCCACTTTGATATAAGAATAGTGCCCAATCGCGGTGGTAGAAACCACGCCGCGTACGCCTGCTTCTTCAAACGATTCTTTTAGTGCACTTTGAGCAAGTGAGCGTCCTGGAATGGGCCAACCTTTAGGTATAATCCAGCGTTTTGTGCCGCGGCTCGTAATAAGAAGTAGATAGGGTTTATTATCTTTATAACGGTAGACTAAGGCGCTCACTTGGATAAGGCGGCCGTCTTTGTTAAACATGTATTTGTTCGTAGCGATCTCTGTTCCATGCATTTTAGGCCTCGCGGGTTTAAATATCATCAAGGTCAGAAAATCTATAGGGCTTCAGAATGGGGTATGATTCTTTAACCATGAAGGAAGCGTTTGTGTCAAAGCATGCCAACTACTTCCAGGAGCCATGCCTTCATGCATAAAGAGACGACGTAAAGGAGGGGTGTGACGCAATAGCTCTAACCCCAAATAGCGAGCCATTTGGGCGCTAAAAAGGTTAGAGAGTAAAGCGCGGTTAAGGAGGTTAACCGCTTGGCTGCGCGTCCAGATATCGGGCTGGCGATAGCGATGATAGGCGCGTAATACATGCTTATCACCAAAATCATGAGTACTTTGCGTAAGGGCTTTAGCAAGATATTGCCCATCCCGTATGCCTAAATTAAGGCCTTGTGCTCCAATAGGTGGTAGGGCGTGGGCGGCTTCTCCTAGCAAAAGGGTGCGATTGGCAGCAAATTTTTTTGCGAGTCCTCCTGATAAGGGCCATGCTTGTGGTGGGGAGGTAAGGGTAATTTTGCCTAAAAGTGAATGCATTTGCATCTCGGTCTCATAGGCTAGCGCTTGCGGGCCGAGGCTCAAAAGTTCTGTTGCCCGTTTGGGATGGGTCACCCAAACAAGACTTGAGTTTTGACCCTTTAAAGGAATTTGAGTGAAAGGCCCGTTTTGGGTATGAAATTCAGTTGAAGTATCTTGATGTGAATGGCTATGTGAAAAGGAAAAGACAATCGCCGTTTGTGGGTAGTTCCATTGGTGAAGCTTAATACCTGCTGCCGCGCGGGCGCGCGAATTTTTACCATCAGCGGCGATAACGAGAGCTGCTTGGTGATGGGTGTCATCATCACAGATGAAATCAACCCGGTCTTCGTGGTGATTAAAGGTGTTTACTTGTGTAGGGTGGTAAGTAATTAAGGGGTGGGCCTTTACTGTTTTTAATAAATTCTGGTTGAGAATATAGTTAGGCAGGTTATAGCCGAAGGCTGTTTCACCAATTTCATGAGCATAAAAAGAGGCGGATGATGCTCGCAAAAGGCGATGCGTATCATCAATCAAGCGCATGGTTTTAAGGGGAGCTGCATAGGCTTTGAGTGTTTTAAAAAGCGCAATATCTTCCAAGGCCTTAATAGATGGCATCATTAAGGCTGTTGTGCGCTGATCGTTTGGGGGTGGTGGACCAAAAAGTGCGCAAGAATAGCCATGTTTAGCTAGTTGTAATGCTGCTAACATGCCTGCTGGACCAGCCCCGATAATGGCAATTGTTGTATTAAGATTTGGCATGGCTTTCAACATGTTTTATCCGCTATAAGAAGCGTGATTTATTAGCTAAATTGGGTTCATAGGCTCATCAAGGATTAATGTTAAAGTTCGTTATGGATATATTTTTTATCTTCCTTTTGTCAATCTTTGATCATTTTTCATAGCGATCTATCATGCTGTATAGCTGGTTGATGATATACTATTATAAGATAATGCTTGTTTTCTTTTTTTGAATCCTCCATAAAACTTTTAAATACATTTGGAAAAGATTCGATCTTTTTAAGAACTTAACCCGTTGGATAAAGCGCTAAAAATATTTTGGCGCTAATAGTATGGATAAAAGTTCGGATCCGGGGTGTCCCCATGACTAGATTGATGGTGAGGTTATGAAAGAAACATTATCTGAGAAAATAAAAAGTGGTAAAGAGCGTTTGCGTGCTAAAAATGTAACTATGCCACAAGCACGGGCTTTTTCGGTTCATCTTTTAACAGCTTCTGGCTCTTTTTTGGCGTTTTTATCATTAGTATCAGCCTCAGAGAAAAACTGGACAAGTATGTTTTGGTGGCTGGGATTAGCTCTTTTGGTCGATGGAATAGATGGGCCGATAGCACGTAAATTAGAGGTCAAATATGTCTTGCCCAATTGGTCGGGTGAGTTATTAGATAATATTATTGACTATGTGACTTATGTGCTTATCCCTGCTTTTGCTCTTTATCAAAGTGGCTTCATGGGCTCTGGCCTTTCCTTTTTATCGGGGGCGCTGATTGTTGTTTCTTCCGCAATTTATTATGCTGATACCGGTATGAAAACCAAAGAGAATTTCTTTAAAGGCTTTCCAGTGGTTTGGAATATGGTAGTTTTCGGCTTGTTTGTTGTGCAACCAGGGCAGACTTGGTCGTTTGGCATTGTGCTGATTTCAGCAATTTTATCTTTTTTGCCTATTAACTATTTGCATCCTGTTCGTGTTGCTCGGTTACGTTGGCTTAATTTGCCTATTTTCTTAGCTTGGTGCGTTCTTGCTGTAATAGCGCTTTTGTATAATGTACATACATCTGATCAGTTGATCACACCTAATTGGGTTAAAATTAGCCTTGTTGTTACGAGTGTGTACATTTATTGGATTGGCGCGGTCATGCAAATTTTTCCAGGGCTTGGTGGTCACGCAAAGGAAGTGCAAGGGGCATAAATAAAGCGCTTCCGATCAAGTTCTATAAAAGGCTTGACGTTCTTTGCTTATTTTGATCATCTTTCTAAGATGCGTGGCATAGAGCATGTAGAACGATAGGGAGGCGGATATGAATGTTAACGAACGTAACGATATTATCTTTGGTGTTGAGGGCGGGATAGGGTTAATCACTCTAACACGGCCCTCGGCTCTTAATGCTCTTACGCATGCTATGGTAAAAGCGATGTATCACCAATTGCAAGTTTGGGAAAATGAGCCAAAGATTCGTGCTGTTTTAGTTGCCGGCGAGGGGCGTGCCTTTTGCGCCGGTGGGGATGTAGTGGCTGCTTACCGGTCTGGTAAAGCTGGTGCACCGCCTTATGAATATTTTCGTGATGAATACAAGCTGAATGCTTGTATTGGGCGTTATAAAAAGCCATATATTTCTTTGCTTGATGGTATTTTTATGGGCGGTGGGGCAGGAATTTCAGTCCATGGCTCACACCGAATCGTTACGGAAAACACGCTGTTTGCTATGCCTGAAGGTGCCATTGGTTTTTTCCCTGATGTGGGAGCTAGTTATTTTCTCAATCGTTTATCTGGCGGTTTTGGCCTTTATCTGGGGCTTATAGGCGCGCGTTTAAGATGGGGAGATTGTGTCCAATCAGGCATCGCTACTCATGCAGTGGCCCATGCCGATATAGCGCAGCTACGGGCGCGACTGATTGCTGGCGAGGCGATTGATTCTCTTTTAGCGCATTTTCAAAAAACTGTTCATTATGAGACGTCCTCTCTTGATCGCGCTGTTATAGCAGCTTGTTTTAAATGCCCTGATCTTGATCAGATTATTAAAAATTTGCATTATGAGCGCGCGCAAGGTCATGCCTTAGCCCAGCATTGCCTTGATGCGATGGCCAAGCAAGCGCCCGTAAGCTTAAAAGTTTTTTGTGCGCAAATGCGTCAAAGCGCTAACCTATCTCTTGAGGAATGCCTAAAAATGGAATATCGCATTGCTTGCCGCTTTTTGCAGGAGCATAATTTTTATGAAGGGGTACGCGCTGTTTTAGTGGACAAAGACAACAAGCCGCAATGGCAACCAGCTACGTGTGAGGCTATTGATGAAGCGCAATTGGTGGCTTATTTTGAGCCGCTTACGCATGAATTGGATTTGGCCTAGGAGTCTGCTCATTTGTGAAACCTATATTATATAATGTTTATAATAACTTATATGGTTTAATTTATGTGTAAATTAAAGAATGAAAGCTTGGCTAGGATAAAATTGTACCCGCTGGCAATAGATAAAATCTTTAATATTTACCTCCGGTTTTTAGCGCTAGTTTGCTTGGGGTTTACAGGGGTATGCTGGTTAATTCTTATAGGAGCCTATTCTACTAATGAGTTTTCTTTTTTTTTAGCGGCAGATTTAAAGGGAGCTTGGCGCTTTGATCTCATGCCTTGGCAATGGCGCTGGTTGATGGTTGGACTAGCAGTGGCTTATCCTATCGTGGCGCTTGGTCTATGGGGATTGGCTTATTGGGGCATTATTTTTTTGATATTAATCAATACTATTGAGGCTTGCCTAGCATTCGGGTATCAAAAAGTTTTTTCCCTTCTTATCGAAGGGGTGATGTGGCAGAGCGGGTTTCTGGCTATTTTATTAGTTGTGTGGTTTATGTTATCTCTACAAAAAAGAAAGCAACGCCTTGAAAATAAACCAAAATATTAATATTTTCTGGTAGGGCTAGCACGCGAGGAGGTAACTTCACGTGCTAGTTATTTCATTATGACTGTTTTATGATACCCTCTCCAGCGAGTGCTAGGGTAATTTTTTTTGCTACGTCGTCCCATAAATCATCAAAGGAGGCTACACCACTGCCAGCGCTTGCAATGTCAGCAATCCAGATGGTTTTAAGAGGAGCAGGGATTTTGAGCGATACACTTACGGCCATATTTGGCTTATAGAGCGTATTCCCACCTAGGGTATAACCTGGGTTGGTTCGGGTGTGGATGTTTATAGTATTACCTATTTCATAGGCCGTGCTATAGCTATCCCCGGGCACATAAATGGGCGGGATATAGTCCTCTTTTAGCCATTCTTTATCCAATTTTAAAATCAATATTGCATCAATGCCTGCTTTTTTGGAGCTTTTTGCTATCTCAGCAAGTGTATATTTTCTTATTGGCGGAAAGGTATAAAGACCACTTATTATTTGCACTTGATAAGGGCCTAATGCTTCAACAAGCGCGCGTTCTGCTGTTTGCGCTCTACCGATGGGCAGGTTTTCACTATAGACCAATATTTTTTTGGCTTCAAATCGGCCACGATAGGAAGGATCCATTATCCCGTTAAGTTCGGTTGTGGCGCAAGCGCTTACAAGTAAGCAAAAAAGAAGAATAAAGTATCGCATGTCACCCTCATTATTTTTTATTAGTTTAGCATAAGACTTGGGAGATCAAAGGGCTTATGTTGCACTTTACTAGTTTTTTATAGCGCTTATTGATCGTTATGTTTATCTGTATTGGACATAGAGGCAAAAGTAAGCCCTGTTTCAATAACGCTTTTTCCAAATTTGTTTCGCAGATAATCTGCGGCGCGTTCTGCTTTTAGGCGCTTTGCTTCGCGGGGATCAGCCCAATAATCAGGCCAAGCTTCAGCCTCTAATTTGTTATGGGACGTGGCCGGGAGACAATTAGTTAATTGTTGGACGCCTAAGCCAATAAGGCGAAAACGTGTTTGCCCTAACTCTTTGCAGAGTAATTTACGGCTCGTTTGAAACAAATATTCTGTCATTTGGGTGGGGGTTGTTAGGTGCTGATTACGGGTATAATTCTTAAAATTACTTGTTTTTAGCTTTAGTACTACGGTTTGACCTGCCATAGCTTGGCTTTTTAAACGGTGTGAGACGGTTTCGCTAAGGTTGCGTAAAATGGGTAATAAATCCTCTTCGCGGTATAAATCTTGTGGAAACGTAGTTTCAGCGGAGATGCTTTTGATTTCTGTATTACTTTTTACAGGACGCGGGTCTTGTCCACGTGCTAGGTGGTACAGCCGCTTACCCATAGTACCATAGCGCTTTATAAGAATATCCTCCTCCATTTTCTGTAGAGTTTTGATTTGGGTAATTCCGTGGTTAGCCAATGTTGTGGCTAGCGCGCGACCTACGCCCCACAGGGCAGTCACAGGCCTCTCAGCTAAAACAGCTTGGGCTTCTTCTTTGCCGATTATGTGAAAGCCGTGCGGCTTATCGAAATCAGAGGCAAGCTTTGCTAAAAACTTGCAGTAAGAGAGGCCAATCGAGATACTGATCCCTATTTCTTGCTGTATCATTTGCGCAAATTGCGCCAAGATATAGGCAGGCGGTGCGCCATGGAGTTGTTCGGTTCCGTGCATATCAAGAAAGGCTTCATCAATTGAAAGCGACTCTACCAAAGGAGTAAGATTACGCATCAATTGTTTGATATTCCTACTTACCGCATTATATTTTGCCATATTAGGGAAAATAATAATGGCGTCAGGGCAGAGTTTTTTTGCTTGGAACATAGGCATAGCAGAATGAACCCCATAAAGCCGCGCATTATAACAAGCAGTTGAAACAACGCCCCGCCTGCCGCCACCAATAATGACTGGTTTATTTTGTAAAGCAGGGTTATCGCGCTTTTCTATGGCTGCAAAAAAAGCATCGCAGTCAATATGAGCAATGTTTAGTTGATAAAGCGCTCTATGTTGTAATAGACGAGGCGATCCACAATTTTGGCAGCGGATTGATTTTTTTATTTGAAGGCTGAAACAATCGCGGCAGAAGCCATATTCAGGCTGGTGAAAACGTTTTAAGTCCATGATTTATCCCCATGCAGTTGGTTCCCCTCCCGGCAATTGCCATAGAGCCTTTTGGACATCTTGTGGAGAATAAGGACTTGCTTGGGTAAAAGCCAATAGGCTGGGCTCGTGGTCTAAGAAAAATTGCAATACACCAGCTAAAAAGCCTGGGCTTTGAGCAGCTGAGCGCAAGTTTTTTACATCAATGCCTGTGAGATGTAAAAAACGCGGCAATAATTCTGGATCGTTAGCGATAAAGAACAAAGCATCAATAGCCACTTGTTCAGCGAAGGGGGCGTTTGTTTTTTGATGATTCATGTCATTTTAGCTGTGTGGTAATTTGTTGAGTTTAAGCTTATATTCTGAGTGGCGAAAGGGTGGATTTTAAAAAATGTTAAAAAAAGTGATGATTGTTGAAGATAATGAACTTAATATGAAACTATTCCGCGATCTTGTTGAAGCTAGTGGTTATAGTACGGTAGAAACGCGCAATGGTCTTGCCGCTCTTGAACTTGCTCGTGAGACGAACCCAGCGCTAATTTTAATGGATATTCAATTACCTGAGGTATCTGGTATTGATGTGATTAAGCAGTTGAAGGCCGATGCTACACTAAAAACCATCCCTGTGGTAGCAGTAACTGCTTTTGCTATGAAAGGTGATGAAGAGCGAATTCGTACTAGCGGTTGCGAGGAATATATGTCTAAGCCTATTTCTGTGCCAAATTTTATCGCTATGATAAAACGTTATTTGGATGAAGCACCTGCTTAACCAAGAGTTTTTGCATAAAATTGTTGTAAGGGGTTTTGTGGATCCCATAAGAGTTTTGTAGCTAAAATAATACAGGTGATAACAAGAATGGGTTTGATCAATCGTGCGCCAACGTACATAGCTAAGCGTGCACCACATTGAGCACCAAGGAATTGTGCTATCCCCATGACAATCCCGATACGAAAATCAATTATCCCGATCATGGCAAAAGTGATAAAACCACCAAGGTTAGAGGCAAAATTAAGAAGCTTTGTGTGGGCAGTAGCACGTAAGATGCCATGGCCGACAAGACTCACAAAGGCTAACATATAAAACGAGCCAGTGCCGGGACCAAAAAGCCCATCATAAAGTCCAATGAGCGGAGCTATAATCAAAGAGAAGATGAAAGGTTTTAGTCTTTGGACTTTGCTTTTATCATCAAGCTGGGGCTTGAGAGTAAAATAACCAGCGATTAGCAGGAGAAGAATAGGCAGAATGGCCTGAAGAAAAGTGCTCGGCAGGCGCGTTGCAATTAGTGCGCCTAGAATACTGCCTATGAAAGCCATGATAGCAGTAAAAAGTTGCTGTTGAATGCGCACGTGGCCTGCGTGAGCATAGGCAATAGTAGCAGAAAAAGAGCCAAAAAGGCTTTGTAACTTATTGGTGCCCAAAACAGTTAGCGGAGGCATTCCCGAAAGGATAAGGGCGGGGATAGTGATAAGCCCGCCGCCGCCTGCAATAGAATCAATTGCACCAGCAAAAAAGGCTATAAAAGCAAGAATTATAATGGGATCTTGGGAAATAAATTTTGTAATCTCTATAAACAATAAAATTTCTTTTAAGTAAAGAGTAGATGAATAATATAGGATATTTATAGGCGGGTTTCTCTATATAAATAAAATGCGCGATTTTTGGCAAGATGGTAATATATTTATGTTGTTGTTTGTTTGTGCTAATGCTTTTTACATCAGTAAACATAACTTTTAGCTAGCCTTTGCGTGTGTTGCGAACGCATGGGTAATAGTTTATAAAGGTTTATGTCTTTTTTTTTAAATGTTGAGACCTCTATACGGGGCTATAGATGGCTAGATGCGTTGGATGCCCATAGTCATCAGCAGGCCATGGTTATTGCTCAAAAGTATAATGTGCCGGATATCGTAGCGCGTGTTTTAACAGCACGCGGGGTGAAAGAAGCGGAAGTCTCTAGTTTTATTGAACCACGTTTACGTACTTTGCTTCCCAATCCTGCTATGTTTGCTGGGATGGACGCGGCGATTGATTGTATGTTGGATGCTTTGGTGGAGCAGAAGTCAATTGTTGTATTTGGTGACTATGATGTGGATGGGGCGTGCTCAAGTGCGATCCTTGCTCGTTTTTTTTCCCATTTTGGCCTTGAGGTTCAAATTTATATTCCTAGCCGCCAGGAAGGCTATGGCCCTAACCCTCAGGCAATGAAACGTTTGGCAAGTGAGGGGGCGCAATTGATTATTACTGTTGATTGCGGCAGCAATAGCGTTGAAGCAATTCGCTCTGGACAGCAGGCTGGTGCGCGGGTGGTGGTGCTTGATCACCACCAAATTACAGAAGCGGCCGCATTTGCGGCGGGAAACTCTCTTGCTGATGCTTTGGTAAATCCTAATCGTGTGGATGATACTTCTGAGCAGGGTCATTTATGTGCTGCTGGTGTCGTGTTTGTAACTTTAGTAGGCTTATGCAAGCGGTTGCGGGAAAGCGGACACGCCACTCCACTGCCAGATTTATTGGCTTATTTAGATTTGGTGGCTTTAGCAACAATCTGCGATGTTGTACCGTTAAAAGGTGTAAACCGAGCCTTTGTGCGGCAAGGGCTGGAAGTAGCGCGCAAGGGGGGCAATGTTGGTTTGGCTGCTTTGATAGAAGCAGCGGCAATTAACGTGCCTTTGAAGGCTTATCATTTGGGTTATGTGCTGGGTCCCCGCATTAATGCGGGAGGGCGGATTGGCGACCAAGCTTTAGGAAGCATACTTTTGAGTACATCATGCCGCGATACAGCTCTTTCTATTGCTCATCGGCTTAGCCTTTTGAATGAAGAGCGCCAAGTCTTAGAACGCGAACAGCTACATCAGGCTCTAGTTATGGTTCAGAATCTTTATGGGGAAAGCGGTGCGCCTCCTGCTCTTGTGGTGGCGCACGAGGCTTGGCATGCAGGGATTGTAGGGCTCTTAGCTTCACGCCTGAAGGATCGGTTTTCTTGTCCTACTATTGCTATTGCTCTTCAAGCTGATGGTACGGGTGTTGGCTCAGCCCGCTCTGTTACTGGGGTGGACATGAGCGTACTTATTGAAGAAGCTGTAGCCCTAGGCTATTTAAGCAAAGGCGGCGGGCATAAAATGGCTGCAGGTTTAACTTTAGCAAAAGGCCAATTAGGCGCATTTGTTGATTGGTTTTTAAAAGCGGTTCAGGCACACCACGATAATGAGCAAAATAAAAAAAGTTTGGTGATTGATGGTTCCATTTCGGCTGCAGGGGCGAATGTTGCTTTGGTTGGCTTGCTTGAGCAAGCAGGCCCTTTTGGCACGGGTAATCCTGCCCCTGTTTTTGCTGTACCAGGACACCGGCTTATTGCCGCAAGCTTTGTAGGTGGTCAACATGTGCGTTGTTCCCTTGCCAACTTCTCAGGGCAACGGTTGGAGGCTATTGCCTTTCGTGCTGTGAATAGCCCTTTGGGGGATTTTTTATTACAAAATATTGGTGAGATTGTGCATCTTGTAGGCCAGCTTGAGCTTAATGAGTGGAATGGCCGTACTCGCGTACAATTGCAAGTACTGGATGCTGCGCCTGCAAAATCGTGACTAAAGGCTGAACGTCTTTAGTGATAAGGAACTTTAGCGTGCCCGATCAAGCAAGCGTTTACATTCCATGAGTTCAAAAAGAGCTTCTTGAAGAAGAGTCTTGTTGTCCTTATTTTGTCGGTTATGAACAGCGCCGATCAACAGGTCGGCCTCATTTTTCATAAAAGAAAAAAGGCCGCGCGCTTGTTTTTTTTCTTGTTCCAAGGGGTCTTCTATGGGAGCGGTAAGGGTTTCCACTCCTTTGATTTCGCCCTTGCCGAGTGCAACAATTGTATGGATACCTTTTTCTTTCAAAAGGCGTTGAACCCCGCGGATGGTATAGCCGTGATCATAAAGAAGAAATTTAATCCCTTGAAGAAGGTCAATATCGTGTGGTCGATAATAGCGGCGGCCGCCACCGCGTTTCATGGGTTTAATTTGAGAAAAACGGGTTTCCCAAAAGCGTAAAACATGTTGCGGTAAATCTAGCAATTCAGCTACTTCGCTGATAGTCCGAAAAGCTTCTGGGCTTTTATCCATGTCTCTAACACCTTATATTTAGGCGGCTTGCGCATCCGCTTGTGCGCATTTGTTTCATTTTTTGCTATGCACCACCGCTTTTACGCGCTTTGTGAGCACTGAGGATACTCTGTTTGAGAACATGCGATGCTTTGAATGTGATAACACGGCGCGGCGTGATGGGAACCTCTTCACCTGTTTTTGGATTACGCCCCAAACGCTGGCTCTTATTACGGATATCAAAGGTAGCAAAGGAGGAAATCTTTACACTATTGCCTTTGGCAATAGCCGCACAAATTTCTTCAAGAACGGCCTCGACCAAAAGAGCGGATTCCGTTCTCGCAAGGCCTACTTCACGGCATACTGCCTCAGTTAAATCAGCGCGGGTTATAGTTTGGTTAGCCATTCTATTATCCCTCTTTCTTTTCTCTTTGAATTTATACGACTTATTTAAAAGGCGTCAAGAGGGGTCTTACCAGCGAAGAAGGATTGCCCCCCATGTGAATCCGCCTCCCATAGCTTCTAGCATAATCAAATCGCCCTTTTTTAATAGCCCTTTTTCGGAAGCGAAGCTCAAAGCCAAAGGCACTGAAGCGGCTGAAGTATTACCGTGTTGAGCGACAGTGCCTACCACTTTTTCAGGGGCAATACCAAGCTTCTTGGCGGAAGCATCAATGATACGTTTATTAGCTTGGTGAGGTATAAACCAATCTAGCTCTTGTACGCTAAGTCCCGCTTGAGCAAAGCAGTCATCAATCACATCGGTGATAAGGCCTACCGCATGTTTAAAGACTTCGCGGCCTTCCATGCGTAAATGACCGGTTGTTTGGGTTAAAGATGGCCCACCGTCAACATAAAGTTTGTTAAGATGTGCCCCATCGGCGCGCAATTTAGCAGCTAAAATCCCACGTGATTTTGTTGTTGAGCCTTCTTCTATATTTTGTGCCTCTAGTATCACGGCTCCAGCGCCATCGCCGAATAAGACGCACGTAGTACGGTCCTTCCAGTCAACAATGCGGGAAAAAGTCTCGGCACCAATCACCAAAAGCCGGCGTGCTTGACCGCTTTGTAAATAGCTATTGGCGGTGGTAAGGGCGTAAACAAATCCTGAACATACGGCTTGTATATCGAAAGCAAAACCATGGTGCATGCCTAAAGCGTTTTGAATTTCTGTCGCTGAAGCAGGGAATGTATGATTGGGTGTTGCGGTTGCTAAGATGATTCCGTCAATATCTTCCACGCTAAGCTGTGCGTTATGCAAAGCGGCTTGCGCTGCGAGAGTACCTAAAGATACGGTTGTTTCATCTTTCTCTGCAATGTGCCGAAAACGAATACCTGTACGCTGAACGATCCACTCATCGGATGTATCAACAAAGGCTTCCAGAGCCTTATTAGAGACTTGGGAGCGTGGCAGGGCGCTTCCTACGCCGCATATAACAGAGCGTATCATAAATAAAGCCTTTTTAAAGCAGTGGCGCTCAAATGTTGGATTGCGTTAATCATATGGCTTCTTACTGTTGAACCGCTTCTTCTTCAAGGCGGAAAATATTGGGTTTATTTTCATGAAAATAGCGCAAATCTCTCACTATTTTTTCTAAAAGTCCATTGTGAACCATTTCATAGCCTACCCGAATAGCAGATGCAAATCCTTCTGCATCGGTACTACCGTGGCTTTTAATGACTACGCCATTTAGGCCTAAAAGAACGCCGCCATTAACTTTATTAGGATCCATTTTACTTCGTAATTTGTTAAAGGCGGCGCGCGATAATAAATAGCCTAACCGTGATATCCATGAACTTTCCATAGCTTCGCGCAGGGTCTGAGTCATTTGCCGAGCGGTTCCTTCAGCGGTTTTGAGGGCGATATTGCCACTAAATCCTTCGGTAACGACCACATCGACAGCGCCTTTTCCAATATCATTGCCCTCAACAAAGCCCTTGTATTCTAATCCGTCAAGCCGCGCTTCGCGCAGAAGGATACCTGCCTTTTTAATCTCGTCTAAACCTTTGACTTCTTCAACCCCAATATTCAACAAGCCAACGCTTGGTTTATCAACATGATAAAGGGTGCGAAACATGCCGGCGCCCATAACAGCAAAATCAACCAATTGTTCGGCGGAGGCTCCAATTGTAGCTCCGATGTCTAAGACAATGCTTTCCTTGCGTAGGGTTGGCCAAATGCCAGCAATACCAGGACGTTCGGCTTCGGCCATCATTTTTAAGCAAAAATAGGCCATGGCCATTAGCGCGCCGGTATTACCGGCTGAAACACAAGCGTCAGTCCGGCCTTCCTTTACCGATTCAATAGCGTGCCACATGGAGGACTTGCCACGACCATTGCGTAAGGCTTGACTCGGCTTTTCATCCATTTCTGTATAGGTTTCCGTTGGAAAAAAGCGCGCTTTTTTGGCCAAGTGCGGATATTGTTGTAAGATTGGTTCGATGTCGGGTGCTAAGCCATAAAGGTGAATCTCTAAATCTGAGAGTTGGCTTTGGGCAATCGCTGCACCGGCGATTGTAACTTCCGGGCCATAATCCCCCCCCATAGCGTCCACAGAAATTTTAATCACGCTTTTGTTCCTCATTATAGAGTTTTAGCTTTTTTTGATGCGCTACTTTGGGCGCCTAGCTGAAGATACTGATTTATGTCAGCATATAATAGCAATTTTTTGCATTGTCTATTCATTGTGTTTTTTGAGAATGGCAAAAGGGGATATGTCGTCCCCCGCGGGGGTTTTATAGATTGCGCTGTCTTTTTCTTCTTTACCGAGGGGGCAAATGGGGCTTAAAAAAGCGCTTTCTTTGCGTGGATAGGGGTTAATGTTAAGGCTAAAAAATTCTTCAATGATGGAGCCTAAATTTATGGTGGATCCATGGAAGATTTCTGGGATCTCGGGCCCGTGGGCTTCAAACAAAAGAACGCCTTTAGCATCAGGGGCGGGCGTGTTAGCGAGTTTAGAATCGGCTGGGACATAAAGAGCTTCGAATAATTCGTCCAATTGGCTTTCAATTTCCTCTAGACTGATGACGCAGTTTTGGACAAATACAACGCTGAGTCGGCCTGTAACGCGCACCCCGCTCCCTTTCCAAGGTAGGAGCTTTATATCAGCATTAAAGTGGTGTACGGCGCATAGATCATAGCGCGCTGCTAGGGTTTGGCGCTCATCATCTTTGAGGTTGATATGAAACAAGCGGCCTTTTGTTGGTAAGGTCTGAACTGGAACGGGATAATGGAGGCTTACATGATTTTGCGTAGCGTAGGTGGCGTGTTTCGCTAATGGCAGGGTGATGTCGTTCATGGCTTTCAATCTATATTAACGGTACGCTTATAAATATGTTAATTTGGCTTGATTGTCAAAGTTACCTAGCCTTATGAGAATACCTCCCTTGGTTTGTATTTTTACTTTTTGGGAGGGAATACCAAAAGAAAAAGTGCATGTAGCAGGGGGCAATACTTGCTAAACAAATGTTACTAGTTTAGCATGACGGCGATAGAGGGGGCCGCCCATGAAAGATGGAGATGTCATTGTTTCATAAGAATCGTGTAAATGTCCGCACAAAGCGGGTGCTTTTGTATGGTGTTTTGATCGCTACCGCCACGTTGGTGGCTGGTTGCCAAAGAAAAAACGTTCTCAACTTTGGACAAACATACAATGCTGGTTATGTTATTGACCAAAATGCCCTTAACAGTGTGAAGATTGGTTCAAGCCGCGAGCAAGTTATGCTGGCTTTAGGCTCGCCATCCCTACAAGAAGTGTATGATGGTGAGATTTATTATTACATTTCACAAAAGAGCTACAAAAGATTTCAATTCATGAAGCCTTCGATTGTTGATCGTAAGGTTTTAGCCATTTATTTCAATAAGGATGGTACGGTTAGCAAGATTGCCCGCTATGGATTAAAGGATGGGAAATTATTTGATTTTGTTTCTCAAACCACTCCAACAGCTGTGCCGCACCAAACTTTTTTAATGGAGCTTATTCGTACTACGCGTTTATTACCTGTCCCCAGCATATCAACAGACAATAAATGAGCTATTGTGGATCAAAAGCCCTATGTTTGGGGGGGCGCAGAGATCGAATGCGTGAAGAGCCGCCGAAGCGGCGACTCTTGTCTTAGGCTTATTATCTTATTGGATCGGTTTGCTTTTTTGGCCAAAGAGGCGGCCCTTTTCTGCAAGGAGAACCAGTAAGATTGCACCAAGACCCAGTAATAAATAGCCAGTAGCCAAGGGAGCTGTACTTTTTTGGCTAAACTGTTGCCCTATAAGGGCACCAAGCCCTGTTCCTATGGTGATTTGCAAAAAACCAAAAACCGATGAGGCAGTGCCCGCAACTTTTCCTAATGGATCCATGGCAAGGCTATTGAAATTTGTGCCCATACTACCAAAAGCAAACATGATTCCCATGTAAAAAAACATACATAGGGGCAGGGGTGCAATCCCACCCATATAAGTGGAAGTGATGATCCATAAAGCGGCAAGAGTGGAGAAAGACAATAATTGGCTATGAGCAATCCGCCGCATGCCAAATTGACCAACAAAGCGGGCGTTAAGAAAGGCCGAAACCGCTTGGGCAAAGGCTGCGGTGGCGAAAGCAGCGGGGAACCAAGGTCCTAAATCATAAATGCCTACAAAGAGTTGTTCGGAAGTACTGATAGAGCCAAAAAGCGCTCCCATGATCAAGGAAAAAGCTAGGGAATAACAAAGAGCTGTGCGGTTGCTCAAGATAGTCCAGAAACTATTTTTCACCGAGGAAACGGTAAGAGGGGTACTTTTATAAAGGGTCTCGGGAAGACGTATGAAGGCCCAAAGGCCGATAATTAGGCCAGCAATAGCCATGAAGATAAAGATATAGTGCCAATTTCCTAAAAGCATAATCGCTTGGCCTGTAGCAGGAGCGATAATAGGAATTACCAAAAAAGCCAAGAGGGTGATAGACATGACTTGCGCCATACGGCGCCCTTCATACAGATCACGGATCATAGAAATATTTAGCACGCGCGTGCCAGCTCCACCTATACCTTGAACAAAACGGCACAGCAAAAGCGTATAAAAATCGGACGCAAATATGCAACCCAAAGCCCCTAGTGTATAAAAAATCAAAGCATATAAAAGCGGGGCTCGGCGACCATAACAATCGCTGATTGGACCAAACACAAGCTGGGCAAAGCCAAGCCCTCCTAAGTAAGCAAAGATAATATACTGGCGTGAATTTTCATCAATAATATGAAGGCTTTCCGCAATTGTATCAAGGGCAGGAAGCATAATATCAATGGCAATGGAATTACACGCCATAAGGAGTGCAACGAGGATCACAAATTCACGTTGATTTATGCTCCGTTTGATAGCGAGAACATGTGCTTTTTCTTTTAGAGAGCGGGTCATAATGGACTCAAAATAAGATAGATATGTGATAGAAAGTCACGTTTGGTGAAGATTGCTCGGCTATTGTAGTAAATTTATAATAGGCCTCGCGACACCTTGGCGGCTATGATATTGCCCGTTTATAGCATATCTTCCTGTAAAATAAGGATAGATTTTTGTAAATGACGAAAGAGTGATCAAAAGGCAAGGCGACTGAGAGTCGCACTAAAGCGCTTCTCAGTCTTTATCTCTGATAGGGCCTAATTATTAGTTTTTTATTTTTTTTTGCTACTAATATTTTTGGTGGTGAATAATTTTTGCAAATCACCTTCTTGGAACATTTCTCGTATAATATCGCAGCCGCCGATAAATTCGCCTTTCACATAAAGCTGTGGGATGGTCGGCCAATTAGAATAGGCTTTGATGCCCTGGCGCAATTCATCAGAATCTAGAACATTGACCCCTTTATAATCAACCCCTAAGTAATCAAGGATCTGTACAACTTGGCTAGAAAAGCCGCACTGAGGAAAGCTGGGTGTACCTTTCATGAAAAGGACGATGTCATTGTTTTTTACCGCATTATCGATAAGATCATGGGCCGCATTCATTATATCACCTATGGACTGGGGGGCTATTCGGGTATTGAGGTTTGTAAAGCAAGTGCATGCAAGGCTTCGCCCATATTGCCTTTCAGGGCATTATAGACCATTTTATGTTGTTCAACACGGCTTTTTCCGCGGAAGCTTTCTGCCACTACCTCCGCAGCATAATGATCACCATCACCAGCAAGATCTCGGATAGTAACTTTTGCATCAGGGATAGCTTCTAAAATGAGGGCTTCAATCGCATGAGCATCCATGGCCATGGGGGTCTCCTTTAGCTTTGTGCGCATCCTCCTGAGTTTTAAAGGATAGCGCTCTTAATTGCAAGTTGCGCGTTTTACACGAGCAAAACTATTATATATCTAGAATATTTATTGTATTTTGTTTGATGATGCCATGAAGTTTTCAAACCAGCCTTCATAGGCTTGTATTAATTGGGAAAGCGGTAGGTCCATTAAAGCATCAACGAACAAGTTTTCGCCCTCCATTTGCCCTAAGATATAGAAGGGTACATCGGATTGACGCGCGGCTTGCTCAAAGGTAGAAATATACTCTGGTTTAACGGCGACAATGTAACGCGCTTGGTCTTCACCAAATAATTCAGCATGGGGGGCGGTTTGACCTGTGAGATGCACCCGCATACCAAGCCCAGATTTTATTGCCATTTCAGCCAATGCTAGAGCTAAACCACCGTCAGAAAGATCATGCACTGCATCGAACCAATCTTTAACAATGGAATCACGGATAAATAGTCCGTGTTTTTTCTCTCTCATTAAATCAACTTTTGGTGGCGCGCCAGCACTTTGGCCCAAAATATCGCGTTGATAAACTGATTGACCTAAATGGCTTCCAACACAACCAACTAATATGAGTGTATCGCCGGCACGTGCGCCCGCTAGGGTAGTGAGTTGACGCCAATCATCAATCAAACCGACGCCCGCTATAGTTGGGGTAGGAGGGATAGCCTTGCCATTGGTTTCATTATAAAGTGAAACATTGCCCGAAACAATGGGGAAATCAAGAGCGCGACAGGCCTCACCGATGCCACGAATAGCAAGAACTAATTGCCCCATGATTTCTGGTTTCTCTGGGTTGCCAAAATTCAAATTGTCAGTAGCCGCTAGAGGAGTAGCGCCACTTGTGCACAAGTTGCGCCAGCATTCGGCTACCGCTTGCTTGCCGCCTTCGTAGGGGTCGGCCTCGCAATAGCGCGGCGTCACATCGGACGAGAACGCTAAAGCGCGGTAATCATTATCGCGGCTACCTTCATTATTTACGCGGATAATACCTACATCAGCTCCTGGACAAACAAGACTATTACCTTGGATAAGCGTATCATATTGCTCATAAACCCAGCGCCGCGAACTGTGATCGGGAGAATGAAGGAGGGTGAGGAGGGCAGAGCCCAAATCACCAACTGCTATCACATCTTCAGAGCCAATAGTTCTAAGTGGGGCTGGAGCGATCCACGGGCGGTCATATTCAGGCGCTTCATTACCTAGTTCTTTGATTGGTAGGTTGGCGACTTCTTCCCCTTGGTGAAATACACGAAAACGTAAATCATCGGTCGTATGTCCAACATGGGCAAAGTCAAGCCCCCATTTTTTGAAGATCGCTTGCGCGCTTTGTGTTTTTTGCGGGTTTAATACCATGAGCATACGCTCTTGGCTTTCTGAGAGCATCATCTCATAGGCGGTCATATTATCTTCGCGTACCGGTACATCATCAAGATTGAGCGTGATACCTAAGTCGCCTTTTGCTCCCATTTCAACCGCTGAAGAGGTGAGACCTGCCGCGCCCATATCTTGTATGGCAATAACAGCGCCAGTCTCCATGAGCTCTAAACAAGCTTCAAGGAGGCATTTTTCAGTGAATGGATCACCAATTTGTACGGTAGGGCGTTTTTCCTCAATAGAATTATCGAACTCGGTAGAAGCCATGGTTGCCCCACCTACGCCATCGCGTCCAGTTTTTGCACCGAGATAAACAACAGGCAGTCCTACCCCTTTGGCTTTAGAGTAAAAGATGGCATCTGTTTGTGCAAGACCAGCAGCAAAAGCATTGACAAGAATATTGCCATTATAACGAGCATCAAACTCCACTTCACCGCCTACCGTAGGTACGCCAAAGGAATTTCCATAGCCGCCAATACCAGCTACAACGCCTGCGACCAAATGTCGGGTTTTTGGGTGATCGGGGGCGCCAAATCGCAAGGCGTTCATAGCCGCTACGGGACGTGCACCCATGGTGAAAACATCGCGTAAAATGCCACCAACTCCTGTAGCCGCCCCTTGGTAGGGTTCAATATAAGAAGGGTGGTTATGGCTTTCCATTTTAAAGACCACGCATTGGCCCCGTCCAATATTCACAACGCCTGCATTTTCTCCCGGCCCTTGGATTACGTGGGGACCAGAAGTGGGAAGGGTTTTTAACCATTTTTTAGAAGACTTATATGAGCAATGCTCGTTCCACATGGCAGAGAAAATGCCTAATTCAGTAAAGCTAGGTTTGCGACCTAATAAATTTAAAATACGTGTATATTCATCATCTTTTAGACCATGGGCTTTGATTAATTCGGGCGTTATAGGCACTTGATTGAGAACGGGCATGAAGAAAAACTCCGTCGATTATAAGAACAAAGGCAAAAGCAAGACATAAAGCCTAGTGAGGCGTGATGTATTAGGCGACGTGCCCTAAAGCACCAGTAAATAAGGCTCGCCCATCATTACCCCCATGGGCACTCTCAATCAAATTTTCGGGGTGGGGCATCATACCCAAAACATTGCCGGCTTTATTTATGATTCCGGCGATATTGTGAATGGAGCCATTAGGATTGGTATCTTCTACATAGCGGAATAAGATTTGCCCGTTATTTTCTAAAGTTTCAAGCCCCGCCTCATCAATGAAGTAATTACCCTCATGGTGGGCAACGGGACAGCGGATAATTTGGCCCGTTTGGTAGTGGCGCGTGAAAGGCGTTTTGGTATTGATGATTTGTAATTTAACTTCACGACAGACAAATTTAAGCGAAGCATTACGCATGAGCACCCCTGGCAAAAGCCCAATTTCTGTTAAGATCTGAAAACCATTACAAACGCCCAATACCATAACCCCTTGTTGCGCTTTTTTAAAAACTGCTTGCATAACGGGTGTGCGTGCAGCAATGGCACCACAGCGTAAGTAATCGCCATAAGAAAATCCACCAGGAATAACGATAAGATCAACGGCAGGAATTTCTGTTTCTGTTTGCCAGATTTTAAGCGGTTCTGAGCCGCTGATTTGCCGTAAAGCAGTCAGCATATCGCGGTCGCGGTTAAGACCCGGTAATTGTATGATTGCGGTTTTCATGCAATTAGGCTCCCAAGATTTCCACCTGATAATTCTCAATCACTCCATTGGCAAGCAATTGTTCGCACATTTTAGCGCATTCAGCTTCCGCTTCCGCTTTTGGCATGTTCTTCAGTTCAATATCAAACAATTTACCTTGACGCACGGATTGAAGGGTTGAAAAACCAAGTCCATGCAGGGCATCGGCAATAGCTTTGCCTTGAGGGTCTAAAACACTTACTTTCAGGGTGACAGTAATACGAGCTTTCATTCTATTCCTGACGGGTTTGTATTAGGTTATGAGTTGACTATGGGGGGGCTATTTCACCAACACGGGCCCCGTAGGACGTGGGGGCTCATTTTCATTGATGATGCCAAGGCGCTTTGCTACTTCTTGATAGGCTTCGATTAGTCCCCCCATATCATGCCGAAATCGATCTTTATCCATTTTATCGCCCGTTTTTATGTCCCATAGGCGCGAGGAGTCCGGCGAGATTTCATCAGCGAGGGCAATGTGCATTACATCGCCTTCCCAGAGGCGGCCAAATTCCATTTTAAAATCAACAAGTTGTATGCCAACACCTAAAAAGAGGCCAGTAAGGAAATCATTGATACGAATAGCCATTTGCATGATATCATCAAGCTCTTCTGTGCTTGCCCAGCCAAAGGTAGTGATGTGTTCTTCTGATACAATAGGATCCCCAAGGTCGTCGTCTTTATAATAGAACTCAATGATGGATTGTGGCAGGTGGGTACCTTCTTCGATTCCTAGTCTTTTAGAAAGGGAGCCAGCGGCAATGTTACGAACCACTACCTCAAGGGGGATAATCTCAACGGCTTTAATCAATTGCTCACGCATATTAAGGCGGCGAATAAAATGGGTAGGAATACCTAAAAGGCCAAGCTTTGTAAAAATATATTCAGAGATACGGTTGTTTAAAACCCCTTTCCCGTCGATAACATCATGTTTTTGAGCATTGAAAGCCGTGGCATCATCCTTGAAAAACTGTACATAGGTACCTGGCTCAGGTCCTTCATACAGAATTTTGGCCTTACCTTCATAGATGCGTTGGCGACGATTCATAATATTTCCTGCTGATTGGGGATTAATTGGGATAGGGCGCTTCAATTCGCTTTATTTCCTTCCTATATATCACATTAGTCTATAAAAAAATAGCGCGCTGTGGTTTGTTGCTAAAATTTTTGCTGTACATGGAAGGAAGATTTAATGAATGGTTTTCAAGATCGCCAAGCTTCTTTTGAGAAGAAATATGCCCTTGATGAAGAGGCGCGCTTTAAAGCTCTTGTAAAGCGCAACCGTAAGTTAGGTCTTTGGGCTGCACAGGGTTTAAATCTTGAGGGTGAAGACGTTAAATCCTACGTTGAAGGGGTGGTGAATTATGCGCTTAAAGGCGGTCATGATGAGGATCTCTTAGCCAAGATTTATGCGGATTTTCAAACAGCAGGGCACATCCTTGATGAAAAGGTTCTAAAGGCTAATATGGTTTCTTTTTTGCAAGAGGCTTTAGGGGCTGAAGAAAAAGGCAGTGCTTAGCGGTAAACGTGGTGCTTCAATGCTATAAGCGCGCTAAAAATTGTGAGAGGATAAGCAAGCCTTCAGGCCAAGGGCCATGCCCAGATTCGCTGTTAATATGGCCAGATTCCCCAGCATCTAACACAAGTGAACCCCAAGCTTTACCTAAATTTTGTGCAGCTTTAAACGTACAATAAGGGTCGTTTTGGCTAGCAATAAGAACAGAGGGAACGGCTAGTCTTTGGCGGGGATAGGCACCAAAATTACGTAATAAAGTTGGTTCCAAGAGAGGATTGTCAAGATCAGGAGGCGCTACTAAAAATAGGCCTTTTATATTTGGAACTTTTGAAAAACTGTTTGCTACTGACGAAGAAGCTGATTCAAACTGTTTTGCAAGCATATGGATGATAGTCGCTACACCTAATGAGTGGCCAATTAGCAAGATAGGTCTGTGTGCTGATTGAATTGTTTGCTGTAAAGTTTTCACCCATATATCGCGCTGTGGTTTATCCCAATCGGCTTGCTCAACGCGCTTTGCGGTGGATAGTTTTGCTTGCCAGCGGCTCTGCCAGTGATCTGCGTCAGAGCCCTGGTAGCCCGGTATGATGAGAATATCAAGTTGATTTGCTTTCATAGGAATTTCCATGGCCGTTTGGGCATGACTAGCCAAAAATTCGGGAAAAAATCGTATCTACATGTTTAGAATGATAGGCGAGGTCGAATTTTTCACGAATTTCATCTTCATTTAAAGCTTTGCGTACTTCGTGGTCATTAAGGAGTTCGGTCAAAAAATCTTTACCCTCTTTCCAAACTCGCATGGCATTTCGTTGAACAAGACGGTAGGCATCTTCGCGGCTTACACCTGCTTGAGTGAGCGCTAAAAGAACCCGTTGTGAGTGGATAAGCCCGCGGAATTTATTGAGGTTATTCATCATATTTTCAGGGTAAACCACTAAGTTTTCTATCACATTGGTAAGGCGCGCTAAAGCAAAATCCAAAGTAATGGTACTATCAGGGCCGATATAGCGCTCAACGGAGGAATGGGAAATATCACGTTCGTGCCAAAGGGCAACATTTTCTAACGCAGGGGTGACAAAGGCTCGCACCATACGCGCAAGACCCGTTAGGTTTTCAGTCAAAACTGGGTTGCGTTTATGAGGCATGGCTGAAGAGCCCTTTTGCCCAGGTGAGAAATATTCTTCTACTTCTAAAACTTCCGTTCTTTGAAGATGGCGAATTTCTACCGCTAAGCGTTCAATAGAGGCGGCAATAACACCGAGGGTAGCAAAAAACATAGCGTGGCGATCCCGCGGGATGATTTGGGTGGATATGGGCTCTACCTTCATCCCTAAAGCTTGAGCTACATGTGCTTCCACCTTGGGGTCAATATTGGCAAAGGTACCAACCGCACCAGAAATAGCGCAAGTAGCAATTTCGTCGCGTGCTGTAACAAGACGTGTGCGGCAGCGGCTGAATTCTGCATGAGCCAAAGCAAGTTTTAGGCCAAAGGTTGTGGGTTCTGCATGAATGCCGTGACTGCGGCCAATAGTGATTGTATCTTTGTGTTCAAACGCTCGCTTTTTCAAGGCAGCTAGGAGGGCATCAAGATCAGCCAAGAGGATATCGCTTGCGCGCATGAGTTGCACATTAAGCGTGGTATCCAAAATATCAGAGGACGTCATCCCTTGGTGTATAAAGCGGGAATGGGGGCCAACAAATTCGGCTAAGTGAGTTAGAAAGGCTATAACGTCATGCTTGGTAATGGCTTCAATTTCATCAATACGGGTAACATCAAATTCAGCTGCTTGGCCCTTTTCCCATATGGTTTTTGCGGCTTCAGGAGGGATGACACCTAATTGTGCCAAAGCATCACAAGCATGAGCTTCTATTTCAAACCAGATACGGTAGCGAGTTTGTGGTGACCAAATAGAAACCATTTCAGGGCGAGAGTAGCGTGGGATCATAATCGTTTCCTATCGTTGGCGTGCTTGTTCTGCGGCTTGGCGTAGCTCTGTGATACGGCTTTTGTAAATCTCTTGATTGCCGTTTTTATAGATGGCTGAGCCCGCCACAAAAGCATTGGCTCCTGCCGCTGCTACTTGGCCGACTAGCGCTGGATTAATGCCACCATCCACCTGGATATCAATGGGGCGGGAACCAACCATTGCTTTGACATGGGATATTTTATCTACCATGGCGGGGATAAAACTTTGCCCACCAAAGCCAGGGTTGACACTCATAATCAAAATAAGATCAATTTCATCAAGCAAATAATCAAGGTAGGAGAGGGGGGTGGCGGGGTTGAGTGAAATGCCTGCTTTTTTACCCAAGGTTTTGATCATTTGTAAAGAGCGGTGGCTGTGAGGTCCAGCTTCGGCGTGGATGGTGATAATATCTGCACCCGCTTTGGCAAAGGCTTCAAGATAAGGGTCAACAGGCTCTATCATCAAATGGACGTCAAAAAGCGCTTCAGTATGGGGGCGCAGAGCTTTTACCATATCAGGGCCAAAGGTGATGTTAGGGACAAAGTGCCCGTCCATTACATCAATATGCACCCAATCGGCCCCAGCATTAGCTACATTTTTTATCTCTTCGCCAAGACGAGAAAAATCAGCGGCTAAAATCGATGGGCAGATATAAAACGGGCGTTGCATATAAGGCTCCTAAAAATTCGTCACAGGATAGGGAAAAGCGGGGCAAAAAACTTTTACATGGTAGCAGGTATGATGAATTGTCAAAGTAGGGGTTTTGTGATAGGTTGCCATAAACAGCTTAGCCAAGCTTTGCAAGGGGCAGCTTTTATTTTCCCTTTCTCGTAATTTTGGAAATGTGGGCATTTACCCGATGATTCATCAAAAAACTTATGTCCTTACCTGCGAGGATGCTATCCCCACTGTCGCCTCGCAAGATTATCGCGATGCGATGAGTCATTTTTCAAGCGCTGTCCATATTGTTACCACAAAAGGCTCAGCAGGACAACGTGGGGTGACAATTTCTGCAGCTTGTTCACTTTCGGATAATCCGCCTACCATTCTTGTCTGTTTGATGCGTCAAAAGGCAGCGAATAAAATTTTCCTTGAGAATAAAAATTTTTGTCTCAATAGTTTGGCTGGCCATCAGCAAGATTTATCTAATGTTTTTGCGGGCTGGGGCGGGATTTCTGAAGAAGAACGTTTTAACGCTGCAAAATGGCAAACATTAAAAACTGGCGCTCCAGCCCTTGTGGGAGCGTTAGCTTCGTTTGACTGTCAACTCGTGTGCTGGCATGAACACGCAACGCATTTTATTCTGATTGGGAGAGTTGTATCTATCCGACGCGGTAATGCTGAGAACTCTTTGATTTATCTTAATCGTTCTTACCACACTCTGCCCCTATAGAGGGTGTAGTTCTTTTTAACGTGTTATTAATGCTAGTTGATCACGCTCATTGACCTGAAAGTTTCGAGCAGAATTATTACTATCTTAAAAAGCGTATTTAAATAGCTTTAAGCAATCTCAAGTTACAAAAGCTTAGCAATGTTCATGAAAGGTCAAGGGTAATATTAGTGCTAGATATGCTCTAAAATTGGCTAGGATCTCTGCGAATAGATGTTTATATTTTTATTAGTGTACAAATCCATGCAAATCACACATTGGATATCCTCGACATTGCATTTGTCTTAACCATGCGCTGAAGAAAGCTGCCTCTGCTATTGGATGGAGGGATTTGTTAGAGTCTAATGCCATTCGTGCAACAATTTATATTAAGATTTATCAGTGCTGGAGTCACGCATTAAAAGTGAATATGGTATTATGCCACATGCTATGGAGCCCATGATTTTTATGAAAATGCATGATGTAAATAGTGATAATTTTATTATCTTTTTTGCCGCCCTCCTAAACTTCGGAGCAGGGATTGTCGTTGACCTCTACGCTCCAGCTCTTCCTCAGATTGCTGAAGAATTCCACAGTTCAAATGTAATTGTTCAAGCAACAATTGTCTTTTCCATCGTTGGATATGCTGCAGGGCAATTTGTCTTTGGTCTTTTATCTGATTGGCTAGGACGGCGGGTGGTTTTATTGGGGGGCATTGGATTGTTTATAATGGCCGCTTTAGCTGCTTTTTTGCTCCATCCATTGCTGCTCTACTGATTTCCCGTTGCATTCAAGGCTTTTCTACAGGGGTTTGTCAAGTCACAGCACGCGCTATCATAAGCGATCGTTTAGGTGACGTCAAATTTCAACGTGCTATTGTTTATTTAAGCCTTGCCTTTGCTCTGGGATTGATATTAGGGCCCTATATAGGAGCATTCATTGAAAAATCCCTTGGCTGGCGCTATACTTTTATGGCGTATTTTTTGTACGGTTTGATTGTAGCGTTTATGGCGACTTTTGGATTACGCGAAACTTTATTGCCTCAAGCTCGCCAGTTACCGAAGGGCCTTTTCGGTAATCTTGCGCTTATGTATCAAGACCGCATTTTTGTGGGATGTATGATTCAGCTCGGCTGTTGTTTTTTTTGTTTTACTTTTTGGAGTCAAGTAGGGCCGCTTATCATTGTTCAAACCCTTCACAAGAGTTCCTTATTTTTTGCAAACACTGCTTTGGCTACAGGAATGGCTTACCTCTTTGGAACCATAATCAATCGCATTATTGGAGCTTATACCAAGCCTGAAAGGCGGATTTCTATCGGATTGTTGATTGCTGTTCTGGGGGCGATGCCCATCCTGTTATCGGGAGATACTATCTCACTGAAATTTCTTGTTGTTGGCTTAACGCTTATTGTCTTTGCGCAGGGGCTTATGTTCCCCAATATTTTGGCCCGCGCTATGAGGCTTTTCAAAGAGCGAGCTGCCCTTGCAGCAAGCCTGCAGGGAATGGGTATGCTTATTGTAGGTTTTTTTGGGCTAGGGCTCTTTAGTGTAATACCAATTAATAACGGGCTTATGCTATCAATTACCTATATGCTATTTATCTTCATTTCTGTTTTTGTACAAATTTTCTTGATTAAGGCAAAGTGAATAGCTCTAAAAATCCATAACCAAAAGCCTTGTTTACCTTGATTATAGAATGTGTGTTTACAGCTACACGAGAAAAGCTTGTTAAAATAAATGTAAATAATTCCAAACTAAAAAAGTCCAGTGTTAGTTAAGAGGTAATTATCGTGAAGGGAAAATCTCTTACCCTCCAAGCAAAGTGGATATTTCGTGCAGTTATAAATTTCTCTAATCTGAATTTCATTCTTAAAATAATCATTTTATTAAGCTTTGCATTAACCTTGTATCAATCACTGATAGACAGACAGCCCATCCAGATTTCTGTTCTGCAGACTTGAAGGATAAAAATCTGACCTTTTGGTCCTTAAATTTTTAATATCACGCGTATCTTTCTGTGCTTTTAATTTATTATTTTTTTAAAAAGAAACAAAAATTAGTCTTTGCGGCTTAATTTCAAGCCAATAATAGGGACATAGGCATTATCAAGCTTTGCTGATATTGTAATATTCATTTTATCTTTCGTTTCTAAACGTGCGAGCATAGCGCCTTTGATTTGGTTTCTTTTTATATTAATGATCATATGATCGTTGGAAATTTTTCCAGAAATAATATCGAACCCACCGCCCTTTGCACCATCATTAAAGACGCCTGTAAAACCATTTATACCTCTTATAATCTGAGCTAGCATAGGTTGAGAAAAAATGCCTATACGGCAGGCGCCCTCTAAAATTAAACCATTCAGTGGGAAAGCAGAGGGGTTTTGTATACCTTCTTTAGAGGGGGAGCGCCCTTGAAACATACAGTAAAAACGTGTACCCTTATACTTACCTGAAACGACTTCGCCTGAACCTGTCCACGGTCCGTTAACGTTTTGAAAAAAGGCATATTCGGTGCTAGGCGACGCTTTTTCATCAGATATGGCTGCTGTCGTGTTGCTTTGCGCTTTTGCTATGAATATAAAAAGTATAATTACTGCGCAAGGGTATAAAAAAAGACCACTAACCCTTTTTTTTAAGATGCTATTTTTTTGATAAAAATTTCTTATCATTACTTTAAAGAGTCCGATAGTCGAGTAAGTGGATAGAGCGATTTAGCTATGCTCAATGATTAGATTGGAATGGTTAATATTTTATCGCTCTTTAGGATAGATCCGCGTTTAAATATTTTTTTATGAGGCGTTAAACTATTATCTTGAGGAGGGGACTATGGGAACAAATCTATCACGCGGTATTTGGGTCATTTTTTATATTGTTGCCCTATTTTTGCTTATATTGTGCGGTTTGGCGCTTTTTTATCGGCCTGAATGGAATATAAAGGCGCGCTATGGGCTAAGTATTTTATGGACTATTGTGGGGCTTGTAGCTTTATTTTATCCATCTTTGGTCAGACTGTTTCCAAAGCTTTGGAAGCCACAAGGCATAAAAGTTTGGCTGTTGCGATTGGTTCTTGTAGCTATGTTTGGGGGATTTTTTTTATGGTGGTCAACGATCACGCCTATGTCGGATGTTTCTTGGAAACCAGAATATACTCAAAATCTTTATGGCGATATTCAACCTAAAGGCATTGTGCTCCTTCATAATATGCGCGACTTTCATTGGCAAAGTGCGCCAAATGACGGTGAAGGGGCAGTGCCTATGAGCGCCCTATGGAGCGATGCGATTTATGACATCAACCAAATCACGGGTATGAACTTATACCTCGCTCAATGGTCTGGGCCTCTCATTGCTCATACGTTATTTGGTTTTGACTTCGCTGATGGGCGGCGGCTTATTTTCTCGGCTGAAGCGCGGCAACGGCTTGGGCAAGACTATGGAGTTTTGCCGGGTTTTTTTAAGAATTATCAGATGATGATCCTTGCCGCTCCAGAGGATGATATTATTCGTTTACGTAGCGATTTTTTCCATGATCGTGTATCCCGCTACCCACTTTCCTTATCGCAGGATGCTATGCAACAATGGTTTTTAACTTTTGTAAAAGCAGCTAACCAGCTGAAAAAGAAGCCAATTTTCTATAACTCTCTGACAGTAAATTGTACCACTTTTGTTCGGTCTTTGGTTCAGGATTTTATCTCCATGCCATTGGATTGGCGCCTTATTCTGAATGGTAAGCTGCCGAAATATTTTTATGATCACGGGCTCATGGATCGTAGGAAATCTTTTGCCGAATATGTGGTACAAAGCCCTATCGTGCCGCAAGATCGTTATCCCCAATCCATTCGCTAAATGTTTTTGCATTATAGAAACACTTTTCTTTTAATATTGATACGAAAGTCATCGGGTTATTGTAATTTTAAGAGGGTATGATGGAAGCTCGTCAAACAGGAGACGTTAAATTTTTTGGAAGCAGGGTAGGGCTTTTGTGTTGGTTAGCCCTAGTGCTTGATGGTTTTGATCTTGTAGTGTTAGGGGCGCTGATTCCACATCTTACTGGTTCAGAACAAGAATGGATGAGCGCTGCACAAGCCACCTTTATCTCAACTATAGGTATGGTAGGGATGACCGTAGGGGCACTTTTTCTAGGCGTGGCGACTGATAAAATGGGGCGGCGTGTATTAATGATCGCCGCGGTATTTTTATTCTCTTTATTTACATTGTTATGTGGTTTCGCAATGGACCCTTGGCAATTGGCGGCCTATCGATTTGTAGCGGGGATCGGTCTTGGGGGCTGCTTACCCACCGCGATTGCTTTGACAACTGAATTTTCCCAAGGCGCGGGGCAGCGTCATACCGGCCGCGTCTCTACTATTTTAATGACAGGGTATAATGTGGGGGCCATGGCGACGGCTTTATTGGGATTATGGCTTTTGCCGTATGCGGGGTGGCGACCTTTGTTTTGGGTGGCGGGCATAGCGGGTCTTTTTTTGAGTGGCGTTATGATAATTTTACTTCCTGAGTCGCCAACTTTTTTATGGATAAAAAACCGTGGGAGCGAAGCTCAATCTCTTGCTAAGCGCTATGGTTTCGTGTTTTCATCTTTATCACAAGAAGCCCCAAAAAAAATACCTATGACGAGCTTTCTTAAGCCACCTTTATTGCTGTTGAATGGGATGCTTTGGGTTGCTACTTTTATGGGGCTTTTGCTTATTTATTCGCTCAATACTTGGCTCCCTACTTTAATGGTAGCTGCTGATTATGGTCTAGAGCAGGGGCTTTCATTCCTTTTCCTCCTTAATAGTGGAGCGATTTTTGGTTTATTGGTTATGGGCGTTATGGGCGATATATTTGGCTTGAATCGAGTGGTGGTGATATGCTACTTAGCCGGCGGCGGGATGTTGGCGCTTTTGTCTGTTCATATGCCATTTGTCTTTCTTTGTGGGGCAATTTTTTTTGCTGGTAGTTTTCTTTTTTCAGCGCAAGTATTGATTTATGCTTTTACCGCGGCTAGCCATTCTGCTTCAGTGCGAGCCTCTGCTTTGGGGATGGCGGCGGGTATTGGCCGCTTGGGAGCCATTATTGGTCCGCTCGTCGGCGGAGTTTTGATCGCTTATGAACTTGGTCATTCGTTTGGTTTTTATGTATTTTCAATGGCAAGCTTATTAGCAGCTTTTGCGATGTTCATTGCGGGGCAGCTCGCTGGGAGTGTAAAAAATCTTTATTAACTATGCGCCTTGTGTTTTTTTTACGAACAGCGAGGTTTTAGATATTATCGCGCAGGCAAGCCTTAAAATGACCAGGACGCACAGCACGCAAAGGTGGATTGTTTTCTGCACAAGTTGGGATGGCTTGAGGACAGCGCGTGCGAAAGACACAACCGCTGGGGGGGCTTGCAAGGCTTGGTAAATCGCCTGATAGGATATACTTTGGAGATTTTCTGTCGGGGTCAGGGGAAGGGATGGCAGAAAGTAAAGCTCTTGTGTAGGGGTGCTCTGGTTGGGTATAAAGTTCGGTACTTGTGGCGATTTCTACAATACGCCCCAGATAGAGCACAATCACGCGGTCGCAAATATATTCAACTACCGCTAAATCATGAGAAATAAATAGCATCGTGAGGCTAAGTTGCTGTTGAAGATCGCGTAGCAAATTGATGACTTGCGCTTGGATAGAGACATCCAAGGCCGACACTGGTTCATCAGCTACAATAAATTCTGGCTCTAAGGTTAAAGCGCGAGCTATACCAATACGTTGCCTTTGTCCACCCGAAAATTCATGGGCATAGCGATTAATAATCTCGGGTGCTAATTCCACTTGTTTGAGGGCTCGTTGGATTTTTTCTTGTTGCTCTATTTTGCTGCCTATACCTTGAATACGCAAACCTTCAGCCAAAATTTCTCCAATCGTCATACGCGGAGATAGGGAGGCAAAGGGGTCTTGAAAAATATACTGCATATGCCGGCGCTGTTGGCGCATTTGTTGTGAGCTGAGGTTTGTTATATCAGTACCATTAAAGATAATCTGTCCGGCTGTAGGTTCGATTAAGCGCAAAATAGTACGTCCAATGGTTGTTTTGCCGCTTCCAGACTCTCCAACAAGTCCAACTACTTCACCACGTTTGATGTTAAAGTTGATATTTTCTAGGATACGCAAAGCGGCACCACCGGTAGGGTATTCCTTATAAAGCCCACGCACTGATAGGAAAGTTGTTTCATTCATGCAGTGATCTCCTTCCAGCGTATGCAGCGGCTATAGTGTTGCTTGTTAATGGCAGCTAAAGGAGGCACTGCCGCGCGGCAATCTTCTTGCGCAAAACTACATCGGGGCGCAAAAGTGCATCCTTGTGGTAGATTTGCAAGGCTAGGCACTATGCCAGGAATAGTTATAAGTTTTGCGTCTCTTTGTTTCATACGTGTCGCCTCGCCAAGCCGTGGTTGAGAGCGTAAAAGTCCGATTGTATAAGGGTGGCGCGGGGTGCGAAATACCTCCCTTACAGGCCCACTCTCTACAATGCGGCCAGCATACATGACCGCAACGCGTTGGGCGATTTCAGCTACAACGCCCAAATTGTGAGTAATAAACAGCATAGCCATGCCGCGCTTTTGTTGGAGTTGGCGAAGGAGATCAAGAATTTGCGCCTGAATGGTAACATCAAGAGCCGTTGTAGGTTCATCAGCGATTAATAAAACAGGATCGCAGATAAGTGCCATGGCAATCGTGGCTCGCTGACGCATGCCACCTGAAAGTTCATGAGGATATTGCCCCGCACGGCGACGAGCATCGGGAATTCCTGCTTGGTTGAGAAGTGTAATAGAGGTTTCTAACGCTTCTTTTCGGCTCGCTCCTTGATGTACCCGAAGCGCTTCCCCGATTTGATCGCCGATCGTATAGACAGGATTAAGGCTTGTCATGGGCTCTTGAAAAACCATACCGATATCATTCCCGCGGATACGGCGTATGGCCTCTTTTTCTAGTTGTACAAGGTCGACAATGGGCCCACCCTTGGTACGTAAAAGCACTTTGCCTGCTGCAATGGTGCCTACGCCACGGGTCAAGAGACCCATGATTGAAAGGCTCGTGACCGACTTTCCAGACCCAGATTCACCAACCAAAGCCAAGGTTTCTCCTAGATTCACGTGTAAATCTACATCATGAATCACTGTAACTTGACGGGCAGGCGGGCCAAAGACAGTGCGGAGACCACGAATCTCAAGGATGGGGTGCGCGTTCATGCTAACCTCAATTTATAAAAGCCCAGCACGGTGCAGAATTCTATCAATATGACTTGCTTCTGCTTCATTGAGACCGGCCCGCGGTCGTGCCATTGTATTGGTAGAAATGATGCCTAAGCGCCGCATTGCAGTTTTAAAACCGCCCACTCCCGTTGCTCCAGCGCTTACACGCTGGGCGCCTACCCATACGAGCTCAAAAAGTCGACATAGACGTTCTTGTTCAAGACGGGCAGCGGACCAATCGCCTTTTTGGGCGGCGTTCCACAGGCGCACATAGCCAGCTGGATCGACATTTGCTAGGCCTGGAACCACGCCGTGAGCACCCATATAAAGGCTACTATCGACTAGGGTTTCAGAGCCAGTCATAAGGAACATATTTTTATGATCGGCAAGATCTAAGAGAGCATAGCGAAAAGCTGTGTCATCGCCAGAAGAATCCTTCAGTCCGATAATTGTTCCTTCTTTTGCGAGGGTTACAATTGTCCCGCGCGTGAGTTTTGTGTGTACACAGACTGGGATATCGTACGCAATAAGCGGTATATTAATGGCATTACGTACTAAGCGAAAATGATCAAGAATTTCTGCTTGGTTAGTCAGTGTGTAAAATGGTGCAGTCATCACTGCAGCATCAACGCCTATTTCTTCCGCGATACGGGCATGGGAAATGACGCGCTCTGTTGCTGGGTCAATAGTGCCAGCCATAACAGGTACGCGCCCATTTACCACTTTAACGGTGTGTTCAAGAATTTTACGTCGCGTTGCTTCATCAAAAAATATTACTTCGCTAGTAGAGCCCAAGGCAAATACGGCATGACAACCACTCCCGATTAAATATTCCAAAACATTTGTATAAGATTCATAATCAACACTGTGGTCTTTATGTAAGGGGGTTACAACAGGAGGGACAATACCAAAAAAATTTGACATCATAGATTTCTTTCTTAATCTTAATTGAGTTCAGACCGCGGGTCGAAGGCATCTCTCAAGCCATCGCCAATGAAGTTGATAGCTAGCACAGCGAGCACAAGTGCGCTGCCTGGGAAAAGCCACTGCCAAGGATATTGTTCTAACACAACGGTCGATCGCGCTGCATTAAGCATATTGCCCCAACTTGCTGCCGGTGGCGAAATACCAAGGCCTAAAAAAGACAAGCCTGCTTCTAGCAAAATGGCATTGGCTACCTGTAGTGTTGCGTAAACTACCAGAATATCAATAGAATTTGGAAGGCCATGACGAAATAAGAGATGCCAAAGGCTAGCACCCATATTGCGCGAAGCCATGACAAAATCACGTTCTCTTAGCTCCATGAGGCGAGCACGTACCATTCGTGCAAGCACAGGCCAAGATAAGAGAGCAATGACAATAACGGTGGACCAAATACCAGAACCAATAATAGAAGCAAGCACTAAAAGGAAAATAACAGGGGGTAATGTCATGGCTAAGTCAACGCTACGCATAGCGATAGCGTCACCTATACGCCCGCCAAAAGCAGCAAAAGCCCCGATTAAAAACCCAAGAATGGTGGACAAAACAACCGATGACGCAGCAACAAATAACGAAATACGCCCTCCTTCTAAAGTGCGGGCTAGTACGTCGCGCCCCACCCCATCGGTACCAAACCAGTGTTGCCAGCTGGGGGAAGTATTCATAGCTAAAAGATCAATGTCATTAGGTTTGTGATTGAGCCATAGGGGGTAGGTGAGAACAAGGATAAGGAGCGGCGTAAACAGTATAAGGCCAAATAATGCAGCATGATTTTTCAAGAAGCGCCCTGTAGAGCGCGCTAAAGGAGATGAGGTCTTGATAAGAGACACAGCCATTTACACCACCTTAATACGAGGATCAATAATTGCATAAGCAAGATCAGTCAGAATATTTACAATAATAACACAAGAACCGATAACTAAGGTTGTACCCATAATGACAGGGTAATCGCGTGTTTCAACAGCATTGATAAGTAAAAGCCCCATACCAGGCCAATTAAAGACGCTTTCAATAAAGATTGCTCCACCAATGGCAAGACCAAGTATAGAGCCGATTAGGGTGACAACAGGTAAAAGGGCATTACGCAACGCGTGTTTGACAATAACCCAAAATTCGTGCACGCCTTTGGCACGAGCCGTGCGGACATAATCTTGATTAAGGGTTTCTAACATAGAGGCGCGCATGTAGCGCATGATCAATGCTGCATAGCCAATAGAAAGAATAAAGGCTGGTAAAATAAGATGGTGCAATAGATCAAGAGTAGAGAATTTTTGTGCAGGTGTTAACATGCCGCCTGAAGGCACCCATTTTAAGCGGACTGCAAAAATATAAAGCCCAATAAGGGCTGTTAAAAATGCTGGTGAAGAAATGCCAAGCATAGCCAAAATAGATAAAATATAATCGGACACTTTATTGCGGCGTACAGCGCTTATAATGCCAGTTATGATTCCGAGAATAATCGCCAAAAATAGCCCGGCCCCCATTAACAGTAGGGTGGGTCCGATACGCGCAATAATAAGGTCGGAGACGGTTTCGTTGAAACGTTGCAATGAATGCCCAAGATTACCTTGTAGTGCTTGGCCTAACCATGCAAGATATTGCACTGGTATTGGGCGATCAAGCCCTAATTGTGTACGTAAAATGGCGATGGCTTCTGGTGATATGGGGGCATTAGGGTTAATATAGGCATCAATAGGATCTCCGGGCGTTAATTGCAACAACCCAAAAATTAACACTGATAGCGCTAACAGCATGCCGAGGCCGATAAACAAACGATGTAGGCAGTAGCGAAGCATAAATAAACCCTATAATTATACCTATACTAGAGATAGACAATAACACCTTTGAAAAGGTGCGGGAAAAAGAGCGCGTGCCACTAATTCGCAGGATCAAGAGGCACGCATTATCGCAATGGTTTAATCGCTAATAGACCATTTTTCTGGATACGCTTGATAAGGACCGCCGCCAGGGGCGGGTTGCCAGACAAAGTTCTTCAATTTTGTTGAAACCACTCCATAGCGATTTGCAACCCACATGGTTGCCCAAGGCAATTGGGCATTCGTGACGCGGCAAACATTTTGATAAAGCGCTGTTCGTTTTTTCATATCGGTTTCGGCAAGTGCTTTATCAAGCGCTTCGTTGAGTGCAGGCATACGTACGCGTGTGAAATTGGCGCCCATGGGCGGTATGGCTTTTTCGTTAAGGGCGCCGTCAACGCTTGAGGGATCTGGTCCATTTTGTCGTCCAGCAAAGGTAAGGGGGAAGTCCGCGCTATTGCTATCCTTTTTATTTACAATAGAATTATAGGTCGGAGCGTCAACAACGCGGGGCACGATATGAACATCGACTTGTGCTAGCATGGCTTGCATGGCGGCTAAAACATTATGGATGAGCGGTGAATCATAATAGGTTAGAATGGTAATAGGCTTATTACCATTGATTTTATCCCACCCTGCTTCGGTAAGTAATTGTTTTGCTTTTTCAGGATCATAGGGGTATTTATTAATGTCTTTTGGTACCAAATGATCTGCAACATAAACACAATCTGCTTTTTTTGCGCCGCCGCCATAAAGGCTTTGGATGATAGCATCGCGATTGATAGCATACATAAAGGCTTGCCGGATGCGCAGATCCTTCCAAAGTGGTATATCTTGGTTGAAGCCTACAAAGTTTGCAACGAAAGAATCTCCTTTAATAAGGCGGAAGGCTTTGTCGTGTTCAAATGTTGGTAAATCATTAGAGTCTACATAGCTGAATTGTATCTCACCCGACCGCAATGCTGCAATTGCCCCAGCGGAATCGGCAAAATAGCGATTAATCAATTTATCGGCCTTGGGCTTGCCCCCGCGATAGTCTGGGTTGGCTACGAGTTCTACGTATTGATCAGTGACATATTTACTAAATTTGAAAGGACCTGTCCCAATAGGGTGCGTTGACCACCAAGGATTTTTTGACAGCTTATCTAGTGGAATGGATGCCAGCGCATGTTGTGGTAGCATCATTAACTTAGTAAGCGTATCAAGTAAGGCGGGTGTGGGGGTTTTGAGTTTTATAACCACTGTGTGGTCATCGGGTGTTTCAATCGAGTCAATGTTTTTGAGACCTGAGGAGAAAATAGAACCAGTGCGGCCATCTTTTGCAAGATCAAAGGTAAACTTAACATCTCTTGCAGTAAAAGGCACCCCATCATGCCATTTAGCATTGGCCAATTTAAAGCGGTAAGTGCTTTGATCAGGGCTAATGGTAAAAGATTCGGCAAGATCGCCGATGATGTTTTGTAAGGCGCTGTCATAGATAACTAAAGGCTCAAAATAGGTCACAAGCCATGTAAAGCCAGCAGTTGCAGCAAGTGGATTAAAATTGCCTTGAAAACCGCCGGCTCCAACATCGAATCCTCCATATATGGTGCCGCCCGCGTGAGCCGTAGCGGCAAGAGATAAAGGGGATACAACAACAGCGGTTGATACGGCTAATGCCGCGTATAGAGTACGTAAATTCATGTATTCCTCCCAGTTAATGAAATAGATCTGTCATGTTTAGAACATGGTTTATTCCTGTGTAATGTTGGCTTAAGTGCTTGCGTGCGGCTTCAACATCTCGCGCTTCAAGTGCATCTACAATTACCACATGATCAAGCCATGTTTGCATAGGGGCGGGGTTATTAAGCTTCGCAAAATCCGATGCTTTGTAGAATGCGAGCCAAAAAACCTCAATCAAGCGCAAAAGAATTTGATTACCTTGGCAACGGAATAAGAGATGATGAAAATGCTTATCCTCTTCTGGAAATGCTTCGCCGCGTTCAGCACGTTGGCGCATTTTTTCAACTGTAAGGCGTAGTTCGGCGATGTCTTCTTCTGTGATGATTTCTATTGTTTTATCAATAAGGCCTACTTCTAGTGCACGCCGGATGTCAATGACCTCTTCAATTTGGCGTAATGATGTGCCAAGGCCATAGGGTAGATTTTCCAGCAGAGCCTCAAAAGAAAAAGCTTTTACAAATATCCCAACTCCATGGCGCGGTTCCAAAATGCCAATTGATTCCAAAGCTTTAATTCCTTCTCGTAACGAATTACGACTGACCCCTAATAAAGCCGCAAGCTCGGTTTCTGATGGTAGGAGTGCGCCTGCTTTTAGGCCATGCTTTTCAATATAGGTGCGTAAACTTTCTTGTACAGTCATACGAGGATTATATGTGCGAAAAGGAGGCGCCATAGGAGGGGAAGGTTGTTGTAGCTTATGCTTTGGAGTTTTTGTCTTCATTGATTCTCCCAAACAAGGCACGCTGGATGCTTGTTAATTTGTTTTAAAGTACTTACTTGTAGGATGACTGTCAATCTGATATTTTATTATAAAATCTTACCGCTGATTAACGAAAAAATTGGCGGTCGAATGATTAGTTATAAGGCATGATACACTGATCAATTATCTAATCGGGCGCAATCAAGTGCTTGGTACAGGGAGGGAAAATATCAATGAATTTCACTTTTTCACGTCAGATCGCTTTGGGCCTTGCCACTGTTGTTTTGTCTAGCACAACCGCCTTTGCGGTAGGCGCTTGGCCTGATTTACCCGTGGGGATAAAAACCGGTATCTCAGCTCGTATTGACCACTTTGCTTATGTAGGACTTGGCTCCGCAGGCGATGTGTTCTATGCGCTGGACTTAAACAACCCGACAACAGGTTGGGTTAAACGTGCAGCTTTCCCAGGGCCGAAAACTAACGGTGCGGCTGCTGCGGTAAGTGATGGTAAGATTTTTGCTTTTAGCGGTAATGGGTTGGCGACGCCGGATGCACAATCGCCGATTATTTTTGATACGGTATATGTTTACGATCCTGTTACGGATAGTTGGAGTAAGGTAGATACAAAAACACCGGTAGGCCTTTCGGGTGCTAAAGCCTTAAGTTTGGCCGATGGGCGTATCGCGATTATTGGCGGCTATAATAAGAAACTGTTTGATAAATATTTATCTGATCTTGCTAAAATAGATGAGAAAAAAGATCCTAAACGTTTAAAAAAGCTTGTTAATTCCTATATGGGGATGAAACCTAAAGGGTATCACTGGAATGCACGGGTACTTAGCTATAACCCTAAAAATAACCAATGGGGCACTTTTGGCAAAAGTCCTTTTTTGCCTAATTGCGATTCCGCTATTGCCTTTGAAGGGGTTGATCGCTTTATGGTTATTGGTGGTGAGATCAAGCCTGGCCTTCGTACGCCTGCAGTAAAGCAAGTGAAGTTTACGGCCCATGATGCGCAATGGAAAAAGCTGACTCCGCTTCCCGCTTTATCAAATGATGAGCCGCAAGAGGGATTAGCTGGCGCTTTTGCCGGCAAAGTTGGCGATGATGTTTTAGTGGCAGGCGGTGCTAATTTCAAGGGTGCTCAGGCAAATGCGGCGGCTGGAAAATGGTTTGCTCATGATGGTCTACCAAAAATATGGCGCAGTGAAATTTATGTCTATGATAATGAGGGCTGGCGTGTGGTAGGTAAATTGCCACACGGTCTCGCTTATGGAGCAAGTTTTGAAATGCCTGATGGCCTGCTTCTTGTTGGCGGTGAAGATGAACAAGGTAAAGCTAGCAAGGAAGTTATGTTTTTAGGTTGGGATGGAAAAACACTCTCTATTTCAGATTAACCACCTTTGCGGCGCCAAACTCTCTTTCTTAGGGCGGGCTTTGAGAGAGGTAAACAATTGCTATTTTTGTGGCGGCATCAATAGGATGCCGCCCTTTTGTTTTCGTTAAAGGGCGGCAAGAAAAAGAATTCTACGTCATGCCAGAAGGCGCAGTAGGAGGCATAGTCCTATCCTGTTTTACCTTATCATCCATGAGTTCATACCACATAGCGATAAGGACTGAAAAGGCGATAGCGAGGGGAAGGCCAAGTAGCCATGCAAAATACCACATAGATTTTCCTTAATAACTGTGTTCATTTTTACCGGTGACATCTTTTTCGCTTACCTTACCCCATAGAACCTTATAGACCCAGCTTGTATAAGCTAAAATGATGGGAAGAAATATGGCGGTTGCGATTAGCATGATGAATAATGTTTGATGACTAGAAGAAGCATCCCAAACAGTTAGGCTAGAGCTAGGATCCGTAGATGAGGGTAGGATAAAAGGAAACATAGAGAGGCCAACCGTTGCAATAATACCTGCGATAGATAGCTTACTGAAGAGTATCGCTGCTATATTACGCCGTAATCGTAGACTTATGAGAGTGAGCAATGCTCCTGCAAAACCCGCTATGGGCGCAATAAGTATCCATGGGTAGTGTTGGTAATTGGAAATCCAAGAACCATTATGGACAGCGGTCTTTAGAAGCGGATTAGATGCTCCATCATGGTTTATAGAACTAGTAATACTATAACTTTCCGTGAAACCTACGAGCCAAATCCCAGCTAAGGCGAATAATATAATAGATGCTAATGCGGCGGCATTGCCATAGTTGCACGCTCGTGCATATATTGACCCCGTGGTTTTAATGGCCAGCCAGCAGGCGCCATGCATTATAAGCATAGCAACTGAAAGAAGTCCACAAAGCAAAGCATAGGGGTCGAAAAGCGTGAAAAATGTTCCTTCATACGTAACATGCATATCGGGCGAAAAGTAAAAGGGTAGCCCCTGTAATACGTTGCCAACCAAAACCCCAAAAATCAAAGATGGGATTATGCCTGAAATAAATAACGCCAAGTCCCAACCATTATGCCAGCATTGGCTTTCACGTTTGGGGCGATATTTCAAGCCGACAGGGCGCAGGATGAGGGCAAATAAAATGAGAAACATTGCTAAATAAAAGCCCGAAAAAGAGACGGCGTAAATTGGTGGCCAGGCCGCAAAAATAGCACCGCCGCTCAGGATAAGCCAAACTTGATTGCCCTCCCATATGGGGGTTATGGTATGGAGCGTAATGCGCCGTTCAATTTCAGTGCGTGCAACAAAAGGAAGTAGTGTCGTTATACCAAGGTCAAAGCCATCCGTAATAGCAAAGCCAATCAAAAGTACGCCTAGTAAAACCCACCAAATTATGCGCAGGGTTTGATAATCTATAAGTTCGTAGAGGATCATAGAGGTTACTCCGCGGATTTAATTGGTGTTTCAGGGAGATGCGTTGTGTTGGGGGCATGGTCAGGCGCGGGGCCTTGCCGAATAGTACGCACCATTAAAGCAATTTCAATCACCATGAGGGCTGTATAAATAAAGATAAACCCTAATAGAGTTAGCAAGACAGTACCAGCGCTATGGTTGGATACGGCAACTGCGGTCGGTAATATACCATCAATCACCCATGGTTGACGGCCAAGCTCTGCTACTACCCAGCCCAATTCAGCAGCAATCCAAGGAAGGGGAATAGAAAGGATAGCAATACGAAGAAGAAGGGGGTGGCGGTCAAGTCGGTGACGGCAAGATAGCCAAAAGAAACTAGCCGTTAGCATCAAGAACCATAGACCAAGCCCAACCATAATGCGGAAGGACCAAAAAAGCGTGGGCACATGAGGGATGGTATCACGCGCTGCTTGTGCGATTTGTGCATCAGTTGCTTGGCTGGGGTTATCAACATAGCGCTTTAAAAGTAAAGCATAGCCAAGATCTTCGCCGACATCTTCAAAGGCGGTACGCATTTCAGGGGTGATCTGATCGGCTGTCTTTGCCTCGCGGATTTTCATTAAAGCATTATAGGCAACAATACCTTGGCGAATGCGCTGTTTTGCATGGGCCTCAAGCTCATTTATGCCAGCGATGGGCGTGGTGAGGGAGCGTGTGCCCATAAGCCCCATAAGCCAAGGAATACGCACAGCATAATGGGTTTCACGCGCTTCTTGGTCTGGGAAACCAATGACCGTAAGAGCAGCAGGTGCTGGTTCTGTTTCCCACATTGCTTCAATAGAAGCAAGTTTTACCTTTTGGTTTTCTGAGGTAAGATAGCCGCTTTCATCACCTAGGACGATAACCGATAATGATGCAGCAAGACCAAAGGATGCGGCAACCACTATAGAGCGTTTGGCAAGTTCTATATGACGACCCTGTAAAATATACCAAGCCGAAACGCCAAGCACAAAAAGCGCTCCACAGACGTAACCGGCTGAAACTGTATGAACAAATTTTGCTTGGGCAACTGGATTAAATATCACATCAAAAAAGCTGGTGATTTCCATGCGCATGGTTTGGATATTAAAGGTTGCTCCCGCTGGATTTTGCATCCAGCCGTTGGCGATTAAAATCCAAAGGGCTGACATATTGGAACCTAGTGCTACCGCCCAAGTTGCGATAAGATGACCGGTTTTGGATAAACGCTCCCAGCCGAAGAAAAAAAGTCCAACAAAAGTAGCTTCAAGGAAAAAGGCCATTAGTCCTTCAATGGCCAAAGGCGCCCCGAAAATATCTCCTACATAATAGCTGTAATAGCTCCAATTCATACCGAATTGGAACTCCATCACAATGCCGGTGGCGACACCAAGTACGAAGTTGATCCCAAATAATGTACCCCAGAATTTTGTCATTTGGCGCCAAATTTGGCGCCCCGTCATGACATAGGTCGTTTCCATAATAGCTAAAAGCACTGAAAGACCAAGTGTTAAGGGAACAAATAAAAAATGGTAAAGCGCTGTTATAGCGAATTGCAAGCGCGACAGCGCGACGATATCAAGTTCCATAGTCTTCCTTTCTAATATCACACTACTTAAGAAATTTGAGGCTATTTCTGAGGTTAAGCACTACCTTATAGGAAATACCTCCTACTGTTTTAGTCAGGATGTAATAGAGCTAATGTTTGAGCAAATTCAGCTTGTCCTCGGTTAAAAATATTAATTATCCGCCCTGCTTTAATTAGCGCAAGGCGATCAACTATTTTTGCTTCGCGCTGGCTATGACTTGCGATAACAAGCGCATGCCCTCTAGCGCGCTCTGCCAGGCAATTCATAACTTCCATAGCGGTAGCGCTGTCTAAGCCTTCTGTGGGTTCGTCTAAGAGCCAAAGAGGGGTGTTGCATAAAAATAACCGCGCAAGCGCTAGGCGGCGTAGCTGCCCCCCTGAAAATCCAAGGCCTCCTTCACCGAGTCTGGTCTCCAGCCGCTGCGGTAGGGGCTTTATGTGATCAAGAAGTCCAACAGCCTCCAAAACGTCATAAAGTTCTTTGTCAGTCGCTGTTGGTTGAGCAATAAGTAAATTATTTCGAATTGTATCGGTAAAAATCTCGCTTTTTTGGGTCAAAAGAGTTGATTTAACTACCTTTCTAGATCCATAAGAGGGTGTTAATTCTTGGGCTAAGAGGGAAAGGAGTGAGGATTTTCCGGCTCCGCTCTCTCCAATGATTGCGAGTTTTTCATCCACACCAAGGCTAAGGGTAATAGAGTCAAGGGCGGGCTTTTCCGCCCCCTCGTATATCACTCCAGCGCGAATTAACTGGAGTGATAAAGGAAGGCGAGGTTTTGGACTTTGGGGTTCAAACTTTGGGGTTTCAAGGCGGGGCGCTACACGGCGGGCGGCTAATAGTGCGCGGCTCAGCTCAATAGCGCCGCGGCGCAGGGCTAGAAAGGGCTCTATCGCAACAAATACAAGAAACAGAGCGAACGCGGCTGAGGAAGCCTGAATGATTCCTGTTTGGCTAAGCCACGCAACGGCCAAGAGTGTCCCCATAAAAAGAAGCGATGATAAGATATGTAGAGCCAGACCGACAAGGATTTCAATTTTATTTAGCTGGTCATCGACAGCAGCCACATATTGATCAGCACGGGAGATAGTTGCGGCTTGCGCTTTCAGGCGCCCAGCCATCAAAAGGTCGGCTTGCCCAGCAATAAAGTCAATCACGCGGGCGCGAATAGCTTCTATTCCATACATACGGCGGTGCGCTGCCGTAAAGGCTACATTGGCTCCAATCAAAGGTATAGAGAGACCCGCTATGAGAAGAACTCCTCCTATGATAAAGCCTAGCGATAGGTTGATTAAGCTTAGCGCTACGCCTACTACCAACGCTGTAATTATGGCAACGCTGGTTGGCACAAAAACGCGTAGATAGAGCGTATCAAGCACGTCGATATCAGCGGTGAGGCGAAAAAGCAGGCGCGCTGGGCGAGCAGTGAGGTAACGAGCTGCTTGCCGCTCTGCCCATCCATAAAATAGTTTTAGGCGCAAACTAGCTAAAATCGTTAAAGTGGCGTCATGGGTTGTTAAGCGTTCCCCATAGCGAGCAAAAGTGCGGCCAATGGCAAGTAAACGAATTCCAGCCGAGGGTACAAAAAAATTGAAAGTTACGGCGCCTATCGTCGAAAAGCCTGCAAGAGCAGCTGCCGTGATAAACCAACCGGAAAGGCCAAGGAGGGTAATGCCTGCAAGAGCTACCACTGCCGCCATAGCTATTCCAAGCCAAAGGCGGCATCGCCATTGCTTGGAGAGGAAGATAGTCAAAATCCGTTGTAAATCTTTATACGATAGTTTCATATAAGGATCCCGTCTATTGATGGTGTCTTGAGTTGTATAACACGTTGCATGCGGGCGATAAGCTGGGGGTTATGTGTTGCTACAATGAGGGTTTTATCCTTGGCGAATCGGGAAAGGCTGGTAATAACTTTTGAGGCACTTGTAACATCAAGATGTGCGGTTGGTTCATCAGCAAGGATGATCCGAATATTAGGATTGCAGGCGGCACGGGCAAAAGCCAGCAGGCGTGCCTCTCCGCCTGATAGGCTTTGCCCCCCTTCATCCAATGGTCGTTTTCCATAGTTGGTTGCAAGATGTGTAAGCTGCGCTAAATCTAAGGCGGCCTTTGTCTGCATACCCGTGCGTCCAAGGGTAAGGTTTTTCATAAAGCTATCAGAAAAAATATGCGGTTTTTGACCGATCCAAGCTATATGGTGACGCCAATCTTCCGTTGCACCTAACGCTTTTCCACCTAATGATATGCAGCCTCCCGGCTCAGCAATTAAGCCAGCTATGAGTGCGAGTAGCGTTGATTTTCCACTACCGCTTGCTCCTACCAAGGCCACATGTTCGCCTTCGCGAATGCAGTAATTAAACCCAGAAATAAAAGGCTTTTTCTGAGGGTCATAGGAAAAATAAAGATTTTTTAGTTCAATATCAAAATTTTCGGGGGCTGAATTATCGCTATTGGGATTTGCATTTGGATTTGTTATGAGAGCTATTGCTAAACCTTTATCAGCCATATCCTTTAAGGCTTTAAGAGCAGAGTAGCCACTAGCGCGGTCATGCCAAACAGCTGCTAGTTCGCGTAGAGGGTTAAAAAAAGCCGGTGCAAGAAGGAGTAAAAATAGTCCCTTTGCTAAGTTAAGGCCTTGTGTCCAAGCGCCAAAATGAAGCATACCCAAAAGACTAAATCCTACGTATACTGCTACAAGAGCTACGCCAAGTGCAGCGAATAATTCAAGTACTGCAGAGGATAAAAAGGCGATTTTGAGTACAGCCATGGTGCGAGCTTTGAGGGTATCAGTATGAGCCTTTAGGCGCGTAGCTGTCAAATCCACAGCGCCCAAGCTTCGTAAGGTAGCAAGCCCCCGCAAGCGATCAAGCAAAAAACCATTCATGTCTCCAGTTGCCGCGAGTTGTTTTTCACTTGCCTCTTGGGCTTTCCAGCCAATTAATGCCATAAAGAGAGGAATGAGAGGCATTGAAACTAGTAGTATGAGCATCCCCATCCATGATATAGGAAAAATGCATATCAGTATAATAAGGGGAACTAGGATGGCTTTAAAACGCGCTGGCTGAAAGCGGGCAAGATAGGGAACAATAAGTTCCGCTTGCTCTGCCAAGATACTGGCCGCAGCACCAGAAGCAGGGCGCGAAGGATCGAGGGGGGAGCGTTGGGCTAATGCGTCTATCGCCGCTAGACGATAGTAACTTAGCTGTTCACGCGCCGCTTTAAAGGTAAGGCGTTCGCCTAATGCTTCTAGAGTCGCCCTGCTAACAGCAAGGGATAGAATACTAAAACTTGCTATAAATAAAGTTGACAGATTTATTCCTTCAGTTATCCATTCCACACTCTGGGCGATTAGTGCTGCCTGTGGAATAAAAAGAAGTGTTGCAAATAACTGAAGAAAGCCTCCTAACCGCATCTTTTTTGCGTTTCTTTGCAAAGGCTTTTTATTTATGGCCATAGAGCGAGAAAGAAAAATTATTTTTCTTAGCCCCGCCCGCCCTTCAGAAAAAAATCTCATAACTGCACCAACAATGTTTTATATGTTAGTAAATAGGCTTGCTGTTGAATTTTGACATAGATCTATAGTATTTTTTAAGGTGATTTATCCTAAAATGTTTCGATGGTGTTAGTATCAGCGCTATTTATGAGCAATGGCAACAAGCTATCATATTTAAATTAAATGATAGGTATATATAAAAATATTCATTTAGAGCCAAAGGCGGTCTGGAAGGACACATTCATAAGAGCATATTCAGGATTTTTCGCTTTTTGTAACTTACTTGATGACATACGCTGGAGGTTTTTTGGTTTCTTACGGGTCGAAAATTTCGACCGGCAACGAGTCGCCGTAGCGAAAGAAAGAGCGGAAGCAAAGCGCCGTCAAAAATAGAGCTTGGAATTTTTCATGGCTGGGTTTGTCCAGCATGAGCGTAGCGATTGTGGACAAACGTACCGCGTAGCGGCCAGCGGTGGGAAAGCCAACTGCTTTCTGAAACCTCCAGTAAGCGTATACCTTGCAGAACTAGCACTTATCCAAAAATCATGTAAAAATGGCTTCAAGCAACCCCAAGCTAGAAAATCCTAGCATTAGTCCTGATGGGTAATTGCCGCGACTACGTCGCGACTTTCGTTCGATGGGGGCTTGCCCCCCATACCCCCCTTGAATGGCTTATGAGTGATTAGGTTGGTGCTTGACGGTACTGTTAGTGCTAGATATACTCTAAAACCGTCAAATTTGACCGTACAGTGGTTTTAATTATTGATAGAACGTATTTCTCCCACCAGTGATTGCTTGTATGGCTCCTAAAGCGCATCAAGATTTTTAAAAGACGCTTTTATTGTTTTGAAAAAAATTTACTGTATATATAATTAAAACTTAAAAAACCAACAAAAGAAAATATTGCATTTAATACAAACATGTTCATACTTTGAATGAAGTATTCAGGAGCAATCCATAGTATGGTTAAAGTAATAGAAGTTTTTATATTATTTAATTTTATTCCTTTTATCAAGAAGCACGTAACAAAAGATGAAACTAAAGAAATTTTATTTATATATACTAAATCGTTATATTCAATATAATTGTTATATAATCTATAATATAAAAAATAGATTAAAGACATGAATAAAAATGTCATTAAATAATTAATTACTGCTTTAGTAAACACTTTAAAATCCCACTTTTGGATATCAGCTAAATAATTATTTAGCTGATATCTTTTGTATTTTTAACTGACAAAACCTGCTGCGCCACCAACAGCACCACCTATGGCACCACCAACAACACCGCCTGTAACACTACCTACTGCTGCTCCTGCTGCTGAACCAGCCACACCACCTATAAAACCACCTGCTGCTGCGCCTGTTTTTGATCCCATATCATACCCTGCTTTTGCGCCAGATTTAGCTCCTTCTTTCGCATCATGCCAGCCCCAGAGTTGTACAAATGGGTCGTTAATAAACATTGGAATACGAAGTTTGAGCACTTGCACTTTGATATGATGATAGTAACATCATTGTTACTGCAGAAAAAAGAATGTGCTTTTTCATAGAGACCTCCAAAAATATGCAAAATACATATTATTAACATAAATAAGTTTTATGTATATAAAATATAGCATTTTATTTTTTTTATTCAAGAAATTATTTTTTATTTAAATGAATATTGTTAGAAAATTTTTTCTATATAATTTACAAAGAAGATACCTGACGCTATCGATTTTATTTTTCTTTTATTTCTTTTTTCCGATTAGCTTATCACGATCTGGCATAGGATTGTGAAAGAACAAACGTTTGTTTTCTGATTTTGGAGAAGAAAATTTGTCGTTATTTGTTTTTTTGTTTTGGTTTGATCCTGCATGCTGACTGACTCTGATTGAGCCTTTTTGCTTGATATAGCGGGTTACATATCTCGCAAATTGCTTGTAGCTAATTCCTAAAATTTCCTCATATTGTTCGTGGATGTTTTTAAGCGTATTTCCTGCATTTATTAGCCTTTTGAAGGTTTCAATGTTAGCGAGAAAATTTACGCGTCCGTCCCCGTATCTTTGTTTTATTTTTGTATCAAACATTATCATGCTCCAATGATTTTTGGGGCTAATAGGCTAATAAAATAGCTATAGTTTTATTAGCTTTTAATAAAAAGCGAAACTAGTAGATAACAAGAATGAAACTAGTAGTAAACTAGGGGTAAACAAGGCGAAATTATAGGTAAAAAAGTAGAATTGCTGTTTGCAACTGCTTAAATGCAAAAAATTTCGTAGTTTATCGTTCTAAAGCGTTGGCAGGATGTGCATTTGTAGCCACACAAAAAAATCGTGTGGCTACAAATGATTGAAGCTTACTCGCCTTTGGCTCGACGTGTTTATGGAGATACGCGCTATTACTTTTCCCGCTTTATCTGAGTACTTTTCTACGGAAATAATTTGTAGTGTTTTTGTAGTGTTTATATTCCAGTATTCTCTAAGCGTGTAGAACAAGCTGTATTGTTGAAACAATACAAATAATTTTTATTGTTTCCAAAAGTTATTTAAAATCAATGACTTAAATGCACAGAAAGGTGCGTATGGTGTGGAAACAATTTAAGGGTAAAAAGGATGACTTTTTGCCCTTAAAGGGCGTCGAAACTTGGTCGATATGCGGTGGATATCGGTGATTGATGTAAAAATCGTGCAAAATCGTGCAAAACCGTGCAGAAAAAATGATGCAGAAATGTGATACTGCTTAGATTTCTGAGTAAGGGAGCGGGGCAATGGCGCGTAGCGCCATAAAAAAATAATGTCGTCACCTTTAGGTGACGACATTATTAGCGTAGAACGCAATTTCATGTTTTCAGTTTGCCAGCTGCGGGCAAGTCTGGCTCCATGCTTGGCAAATGTGGTTGCGAGGGCGGGGGTAAGCCGTCGCCTGTTGGGTGTTGCAATTCCCCGATTTTTGGTAACCCTTGTAAAGGTTCTTTCTTAATCCAGCATATCCTTATCTGGCTGCTCTTCGCTAGAAGCTATTACATTGGCTGAAAACAAACTATATCGCAGATTATCGCGTTGCATCCGTCCAGGCAACCCGATCATTGACGATGTAAGCATTGGCGGTACCAGAACCGCCAATGCGCCGAACCTCTATCCAATTACCATTTTTCAAAACTTCAATAGATCTTTTAATGGTGATTACAGAAACCCCCATCAGTTTTGCCAATGTAGGGTATGAAGCTACAACGGCGTTGTGGTCGCCCACCTGAGATACGAGTACGTGTAAGAGACCAGCGGCATATGGTTTTGTGATCGTCAATTGCGCCTAAGCCTCGTGTGTTTTTAAATCAGTTTGGACGAAGTTTTTAGTAATTTTTTTTGCTGTAATTTTAGCGCATTTGACATGATCAGACCCCTGCTCTAATTGGATATAAATTTTATCTGTAAAGATATAAAATCTATCTGTAAAGATAAAATTTTATCTCGACCCTGCTCTCCTGAGAGAGCAGACCACACTCCGTAAAAGATTGATTTTCCATAATGTTTTTTTAGCTCTTCTAATGATCTAAGAGCACTAAAAAAGTCGACCTTTGGGTCGAAATCGACCGGCAACGAGGCGCCGTAGCGAAAGAAAGAGCGGAAGCAAAGCGCCGTCAAAAATAGAGCTTGGAATTTTTCATGGCTGGGTTTGTCTAGCATGAGCGTAGCGATTGTGGACAAACGTACCGCGTAGCGGCCAGCGGTGGGAAAGCCAACTGCTTTACTGAAACCTCTAGTAAGCGTATACCTTGCAGAACTAGCACTTACCCAAAAATCATGTAAAAATGGCTTCAAGCAACCCCAAGCTAGAAAATCCTAGCATTAGTCCTGATGGGTAATTGCCGCGACTACGTCGCGACTTTCGTTCGATGGGGGCTTGCCCCCCATACCCCCCTTGAATGGCTTATGAGTGATTAGGTTGATGCTTGACGGTAGTGTTAGTGTTAGATATACTCTAAAACCGTCATAACCGTACAGAGACTTTTTTCATCTGCTGGGTTCCCTTAATAGAATAATAAAAAACCATATGCAGTCAAATTTGACGATTTTAAAGGTATTGCAGACTAATATCCCTTCACCCTTTGGATTGCTGGAAGTTCTTTTCTGCTTTTAGGATTTCACGACGAGATTTTTTCTGCTGTTCTGAATATTTTTTCCTAGAGTCTGTAGCCTAACAATGTAATCTACAAACATTACAAGAGCATGTGTAGACATTACATTAAAGTTTTTTTGAGATGACAATGCATAGCAAGTTTAATCAAGTGAATTCTAAAACCGATAAGGTTGCGGGCGACTTTATCGCTTATGTGGTTCCTAAACGGAAAAATGAGTTTGGTAAGAATTGGTTTGCAATATCTCAAAATGCTGCGTTTTTATTTTCTAAGAGCAATTTAACTGGTAGTGATTTTCGTGTTTTGATGTGTTTATTCGCGCAATTGGATTTTGAAAATTTATTGATTGTCAATCAAGCAGAAATTGCTAGAGAACTAGATATCAAGCCCCAAAACATTCAACGGAGTATCAAGCAGTTGATAGATCTAAATGCTTTGCTAGAAGGCCCAAAAATAGGCATAAATCGCTCATACAGGCTTAATCCACAATTCGGCTACAAATAAACGCTAATTTAGAATTTATGCGGGTGTCTCCCCCCGTAATATAGGGGGCGCCCCCGCCCAATGATGTTACCAAAAATCATAAACTTAGTTCTTTGGAAAAAAAAGCCAAGTAGTGACGCGTAGTGTCATAAAATACGTCGAGCCAAAAAGGAAATACGCTTAAAACATCCACAAATGAGTTTTTGTTTTAAGTATTCATTTTTTGTATATTAAAATAATTATATATATCTTTAAATAAATTTGATATTATCATTCAATTAATTTATTATTTTGTCAATAAAATATTATATTAAATAATTTAATTAATAAAACCCCTATAAAAGACAATATTATTGCATACAAATGCAACTTATTAACAATTAATTTATTTATTAATGTTTTTATTTTTGATTTTTTATTTAATTTATTAGATTATATATTTTTGAGCTTCTCTATAAAAGACGGTATATCAAATGATATACATACAATAAATAAAAATATCTATGAAATATAGATAAATATAATTGTATTTATACTTATGTATAAATTAATATTGAATATAAAGTTAAAAACTAAGCTTAATAATGTAGAAATAAAAATTTGGTATGCGGTTATATATAATGATATTTTTAAGGATAAAAATAACTTTTTCATATTTAAATACCACTTAATTTTATTTATACTATTTTTTCACCCTGAAAGTTATAGATTTTCAGGGTCAAAAAGTATATTTTGATTAATCAAATATAGCGCCCTTAACCCCTCCAATAACAGCGCCAGTGCCAGCGCCTATATAACCTCCTACTTCAGTTCCAACTACACCACCAGCACGTGCTGCTCTTACAGTTACTGTAGGATTTCTTGTTGCTATAGCAGCAGCTCCTCCTGCAACAACGGCGCCAGCACCACCGCCAATTGCACCCCCTATTACTGCTCCTTTTACAGCTCCACTATTTGCGCCATCTACAGCCCCTTTCCAACTATAAATTTGGGTATCCGATAAAGAAATAGTTTGTGCATTAACGTTTGAGGCTATGATTGGTGATAGCGGTATTGATAATGATATTACTTTTAATAGCATTGGAATTTTTTTCATTTTGACCTCGCTTAAAAAAAATAAATACTTTTTAAAATTAATAAAATTAATTTTAATATTATTTACTTATTTGTTTTATATATTATATACTTCTAATTTTTTTAGAGAATCCAGCGAAGATATTTTCAATATTTCGGCTATCTAGTGGTATTTCTTTACCGCGGCAAAAAGCGCGGAATTTATCGGCTATCATGGTGTTATCCATATTGCAATTAGCCATTCGTTTTAATCCTATCCAGTAATGATCATAATCAATACCACCAGTAGCTGGAAACGTGTTTATTACTGTGTCTACGGTGTTATCGCGCCGTGCTTTGCGCCATTTTCCCGTTCCCTTACGCAGAAAGTCTGGTGTTTTTCGCTAGAAACAATTACTGTAGCTGTAAATGACTATATCGCCGTTTGTTGCGGGACTCTGTTCATATGACACGGTCGTTGATGATATAGGCATTTACTGTACCACTTTCTCCTAAAAATATTTGACAGACTTTGATAAGTGTCAAACTTTAGAAAAAACAATATTTATTAATTTTTCTGTATATAAAATTGCTAGAACTGTCTATCCTTATAGTGGCTATTGTCCTACATACAATAATTTAAACTTATATAAGTTTATCAGTATTTATAAATACTTTATAAGTATATTGGAGATAATTCATGTTAATTCTATTAGCGTTTGGTTTTTTATTTAATGGTATAAGGATTTTAACTGGAGCTTTTATCGTATTTTATATGTTAAATAGAGGAATAACTCTCATAGAGATAGGTATAATTAAGTCTTCTCAAGCTTTTATTATGATGGTATCTGATATACCACTTGGTTATTTTGCAGATAAAAAGAGTTATAAGATTTCTATAGTTTTATCATCAGCTTTTTCTGCGGTATGGCTGTTCCTTATGGGTATTTCTGATGGATTTTATGGTTTTCTTTTGGCTGAGTTATTTAATGCATTATCATTAACATTGATTGCTGGCGCTTACAATGCTTTGCTAGTACAATACTCTAAGGCAAATTTAGAAACAACAAAAAAAATTATTGGTTACAGTTCTCAGTGTAATTATATTGGTATGTTTTTATTCAGTTTGATAGGCGCATATTTTGCCGATTATGCTGGACCATATATATGGTATGCAGCAGCATTTTTGATGTTAATAACAACAATATTTGGTTTAATATTTATGGATAATTTAAAATTAGAAAATAAAGAATATGAATATAATTCATTTGCTTATGATGTAAAAGAGATGTTTTTTATATTTAAAAATTCTCCTTACGTTTCTATTTATTTTTGTTTTGCATTAATTTTTATTAATGTTTTTGCTCAATATTGGCAATGGATATTTAAGTATTGCGATATTAAAATTAATTATTTTAATCTTGGTATTGTGTTCTCTTTTATATTGCTTTCTCAGTTAATAGCTAGTACGCTTTTTACAAAGCTAAGCGAAAAACAAAATATATTTATTATTTCGATAATTTCTTTGTTAATGATTTTTATCATATTTTTTATTGATATAAATAAGATATATGCTTCAATTTTAGTTTGTATGATTTTTTACTTAATAAAATATGTATCAATTCGTGCAGAAGTTGTTTTACATGATAGTATTAGCGACAGACTTAGGGCTACATATGAATCATTTCTATCTACTTTAGTTAGATTAAGTTTATTAATATTTTTTTATTTCAGTGCGTACATGATAGATATTTTTGGTTTTTTTTCATTAGTTTATATTTTTATTATATTTTTATTTATTTATTTATTTTCAATTTTTTTTAAACAGGAGTAAGACATTCATTTTTCTTGTCCGAAGAATGGTTAGCGTTATAAGGAGCAATTTAAGGGATTTGTGCTGAGCCCGTTTGGTATTCAAGTTATGCTTTTTATATTTTTAGTTCCTAGCAGAGCTAAAGATATAGCGATATTTAAGACAGACGATTTTTTAGGAACCTCTAACGGCTATATATGGTTTTACCGCAAGAAAATCCTTATCTATGGTGGATATTGATGCTACCGTACTCGTTCATTCAAAAAATCGACCATAGCAAGTTGATGTTCATCATGGAGTCGATCGTCAAGCAGATTACTAGCGGCTGGCAAGTCTGGCTCCATGCTGGGCAAATGTGGTTGCGAAGGTGGCGGCAAGCCGTCACCTGTTGGATTTTGTATTTCTCCGATTTTTGGCAACCACCGTAATGGCTCTTGTTTGCCTAGCATATCCTTATCTGGCTGCTCTTCGCTAGAAGCTATTACCTTGGCTGAGAATAAACTATATGGCAGGTTATCGCGAGCATCTGTCCAGGCAACCCGATCATTGACGATGTAAGCATTGGCGGTACCAGAACCGCCAATGCGCCGAACCTCTATCCAATTACCATTTTTCAAAACTTCAATAGATCTTCTAATGGTGATTACAGAAACCCCCATCAGTTTTGCCAATGTAGGGTATGAAGCTACTACGGCGTTATGGTCGCCTACCTGAGATACAAGTACATGCAAGAGACCTGCTGCATATGGCTTTGTGATCGTTAATTGTGCCCAAGATTCGTGTGTTTTTAAATCAGTTTTGACGAAGTTTTAGCCATTTTTTTGCGGTAATTTTAGTGAGTTTAGCATGATCAGACCCTCGCTCTAATTGGATATAAAATTTAGTCTCGACCCTGCTCTCTTATAAAGTAATGCTATTCTCATAGGGGTTTGTATAACCTGTTTTAGAGAATTGAGCTATTTAATTATTAGGACAGTAGCGCCAAAAAATATACTAAAAATGTTTATCGTATTATGCAAGGAATAAGCCCCGTGTTACGCGTGTGGGGCGTCTTCGTTTAAGACGATAATATGGCATAGGAGAGTCTCTGTATGTTTTGCGCTCCCTTAAGCAAGCTTGCATGTGATCCTTTTCAAAAGAAGTGCTAAAGGAGCGGTTACGAAACTCCAAGATAATTAGGGCTTTCGCGTGTAATGGTCACATTATGGGTGTGACTTTCTTGAAGGCCAGCATTGGTAATGCGCACAAAGGTTGCTTTTTCTTGAAATTCAGTGATATTTCTAGCTCCTACATAGCCCATAGAAGCGCGTAAACCGCCGGCTAATTGGTGTAAAACAGCAGCAATGGGGCCCTTATAGGCAACTTGACCTTCAATCCCTTCTGGGACAAGTTTAAGCGCATCGCGCACTTCTGCTTGGAAATAACGATCTGCAGAGCCGCGCGCCATAGCACCTACAGAGCCCATCCCCCGATATGCTTTAAAAGAGCGTCCATGTGCAAGATAAACTTCACCAGGGCTCTCTTCTGTTCCCGCCAATAACGAGCCAATCATAGCTGCGCACGCACCTGCTGCGATGGCCTTGGCAAAGTCACCTGAAAACTTAATCCCGCCATCAGCAATAACTGGGATGCCAGCCTTTTGGGCGATATCCACCGCGCCTATAATTGCTGCCAGTTGCGGTACTCCTACCCCTGCCACAATACGTGTAGTGCAGATAGAACCTGGACCAATTCCTACTTTTACTGCATCGGCGCCATGATCAATCAAAGCACGCGTCGCTTCTGGAGTCGCTACGTTACCCGCGATTACTGACGTCTCTCCAGCTTGTCGTTTAATAAAATTAACCGCCTCCAACACTTGTTGTGAATGGCCATGTGCTGTATCAACCACTAAGATATCTACGCCTGCATCTAGTAAACGCTCTACCCGATCGCGCCCTTCGCCACCTACTGTAGTGGCCGCTCCTACACGTAAACGCCCCTGTGGATCTTTTGTAGCATGAGGATGAAGACGCGCTTTTTCAATATCTTTGACGGTGATTAGTCCTACACACCGCCTTTGGTCATCAACTACCAATAATTTTTCAATTCTATATTGATGTAATAGGCGCTTAGCTTCTCTATATTGATGTAATAGGCGCTTAGCTTCCTCTTGTTTGACATTTTCCCGCACGGTGATGAGATTCTCACACGTCATTAATTCGTGGATTTTTTGTTGGAGGTTTGAGGCAAAACGCACATCACGGTTGGTCAAAATCCCCAATAATTTACTGGGAACATGCTGGGGGTTTTCTACAACGGGAATACCAGAAATATGGTATTTTCGCATCAAGGCTTGAGCTTCTTCAAGGCTTGCCTCTGGTCCTATGGTTACCGGATTCACTACCATACCGGATTCGAATTTTTTAACTTGTCTTACTTCTTCTGCTTGGGCTTGTGCGCTCATATTGCGATGGATAACACCTATCCCTCCAGCCTGTGCCATTGCAATAGCTAGATCCGCTTCCGTTACAGTGTCCATCGCAGCTGATAAAAGAGGCAAATTTAAAATAATATCGCGGCAGAGGCGCGTTTTTATATCTACTTGGCTTGGCATCACTTCTGAGTGTCCGGGCTGAAGTAACACATCGTCAAAGGTTAACGCCCAAGCGCCGGTTGCAGTTTCAATAATTTTTGCCATAGCCAAGTTCCTTGAAAAACAAAGATGCCGCTAAAGCAACGACATCTTTATATCCTTTTAACATTGGCAACGACTTGTATCATGTCCTGTTACCAATGAAAAGGCCGTTGCGTGATTTTGCGATCCGTGATTTTGCGATCTTAGTATGGAACAAAAACGAGTATGAGCGGATTTAATTGGTAAGCACCTTATTGTATGTCTCAATTGAGAGAGTATGATGAATCTCATAAAGCTTGCTTAAGCCTTGTATATAGTATTTATTTTAAAGCTAGGGCTACGGAAGAAGGTAGATTAGGGTAAAGATTTAATATTTATTATAATTTTTCTGGACATTTTTGTAAATTATGTGAAACTTAACTTCATTGTAGATTCCAAGCCTGCAAAGCCATATCTTATTAAGAAAACCATTATAACAAACAGTTGGGGACATTATGCAAAACGAAACGCTTACAAAACGCCGCTCTAATGCTATCACTAAAAGTGTCGGTGTATCAACACCAATTTTTATCAAAAAAGCACGCAATTCCGAATTATGGGATGTTGAGGGCCGTCGATATATTGATTTTGCTTCGGGAATTGCCGTACTTAATACTGGACACTGCCACCCACACATTATGGAAGCAGTGACAGAGCAATTGAAAAATTTTACCCATAGTTGCCACCAAGTGGTTCCGTATGAAAATTATGTGACCCTTGCCGAAGAGCTTAACCAACGCGTGCCTGGTGATTTTATTAAGAAGACTTTCTTTACTACTACAGGGGCTGAAGCGGTGGAGAATGCAATTAAAATTGCCCGTTCCTATACGGGCCGCGATGCTGTTATTGCTTTTAGCGGGGCGTTCCATGGCCGCACCTTTATGGGTATGGCGCTCACGGGAAAGGTCGCTCCCTATAAAACGGGTTTTGGATCTATGCCCAATGGAGTTTATCATATCCCTTTTCCAACTGAAGTGCATAATATTACGTCAAGAGATAGCATTCAGGCTCTTAATACCCTTTTACGGTCTGATGTTTCACCTCAGCGCGTAGCAGCTATTATTCTTGAGCCTGTACAAGGAGAAGGCGGTTTTTATCCCGCGCCAGCTGAACTTATGCGTGCGATTCGTACCCTTTGCGATGAACATGGAATTGTTATGATTGCTGATGAAGTACAAACAGGTTTTGCTCGTACGGGCAAGGTCTTTGCTATGGAACATTATGACATTAATGCTGATCTTATCTGTATGGCTAAAAGCTTGGCAGGAGGGTTTCCGCTGTCGGCCGTAACGGGGCGTGCAGAGATAATGGATGCCCCTGTGGTAGGTGGATTAGGCGGTACTTATGGGGGCAATCCTGTAGCTATTGCAGCAGCTTTAGCTGTTTTGGAAGTGATTGATAAAGAAGACCTTTGTAATCGCGCCCAAGTGCTCGGCACACGTTTGCATCAAAAAATGGTTTGTTTGCAAAAAGATGTGCCAGAAATTCGCGACATACGAGGCCCAGGCTTTATGAAGGCGATTGAATTCTTTAACCAAAACGGTGAGCCTTGTGCACAATTCACAGATCTCGTACGCAAAATCGCGCTTGAAAAAGGGCTTATCTTGTTGAGTTGTGGAGTGTATGGCAATGTTATTCGTTTTCTTGCTCCCCTTACGATTGAGGATCTTATTTTTGACGAAGCTTTAGAGATTTTGGAAGATTCAATCCGTACTGCAAAACAGCAAATAAGCGCCTAATATCGCTGTATTAGGAATGGGGGGAAGCGTTTATTTACGAGCGTTTTGGTGTTAATATCTGAACCGCTTACACTAAAGGAGTGACGCAAAACTGGTGGGCGACCTAGTGTGGTATGGGCGCCACCTTTGCGCACTTAGGATAAGTTGATTAAAAGATCGGTATTTCTATAGAATACCCCTTGCAATCAAGAACATATGATGTACATATCACGGCGATGAATAGAGTCTAAAATACGGATTCATAATTAAGTGTAATCTGGGGCAGAGTGCTCATAGAAGAAAATTTATTAAGGATGAAATGGTGGATAAATCAAAAGCTCTTGATGCTGCGCTGTCACAAATTGAACGGGCATTTGGCAAAGGGTCTATCATGCGGCTTGGCCAAAAGGAACAAGTTGTTGAAATAGAAACGATACCTACGGGCTCATTATCGCTAGACATTGCTTTGGGAGTCGGCGGCTTACCAAAGGGGCGTATCGTTGAAATTTATGGGCCTGAGAGTTCTGGAAAAACGACATTGGCCTTGCATACGGTGGCTGAAGCACAAAAACGTGGCGGCGTTTGCGCTTTTGTTGATGCAGAGCATGCGCTTGATCCTGTTTATGCCCGTAAATTAGGGGTTGATCTTGAAAATCTTCTTATTTCTCAACCTGATACCGGGGAGCAAGCTTTGGAAATTACTGATACTTTGGTACGCTCTGGGGCCATTGATGTTTTGGTTATCGATTCCGTGGCGGCTCTTACCCCCCGCGCAGAGATTGATGGTGAAATGGGCGATTCTTTGCCTGGCCTACAAGCCCGTTTAATGAGTCAAGCACTGCGCAAATTAACGGCGTCAATCTTCCGATCTAATTGTATGGTGATTTTTATCAATCAAATCCGTATGAAAATCGGGGTCATGTTTGGTTCGCCTGAAACAACTACAGGTGGGAACGCCTTAAAATTCTATGCTTCGGTACGCTTGGACATCCGTCGTATTGGTTCTATCAAGGATAAAGATGTTGTGGTAGGAAATCAAACGCGGGTGAAGGTTGTTAAGAATAAACTTGCCCCTCCTTTCAAACAGGTAGAATTTGATATCATTTATGGCGAAGGCATTTCTAAGCTAGGCGAGTTGATTGACCTTGGGGTGAAGGCAGAGATCGTAGAAAAAGCGGGGGCTTGGTTTTCCTATAATTCACAGCGTTTGGGGCAGGGGCGTGAAAATGCTAAGCAATTTTTACGCGCAAATCCCGCTATTTCTGATGAGATTGAAGCCGCCTTGCGACAAAATGCGGGACTTATCGCTGCTGAATTGTTAGAGCAAAGCGGACCTGATCCTCGTGATGAAAGCGATGGAGACTAATAAATGGCTGGCTGTTATTTAAATGCCCATGAAATTTTCAGACCCTTTGCGGCGGTTTAGTAGTGGCTTACCCTTAATATTTTTATACGGCCTTTATGATGAAGCATTTAATCCTTTTCTCATGTGCGTGGCTTATTTGGGCGGCTATAATAGAACAAGCGCTTGCGAATAATGATGTTGCATTAGGGAATAAAACTGTGGAACGTATCTTTTTAAATAAAGGAGATGCGCTAAAACAGCACACGCCTATAGTATTGCCCATTGATCCGACTCCTTTAAAAATTCGTGGTGGGTTAGGTGATGCTATTTATCAAATAGAAATTGCTCGAACCCCTGCTGCTTTAGAAGCTGGTTTGATGTATCGTTACAATTTTCCGCAAAATCGCGCTATGCTTTTTCGATTTAGCCAAAATGAGCTTATTAATATGTGGATGGCGAATACGCCCTTATCTCTAGATATACTTTTTGCCGATGAGCATGGTAAAATTGTTACTATAAAAAAGGGTGCTATACCTTTTTCTATGGAAAAAATTTCGTCGCAAAAGCCTGTAACTTATGCAGTTGAGCTTAATGCGGGTCAGGTGGAGGCCTATGGTATAAAGGTTGGGCAATATCTCATTCACCCCGCAATCTAATTTCTTATAAGGGATAATAAATGACAGCCGAAACTGTGTATTATTTTGAATCGGGTGGAGCCCGCTTAGCTTATCGACAAGAGGGGAGGGGGGTGCCCATCTTATTAATCCATGGCTTTGCTTCATCTTCTTATATTAATTGGTATGCAACGGGTTGGTTTCGTATTCTTACAGAAGCGGGCTACCGTGTTATTGCGCTTGATAATCGTGGGCATGGATTATCAGATAAATCTTATGATCCGCATGTTTATAGACCTGAGTCTATGGCTAATGATGCCTGCGCTTTGCTTGACCATTTGGGCTTAGAGAAAGCATGTATTATGGGCTATTCTATGGGCGCACGTATTGCTGCCTTTATGGCGCTACTGTTCCCAGCCCGCGTTCATAGCGTTATTTTTGGTGGCCTAGGGATTGGCATGATTACGGGAGCAGGCGATTGGCAAAGCGTACAACAAGCTTTATTAGCGCAGGATCCAACCACGATAACCGATCCGCGTGGGCTCATGTTCCGTAAATTCGCTGATCAAACAAAAAGCGATAAGCGAGCCTTGAGTGCTTGTATCATGACCTCAAAAAAGCAACTTACTGCGCAAGAGGTTTATCGCATAACCCAACCTGCTTTGGTGGCAGTAGGAACAAAGGATGAAATCGCCGGCGATGCAGAAAGTTTGGTTGCGCTTTTGCCGCATGGGGTATGCCTTTCTATTCCAGGGCGCGATCATATGCTGGCTGTTGGCGACAAGACCTACAAAGCTGGTGTTTTGGAGTTTCTTGCCTGCCACCCCTTTTCTTAAGGCAAGGCGCAAATTCTATAAAGTATATTTCGATAGGGTTAACCTATTAAAGGCTCTTAACTTAGCCGCTTCATAAAGGATCGCCATGCCAACTTCTATTTTATATGATGAGATTCCTGAAGCAAAACCTATTTGGGAAACGATAAGAATTCAAACGCAAAAGGCACTACAGTTGGATCCTGCGCTACAGGATTACTTTGAAGTCGCTATACTGAATCATGCGCGCCTTTTTGATGCTGTGGCTGCATGTGTAGCAGCACGACTGGAAACGGCGGAAATGCCGCGAGCGACCCTTTATGCCCTTTTTGATCAGACAGCGGGTCAAAAAACGCAGTTTGAAAGGGCCGTTGAAGCTGATCTTATGGCATTTTTAGAGCGCGATCCAGCTTGCCATCGGTATATTGAGCCCATTCTTTATTTTAAAGGATTTATTGCGCTACAAACCCACCGCTTTGCGCATATTTTTTGGAATCAGGGACGTAAAGACTTTGCCTATTTTTTGCAAGGCCGAGCATCGTGTGTTTTTCAAGTCGATATTCACCCTGCTGCCATTTTAGGACAAGGCCTGTTTTTAGATCATGCAACTGGCCTTGTCATTGGGGAAACGGCAGTGGTAGAAGATAATGTTTCTATTCTACATGGGGTCACTTTGGGGGGGACAGGAAAAGAATGTGGTAATCGCCACCCTAAAATCCGCCAAGGTGTATTGATTGGTGCGGGCGCAAAAATTTTGGGTAATATTGAGATCGGCGCTTGTGCAAAAATTGCTGCAGGCTCTCTTGTCCTCAATTCAGTCAGCGCACATGTAACAGTTGCTGGTGTTCCTGCCAAGATTATAGCTAGACACACCACACAAGAACCTGCTTTAACCATGGATCAAGCGCTTAGCAACCATTGATCTTTGTTCTTTACATAAAGATATAGATACCGTATGAGACAGAGCCTAAATTTACAAAGGAGAAAACGGTGAATAGTGAAGAAATAAAAAGCCTTGATGCTTATTTTAAGCGCGTATTCCAAAACGCATCTTTACGAGTCAAAGAGCGGCTTAAAAAAGATGATTCCTGCGAAGTTTACCTTGGAGAAGAATTTTTAGGCGTAATTTACCGCGATGAGGATGAGGGTGAGCTCTCTTATAACTTTTCTATGGCCATATTAGATATTGATCTGTAGCTTTCAAACTAGCGCTTAAAAAAATCTAGGAAATTAGTTTAATCTGAGCATGCGCGACACGTGACTTAACCCGCATGGCCTTCCGCGATAGGTTTTTGGAATGTGTACCCCATGTCCCAAGGGAAATAAATCCACGTATCTTGGCTGACTTCTGTTACAAATGTATCAACCAAGGGCCGACCCTGAGGTTTGGCATAAATAGTAGCAAAATGAGCGCGCGGGATCATGTCTTTGACGATTTTTGCTGTCTTACCGGTATCGGTAAGGTCATCTACTACTAAAATCCCCGCCCCACCATTGGTTTTCAGATCCTCATTAATTGATTTTAATACATGTAAATCCGTTTGGTTGCGATAATCATGGTAAGATGCAATGCAAACTGTCTCAATCATACGTATGCCGAGCTCTCGGCAAATAATCGCGGCGGGTACAAGACCACCACGAGTGATGGCCACAATGGCACGCCATTCCTCATTGCGTCCAGCGATGCGCCACGCTAAGGCACGTGAATCGCGATGAAATTGATCCCAACTAACAGGAAAAGCTTTTTCAGGGAGAGACATTGGAGGCTCCTAAATCAAGGAAAGATTAAGCGTTTTAATCTAATTACTTTCTCAATAGCAAGCCTTAAGTTCCATTCTTTTATGAAGATTTTAGCTGCGTTGTCCTTCTACAAAGTAAAAACACTTCGAATCCATATTACAAGGCATTTAAAGGTTTAAAACTTTATCAGCATAAATGCTGGAGCGTCGGTACCAAAGCCACGTTCAAGCGGCACAGTATCTTTATGTTTCGCAGGTGACGATATTTTTTTTGGTATCTCTTGTTTAGGGATAAGAACGTTATCACTCACTTTGGGTTTTATATCCACAGAAGTGGGGTTAGCCCCCCGCTTAGCTTTATGATTCTGCTTTGAAGATTTTGCGCTATGGCTTGGCTTTTTGTTTAATACGGGCTGCTCTGTTTCTGCAGAAAGAGTGCTGAGGTTGCCATCAAGCCAAGCGAGTGTTTCGCCGCTCATTGTTTCAATAGCAGTAATGTATTTTTGATCCTTTTTGGTTGCAATGGTGAAAGCTTTCCCGCTGCGGCCCGCTCGTCCGGTACGGCCAATGCGGTGAACATAATCTTCAGCGTGAATAGGTACATCGTAATTAAACACGTGGCTTACGGCGGGAATATCAAGTCCACGCGCGGCTACATCTGAGGCAACTAAAAGGCTGATCTGGTTATCTTTGAATTTGTTCAAAGTTTCCATACGGGTGCGTTGATCCATGTCACCATGTAAGGCACCTACGTTAAAACCGTGTTGGTCAAGAGAACGATAAAGTTCAGCAACGTCGACCTTGCGATTGCAAAAGATAATGGCATTTTGCAACCCATCACCTTCGCCACGGATAAGATCGCGTAGAACCGCACGCTTATCCCATGGTTTGCTAGCTGATTTTACTAAATATTGGCTAACAGTTTTAGCAGTTGAAGATACAGCAGCCACTTCCACACGCACGGGAGCGCGTAAAAACTGTTCAGTTAAGCGTGTGATTTCTGGTGGCATAGTGGCCGAAAAAAATAGTGTTTGGCGGCTAAATGGTATAAATTTACAAATCCGTTCAATATCGGGTATAAAACCCATATCCAACATGCGGTCGGCTTCATCAATCACTAAAATCTCGACTCCTGTCAGCAATAATTTCCCGCGTTCAAAATGGTCAAGTAGGCGACCTGGTGTAGCGATCAATACATCAGCGCCGCGCTCTAATTTTCGCTCTTGTTCATCAAAGGATACACCACCGATCAGCAAGGCCACATTCAGCCTATGATTGACACCATATTTATCAAAATTTTCTTTGACTTGAGCCGCCAATTCCCGCGTTGGTTCTAGAATAAGTGTGCGGGGCATGCGCGCGCGCGCGCGCCCTTTTTCCAGTAAGGTTAGCATAGGCAAAACAAAGGATGCTGTCTTTCCTGTGCCCGTTTGCGCAAGTCCCAATACGTCTTTGTGCTTTAATACATGGGGAATAGCGCTGGATTGAATGGGGGTAGGCGTTTTATAACCTGCTGTTTTAACAGCAGAGAGTACTTTGTCAGATAGCCCTAAATCATCGAAACTGGTCAAAGAGTCTTCTATACTTTCTTTTAATGGCTCCACGATAAATATCCTTTAGCGGAGGCAGTTAACCACTTTAATCAATATAGGCGTTACGGTGCCTTTAGAGAAAAGTCAACTATAACTAATAAATCTAACGCTTAAAAAAGCAACAAAAACCTTAATAACGAAATTGTTCTGACAAAATTCGTTCATTCCAGGAGTGATTGGAGTCAAATAAAAGCGAAGTTTCGACGTCAAATGCTACAGAAATCGTTACGCTAGAGACAGATTTTACCTCTACATTATCAGCAGCAGCATTTACAGGTCGTTTTTTTGATTCTAGCATGTCAAAGCGTACTAAAGCATTATTAGGCAAAAGCGCGCCATGCCAACGGCGAGGCCGAAAAGGGCTTACGGGGGTAAGAGCCAAAAGTGGGGCTAGAAGCGGCAAAATAGGGCCTTGTGCCGATAAATTGTAAGCAGTTGAGCCTGCGGGCGTCGCAAGCATAATGCCATCACAAATTAGTTCATCTATGCGAATCTTTTTATCAACAACGATTCTTATTTTAGCGGCTTGATAAGATTGTCGAAAAAGCGATACTTCATTAATAGCCAAAGCCTCTACCTGACCGCAGTTTTCTGTCTGTGCTACCATGCGTAGGGGGTGCAAATTTTCACGATGTGCAGCTGCCAGTCGTTCTGCTAAATCATCTATGCGGTATTCGTTCATTAAAAACCCAACGGATCCGCAATGCATACCATAGACCGGCTTTCCGCTATTCATAAACTCGCGTAGACTATGCAAAATAGTGCCATCACCCCCTAAGACCACCACCACATCTGCTTTGTGTGCTTCAGTTTGTCCGTATAGTGATATAAGGGTTGAAAGCGCTTGTTGGGCGCGTTCTGTGGGCGCGGCGATAAAATGAAAATAGCGCGGCAAAGGTTGCATAAAACACTCATACTTAAATTTAAGGCTCTGTAGAATTGAGCCATGATATAAGATTAAAATGCTCTTTTAGGAAGAGTCCTTCTCAGCTTTTATTAGATCATGACATAAGCTTAACATATAAAGCAAAATTACTATAGAGAAAGGTAGCCCGCATAAGACTACTGCAGTTTGCATGGCGCTAAAACTGCCTGCGTAGAGAAGCCCCACGCAAATAAGTGTGGTCACACAACCCCAAAAAACACGAATCCAATGAGGAGCATCATCGCGAATCGCTCCGCCTTTACTCGAAAGATTAGCGATCATTAAAGTGCCCGAATCGACAGGGGTAAGAAAAAGCACAAAGCTGATCACCACGGTAAATCCAGCTAAAATCTTTGTATAAGGGAAGTATTCAAATAATTTATAAATAGCCATAGGCGGATTTTCTAAAGCGGCTTGTCCTAAAGCAGTTTGTCCATGGTTCAGAACTAGATCAATTGCTGTATTGCCAAAAAGCGAAAGCCAAAGTAACGTAAAGCCTAAAGGAATTAGCATAACACCTAACACTAGCTCTTTAATGGTTCGGCCGCGTGAAATACGGGCAATAAACAG